>NZ_QTPU01000023.1:0-159982 GCF_003857805.1 Burkholderia sp. Bp9099
TTTAAAGAGCATTTCTGCGAGGACCCGGAGGCTTTCTCAGCAGCGCTGCGTTTTCAGCAGCAGAGAAGCGAGATTATGAACCGCTTTTTTCAGTTCGTCAACAACTTTTTAACTACTTCGTTGCGACGGCTGGGGTTCAACTTCTTGCACCGCCGAGGCCGCTACGACCAGCCCGACAGCACCGCTTCCCTTCTTCTCCCGCGCCGCGTTTCCGTTAGCGCGAAAGAGGCGTGATTCTAAGCACCTGCCCCGCTCTCCGCAACCCCTTTGTGAAAATATTTTGAAAAGCCCCCGTGCGCTGCCGCGCACGGGGGCTTTGGGTTCATTGCACCAGGCGATCATGGCGGCGACCGACACCCGTCGCTCGCCAAGCTCCACCCGGCCGCCGGCGAATCAACGGTTCTTGAATACCGGTTTCCGCTTCTCGACGAATGCCGCCATCCCTTCCTTCTGATCTTCGGTAGCGAACAACGAATGGAACAGTCGACGCTCGAAATGGACACCCTCGGCCAGCGTCGTCTCGTATGCGCGGTTCACCGACTCCTTGACCATCATGACCGCCGGCAGCGAAAACTCGGCGATCGTCGTCGCAGCGGCAATCGCCTCGTCGAGCAGCTTGTCGGCAGGCAGCACACGCGACACCAGCCCGGCCCGCTCCGCCTCGGCTGCATCCATGAAACGTGCGGTCAGGCACATGTCCATGGCCTTCGCCTTCGAGACCGCGCGCGGCAGGCGCTGCGTACCGCCTGCGCCAGGCATCACGCCCAGCTTGATCTCGGGTTGACCGAACTTGGCCGTTTCCGCCGCGAAGATGATGTCGCACATCATCGCGAGTTCGCAGCCACCGCCGAGCGCGAAGCCCGCCACGGCAGCGATGATCGGCTTGCGGATCTCGCGGACGGTCTCCCAGTTACGGGTGATGTAGTCGCCGCGGTAAACATCCATATAGGAATAGGTCGCCATCATGCCGATGTCGGCCCCGGCCGCGAACGCCTTCTCGCTCCCCGTCACGACGATTGCGCCGATCTCGTCGTCCGCGTCGAACGCCTTCAGCGCAGCGCCCAATTCATCCATCAATGCATCGTTCAGCGCATTCAGCGCCTTCGGACGGTTGAGCGTGACCAGCCCGACTCGCCCCCGGGTCTCCACCAGGATGTTCTCGTAAGACATCTATTTCTCCTCGATCAATGAAATGAGAAACGCCTCGCACATGCGAATAGTTTGATGCTACCATTCTCCGACCAACCGGTCGGTTAATTAATCGATCCAACCCTTCTCAACGTCCATCAGGCCGCCGTCATGACCCATGCACTGTTCACGAAGCACGAAGACACGCTGAAACACGCCCTCGCCGCCATCGAGAGCCGCGGGTACTGGAGCCCGTTCGCGGAAATGCCGAGTCCCAAAGTGTACGGGGAAAGCGCGAGCGCCGATGGCGAAGCGGCGTTCAAAGCACACCTCGGCAACACGTTCGTGCTCGACCAGCCGGCGTCCGACGGAACCGTCGGCGCGGAGCAGTCGCCGTACGGGGTCGCGCTGGACATCCGCTACCCGAAATCGACGCCCGACGAACTGATTGCCGCGGCCGCCGCGGCCCAGCGTGCATGGCGCGAAGCCGGCCCGAGCGCCTGGATCGGCATCAGCCTGGAAATTCTCGCGCGACTGAATCGTGCGAGCTTCGAGATTGCCTACAGCGTGATGCACACGACGGGCCAGGCGTTCATGATGGCCTTCCAGGCCGGCGGCCCGCACGCGCAGGATCGCGCACTCGAAGCGGTCGCCTACGCATGGGACGAATTGCGTCGCATCCCCGCCGATGCGCACTGGGAGAAGCCGCAAGGCAAGAACCCGCCGCTCGCGATGCACAAGCGCTATACGATCGTCCCGCGCGGCACCGGCCTCGTGCTCGGCTGCTGCACGTTCCCGACCTGGAACGGCTACCCGGGCCTGTTCGCCGACCTGGCGACCGGCAACACGGTGATCGTCAAACCCCATCCGGGCGCGATCCTGCCGCTCGCGATCACGGTCCGCATCGCCCGCGACGTGCTGCGCGAAGCCGGCTTCGATCCGAACGTCGTCACGCTCCTCGCGACCGAGCCGAACGACGGCGCCCTCGTGCAGGACCTCGCGCTGCGTCCTGAAATCAAGCTGATCGACTTCACGGGCAGCACGCAAAACGGCACGTGGCTCGAACGCAATGCCCACCAAGCACAGGTGTATACCGAGAAGGCAGGCGTCAACCAGATCGTGATCGACTCGACCGACGACCTGAAGGCTGCAGCCAAGAACATCGCGTTCTCGCTGGCGCTGTACTCCGGCCAGATGTGCACGGCACCGCAGAACATCTATGTGCCGCGCGACGGCATCCGGACGGCAGACGGTCATGCGAGCTTCGACGAAGTCGCACAGGCCATCGCCGTCTCCGTGCAGAAGCTGACCGGCGACCCGGCGCGCTCGGTCGAACTGATCGGCGCGATCCAGAACGACGGCGTGACCGCGCGCATCGACGACGCGCGCAAGCTCGGCCGCGTGCTCGCCGACAGCCAGACGCTCCAGCACCCGGCGTTCGCCGACGCTCGCGTGCGCACGCCGCTCGTGCTGCAACTCGACGTGGCCGACCGCGCGAAGTTCACGCAGGAATGGTTCGGCCCGATCTCGTTCGTGATCGCGACCGACTCGACCGCGCAGTCGCTCGATCTCGCCGGCGAAATCGCCGCGGAACATGGCGCATTGACGCTGTCCGTCTACAGCACCGACGACAAGGTCCTCGACGCTGCGCACGATGCGGCGGTGCGTGGCGGCGTCGCGCTGTCGATCAACCTGACGGGCGGCGTGTTCGTCAACCAGTCGGCCGCCTTCTCCGACTTCCACGGCACCGGCGCGAACCCGGCCGCCAACGCGGCGCTGGCCGACCCGGCGTTCGTCGCCAATCGGTTCCGCGTGGTGCAAAGCCGCGTCCATGTTGCGCCGAAGGCAGTGCCTGCGGAAGCCGGCCAGACGGCATAACCCGAATGGCCGACGTGCAAACGCCGCCACGTTCTCTACCATGAACGAATCCGTCAACCGGCGGGTTCGTTGCACATCGACACACCCATGACCGACGCCTACATCTGCGACGCGATTCGCACCCCCATCGGCCGCTACGGCGGCGCCCTGAAAGACGTTCGTGCCGACGATCTCGGCGCGGTGCCGCTCAAGGCGCTGATCGAACGCAACCGCAACGTCGACTGGTCGGCCATCGACGACGTGATCTACGGCTGCGCGAACCAGGCCGGCGAGGACAACCGCAACGTCGCGCGCATGTCCGCGCTGCTTGCGGGCCTGCCGACCGCCGTGCCGGGCACGACGCTGAACCGGCTGTGCGGCTCGGGCATGGACGCCGTCGGCACCGCCGCGCGCGCGATCAAGGCGGGCGAGGCACGCTTGATGATCGCGGGCGGCGTCGAAAGCATGACGCGCGCGCCGTTCGTGATGGGCAAGGCCGCCAGCGCGTTTGCGCGCCAGGCCGCCATTTTCGACACGACGATCGGCTGGCGTTTCGTCAATCCGCTGATGAAACAGCAATACGGCGTCGATTCGATGCCGGAGACGGCCGAGAACGTCGCGGTCGACTACGACATCAGCCGCGCCGACCAGGACCTGTTCGCGCTGCGCAGCCAGCAGAAAGCCGCGCGCGCGCAGCGGGACGGCACGCTCGCCGAGGAAATCGTCCCGGTGACGATTCCGCAGAAGAAAGGCGACGCGCTCGTCGTATCCGTCGACGAGCATCCGCGCGAAACGTCGCTCGAAGCGCTCGCGAAGTTGAAGGGCGTCGTGCGCCCGGACGGCTCGGTGACGGCCGGCAACGCGTCGGGCGTCAACGACGGCGCATGCGCAGTGCTGCTCGCCAACGCGGAAGCCGCCGATCAATACGGGCTGCGCCGCCGTGCGCGCGTCGTCGGCATGGCGACCGCCGGCGTCGAGCCGCGCGTGATGGGCATCGGCCCGGCGCCGGCCGCGCAGAAACTGTTGCGCCAGCTCGGGATGACGATCGACCAGTTCGACGTGATCGAGCTGAACGAGGCATTCGCGTCGCAGGGTCTCGCGGTGCTGCGCATGCTCGGCATCGCCGACGACGATCCGCGCGTGAACCCGAACGGCGGCGCGATCGCGCTCGGCCACCCGCTCGGCGCATCGGGCGCCCGGCTCGTGACCACGGCACTTCATCAACTCGAGCGTACGGCCGGCCGCTTTGCGCTCTGTACGATGTGCATCGGCGTCGGCCAGGGCATCGCGATCGCCATCGAACGCGTGTAACCGACGCACCGCGCGCCTATAACGAAGTCATGAAGGAGACACTGCATGTCATATCAGGCGATCCAGCTGGATATCGATCAGGCTGCCCACGTGGCCACGATCACCCTCAACCGTCCGGACAAGCTGAACAGCTTCACGCGGGCAATGCACCGCGAATTGCAGTCGGCACTCGATGAAGTCGAGACGGCCGGCGCGCGTGCGCTGATCCTGACGGGTGCGGGGCGCGGCTTCTGCGCAGGCCAGGACCTGGCCGACCTCGACTTCACGCCGGGCGCGTCCACCGACCTCGGCACGCTGATCGACGAGCATTTCAATCCACTGATCCGCCGCCTGCAACGCATGCCGATTCCGGTGATCGCCGCCGTCAACGGCACGGCGGCCGGCGCCGGCGCGAATCTCGCGCTCGCCTGCGACATCGTGTTCGCCGCGCGCTCGAGCAGTTTCATCCAGGCCTTCGTCAAGATCGGGCTCGTGCCCGATTCGGGCGGCACATGGTTCCTGCCGCAACGCGTCGGCATGGCACGCGCGCTGGGGCTCGCCCTGACCGGCGACAAGCTCGGCGCCGAACAGGCCGAACAATGGGGCTTGATCTGGCGCGCGGTCGACGACGATGCGCTCGCCGCGTCGGCCCGTCAAGTTGCCAACCAGCTCGCGCAGCAACCGACGCTCGCGATCGCGTCGATCAAGCAGTCGATGCGCGACAGCGTCACGAATACGCTCGACCAGCAGCTCGACCTCGAGCGTGACCTGCAGCGCAAGCTCGGCCAGTCGTACGACTACGCGGAAGGCGTGAAGGCGTTCATCGAGAAGCGCGCGCCGCGGTTCGAGGGACGTTGACATGACCACCCCCACCGACACGCTCGACCCCGATGCGCTCGCCCGTGCGGCGGCACGGGCCATGTACGACGCGGACGCCTGCAGCCGCGCGTTCGGCATGGAAATCGCCGAAGTGCGCGCCGGCTACGCACGCCTGCAGATGCGCGTACGGCCGGAATTCCTGAACGGGCACCAGACCTGCCACGGCGGCATCATCTTCACGCTCGCCGATTCGACGTTCGCGTTCGCGTGCAACTCGTACAACCTGAATACCGTTGCCGCGGGCTGCTCGATCGAATACCTGCGCCCCGTCTACGGCAACGACCTGCTGACGGCCGAGGCGATCGAGCAGACACGCAGCGGCCGGCATGGCGTCTACGACATCCGCGTCACGAACCAGACAGGCGAAACGGTCGCGATGTTTCGCGGCAAATCGGCCCAGATCAAGGGCACGGTCCTCCCGGAAGACCGCTGACGTCCACGGCTCGCTCATAACAATCACTGGAGACAGGCATGACTACCCCGCTACCGCTCGAGCCGATCGAGACCGCTTCACGCGACGAGCTGACCGCGTTACAGCTCGAACGCCTGAAATGGTCGCTCCGGCATGCGTATGAGCACTCCCCCGTCTATCGCCGCAAATTCGACGAAGCGGGCGTGCATCCCGACGACCTGAAGACACTCACGGATCTGTCGCGCTTCCCGTTCACGACCAAGAGCGACCTGCGCGACAGCTACCCGTTCGGCATGTTCGCGGTGCCGCAGGACCAGATCTCGCGCATTCACGCGTCGTCGGGCACGACCGGCAAGCCGACCGTCGTCGGCTATACGGCGCGCGACATCGATACGTGGGCGAATCTCGTCGCACGCTCGATCCGCGCGGCCGGCGCGCGGCGCGGCGACAAGGTTCACGTCAGCTACGGCTACGGTTTGTTCACCGGCGGGCTCGGCGCACACTACGGCGCCGAACGCGCAGGGCTCACCGTAATCCCGTTCGGCGGCGGCCAGACCGAGAAGCAGGTGCAGCTGATCCAGGATTTCCGGCCCGACATCATCATGGTGACGCCAAGCTACATGCTGTCGATCGCCGACGAGATCGAGCGCCAGGGTCTCGATCCCGCGCAGAGTTCGCTGCGCATCGGCATCTTCGGCGCGGAACCGTGGACGAACGACATGCGCGTGGCCATCGAGCAGCGGATGGGCATCGACGCGGTCGACATCTATGGGCTGTCCGAAGTGATGGGCCCGGGCGTCGCGTCGGAATGCGTCGAGACCAAAGACGGCCCGACCATCTGGGAAGACTACTTCTACCCGGAAATCATCGACCCCGAAACCGGCGAAGTGCTGCCGGACGGTGAACTCGGCGAGCTGGTCTTCACGTCGCTGACCAAGGAAGCGCTGCCGATCATCCGCTATCGCACCCGCGACCTCACGCGCCTGCTGCCCGGCACCGCGCGCACGATGCGCCGGATGGAAAAGATCACCGGGCGCTCGGACGACATGATGATCGTGCGGGGTGTCAACGTCTTCCCGACGCAGATCGAGGAACAGCTGCTGAAGCAGCGCGCGCTGGCACCGCACTATCAGATCGTGCTGACGAAGGAAGGTCCGCTCGACGTGCTGACGCTCAATGTCGAGCCGTGTCCCGAAACGGCGCCGGACACGGCCGCGATCCACGCGGCCAGACAGGCGCTCGCACACGACATCAAGTCGCTGATCGGCGTGACGGCTGTCATCAACGTATTGCCCGTGAACGGAATCGAGCGCTCGGTCGGCAAGGCGCGACGCGTCATCGACAAGCGCAAGGGCTGATACCGGCTACGGCACGAGGGCGCTCCGGAACAGCGATCATGCGCGGCCCTCGAAAAAACAGCCCGACCGGCCAAAACCGGTCGGGCTGCCTCGTCTCGATGCGCCGGCTACACGTGCGTGCCGGCGTCACCGCGGATCACGAATTCGGGAACAGCAGCCACATCCGGCCGATCTGCTTCATCCGTCCGGCCTGGTCGCCGGCGTCGTCGCCGAGCCCCCAGAAATAGTCGGCCCGCACGCCGCCCTTGATCGCGGAACCCGTGTCCTGCGCGAACACGAGCCGGTTCATCGGCGTATTGGTCAGCGGACGCGTGGTCTGCAGGAACACCGGCGTGCCGAGCGGGATCGACGACGGATCGACCGCGATCGAACGCTCCGCCGTGAGCGGCACGCCGAGCGCACCGATCGGGCCGTCCGCGCCGCCGTGCGGTGCATCTTCCTTCGTCGGCATGTCGCGGAAAAACACGAATCGCGGATTCGTGTCGAGCAACGCATCCACGCGCGTCGGGTTCGCCTTCGCCCACGCCTTGATGCCCTGCATCGTCGCCTGGGCGGGCGTCAGCTCGCCGCGATCGAGCAGCCACTTGCCGATCGAGCGATACGGCTGGTTGTTGGTGCCGCCGAAACCCACCCGCATCACCGAACCGTCGTCGAGCAGCACGCGTCCCGAGCCCTGCACCTGCAGGAAGAACGCCTCGATCGGATCGTCGACCCACACGAGTTCGTTGCCGTTCAGGATGCCGGCGCGCTCGAGCTGCGCGCGAGCGGGCAGCGCGGCACCGGCACGATAGCCGGCCGGCCAGCGGTACAGCGCGTACTGGTAAGGACCGCGACGCACGCGGGAGCCATGCAGCAGCGGCTCGTAATAGCCGGTCACGAGCCCGTCGAGCGTGCCGTCGGTGTTCGCCAGCTGAAACGGCGTGAAATACGTTTCGAAGAAGGTACGCGCGCTGCTGACGTCGAGTTCGTCGAGGCGATCGGCGGCCGCGCAGGCGCGCTGCCACGCCGGCTGCCGCGCAAGCCGCGCGCAGTTCTGCCGCAGCGCGGCCGTCGCGCCGATCAGCGAATCGTCCTGCCACCCCGGCACCTGTTGCCATGCGACCGGCGTCAGCCGCTTCGCGGCGACCTGCCCCGGCACGATCGCCGCACCGGTCGGCGGCTTGAGCGTCGACGTGCGCGTCGGCGCGCCGCCGCACGCGGCAAGCAGCGCTGCCGCTGCGACCGCCGCAACCCAGCCGGCCGCCCGCGGCCCAAACCACATACAATGTCCGTTCTTGATGGAAACCGCCATGTCAGATTTTCTCGACCAATATCCGATGCTCATCTTCGCGCTCGAAGCCTTCGTAGCGCTTGCCCTGCTGGTCTTCATCGTCGTGTGGACGTCGTCGGGCAGGAAGAAGCACGCCCGCGGCAACGACCGCCAGCCGCGCTGACCAGCCCCGCACGCTCAATGCAGCGTGCGCGGCATGTGCAGCGCAAACTCGTCGACCGGCGCGTCGAACCGCTCGCCGTCCTCCGCCACGCAAAAGTACGCGCCGCGCATCGTGCCGACCGGCGTCGCGATCACGGCCCAGCTCGTGTATTCGAACTGTTCGCCCGGCTGCAGCAGCGGCTGGTGCCCGACGACGCCGAGCCCCTTCACTTCCTGCACGTGGTTTTCGCTGTCCGTGATGATCCAGTGACGCGCGATCAGCTGGGCCGCGACCTGCCCGGTATTGCGGATGGTCAGCGTGTACGCGAATGCGTATTGACGCCGATCGGGGTCGGATTGTTCCGGCAAGTAGCTGGTTTTCACCGAAACGGTGAACTGATACTGACTCATGATGTTTCCGCTGTAGGTAACCGCCCGCGCCCACTCGAGCGGCAGGGCCGCGGGCGCGCCGCACTGGTTCGGCATTCTATGCGGAATCGGGCCGCAACCGCACGGCCCGTCGCCGCGCACCGGGTCGCCGGACGGTAGAATGGCGGTTTTGCGCCGCAGCGTCCCCGCTCCCCTGTCATGACTCAATTCCGCATCGCTCCCAGCATCCTGTCGGCCGACTTTGCACGGCTCGGCGAAGAAGTCCGCAACGTGGTCGCCGCCGGCGCCGACTGGATTCACTTCGACGTGATGGACAACCATTATGTGCCGAACCTCACGATCGGCCCGCTCGTCTGCGAGGCGATCCGCCCGCACGTGCAGGTGCCGATCGACGTGCACCTGATGGTGCGCCCGGTCGACCGGATCGTGCCCGATTTCGCGAAAGCCGGCGCGAACCTGATCAGCTTCCACCCGGAAGGCTCGGACCACATCGACCGTACGCTGTCGCTGATCCGCGATCACGGCTGCAAGGCCGGCCTCGTGTTCAACCCGGCGACGCCGCTGAACTATCTCGATCACGTGATGGATCGCCTCGACTTCGTGCTGCTGATGTCGGTGAACCCGGGCTTCGGCGGCCAGTCGTTCATTCCGGAAACGCTGAACAAGCTGCGCGAAGCGCGCGCCCGCATCGACGCGTACACCGAGCGCACCGGCCGCGAGATCCTGCTCGAGGTCGACGGCGGCGTGAAGGCCGACAACATCGCGGAAATCGCGGCGGCCGGCGCGGACACCTTCGTCGCGGGTTCGGCGATCTTCGGCAAGCCCGATTACCGCACGGTGATCGACGAGATGCGTGCCGCGCTCGCCACCGTCGCGCGGAGCTGACGCCGTGGCCGATTCCTCGCTGGCCGGGGCCGCAGCCGACGGCACGGTCCGTTTCGCGACGCCGCGCATCGACGCGGCGCTGATCGACCTCGACGGCACGATGGTCGACACGGCCGACGATTTCACGGCCGGGCTGAACGGAATGCTCGCGCAGCTCGGCGCGCCGGCCACGTCGCGCGACGAGGTGATCGGCTACGTCGGCAAGGGCTCCGAGCATCTGATCCAGAGCGTGCTGAAGCCGCGCTTCACGCGCGACGAAGCGCACGCGCGCTTCGACGACGCGCTCGCGATCTACCAGACCGAGTACGCGAAGATCAACGGCCGCCACACGCGTCTCTATCCGGACGTCGCAACCGGCCTCGATGCGTTGCGCACGGCCGGCATCCGGCTCGCATGCGTGACGAACAAGCCGCACCGCTTCGCGGTCGAGCTGCTCGAGCAATACGGGCTGATCGATCGCTTCGGCATCGTGCTCGGCGGCGACAGCGTCGCGCGCAAGAAGCCCGATCCGCTGCCGATGCTGACGGCGTGCGAAGCGCTCGGCGTCGCGCCGGACGCGGCGGTCGCGATCGGCGACTCGGAAAACGACGCGCTGGCGGGCCGCGCGGCCGGGATGGCGACGCTGACGGTGCCATACGGCTACAACCACGGCAAAGCTATACAAACGATAAATTCGGATGGTATAGTCGATTCGTTGCTGGTCGCGGCCCGCGCGATCACCGCGCACAACGCCGGCCGGCCAACCCTCTGATTATTTCTTCCATCCGCATGTTTCTGAATAAAAAACGGAGTCTGAGCAGCATCGACCGGGGAGCCTGGCCCTGGCGTCGCTGGTCGCGCTAACCTCTTCGATGAGGTACGCTGAGGCACGTCTTCAGCGCCGTTTTTTATCTCGCTGCGCAGCCGCGCGCCGATCGTCGCACCACCTCGAGTTCTACCGCGTCCGAACGCTTGCGTTCAGGACCGGCCGCAGGCTCGCGACGTTCACGCCCGGCGTGCCGGCCGGCAACAGGCACTTCTCGATCGACCGCCCTTTCGCCGACGGCAGCCCGCGTAGCGTCAAGTGATCCCTGGCGCACTCCGCCGCTCGTCCCGAACAGGACCGGAACATGACCGAACTCGAATTCCAATCGCTTGCGAACGAAGGCTACAACCGCATCCCGCTGATCGCGGAAGCGCTCGCCGACCTCGAAACGCCGCTGTCCCTCTACCTGAAGCTGGCCCAGCCTGAACGCGCGGGCGCCAACTCGTTCCTGCTCGAGTCGGTGGTCGGCGGCGAACGCTTCGGCCGCTATTCGTTCATCGGCCTGCCCGCCCGCACGCTGGTGCGCACCCGCAACGGCGTGTCCGAAGTGGTGCGCGACGGCCAGGTCGTCGAGACGCACGACGGCGACCCGTTCGAATTCATCGAGTCGTTCCAGGCGCGCTTCAAGGTGGCGCAGCGCCCGGGCCTGCCGCGCTTCTGCGGCGGCCTCGCCGGCTATTTCGGTTACGACGCGGTGCGCTACATCGAGAAGAAACTCGCGAACACCGCGCCGCGCGACGATCTCGGCCTGCCCGACATCCAGCTGCTGCTCACCGAAGAAGTCGCGGTGATCGACAACCTCGCCGGCAAGCTCTATCTGATCATCTATGCGGACCCGGCCCAGCCGGAAGCCTATACGAAGGCCAAGCAGCGCCTGCGCGAGCTGAAGCAGCGCCTGCGCACGACCGTGCAGCCGCCCGTCACGTCGGCGAGTGTGCGCACCGAGACGTTCCGCGAGTTCAAGAAGGAAGACTATCTGGCCGCCGTGCGCCAGGCGAAGGAATACATCGCGGCCGGCGAACTGATGCAGATCCAGGTCGGCCAGCGTCTGACGAAGCCGTATCGCGACAATCCGCTGTCGCTGTATCGCGCGCTGCGTTCGCTGAATCCGTCGCCGTACATGTACTACTACAACTTCGGCGATTTCCACGTGGTCGGCGCATCGCCGGAAATCCTGGTGCGCCAGGAAAAGCGCGGCGAAGACCAGATCGTCACGATCCGTCCGCTCGCCGGCACGCGTCCGCGCGGCAATACGCCCGAGCGCGATGCGGAACTCGCGACCGAACTGCTGAACGATCCGAAGGAAATCGCCGAGCACGTGATGCTGATCGACCTCGCGCGCAACGACGTCGGCCGCATCGCGGAAATCGGCTCGGTGCAGGTGACCGACAAGATGGTGATCGAGAAGTACTCGCACGTGCAGCACATCGTCAGCTCGGTCGAAGGCAAGCTGAAGCCCGGCATGACGAACTACGACGTGCTGCGCGCGACGTTCCCGGCCGGCACGCTGTCCGGCGCGCCGAAGGTGCGCGCGATGGAACTGATCGACGAGCTCGAGCCGATCAAGCGCGGGCTGTACGGCGGCGCCGTCGGCTACCTGTCGTTCTCGGGCGAGATGGATCTCGCGATCGCGATCCGCACGGGCCTGATCCACAACGGCAACCTGTATGTGCAAGCGGCAGCCGGCGTCGTCGCGGACTCGGTGCCCGAATCCGAATGGCAAGAGACCGAGAACAAGGCGCGCGCGGTGCTGCGTGCGGCCGAACAGGTCCAGGACGGCCTCGATAGCGACTTCTGACCGGAGACTGACCATGCTGCTCATGATCGACAACTACGACTCGTTCACCTACAACCTGGTCCAGTACTTCGGCGAACTGGGCGAGGACGTGCACACCTATCGCAACGACGAAATCACGCTCGACGACATCGCGCGCCTGAACCCCGACGCCATCTGCCTGTCGCCCGGCCCGAGCAACCCGCAGCACGCGGGCATCACGCTCGACGTGCTGCGCGAATTCGCGGGCAAGAAGCCGATCCTCGGCGTCTGCCTCGGCCATCAGGCGATCGGCGAAGCGTTCGGCGGCCGCGTCGTGCGCGCGAAGACCATCATGCACGGCAAGGTGAGCCGGATCGAAACCGACTGCCGCGGCGTGTTCGCCGACCTGCCGAAGCATTTCGACGTCACGCGCTACCATTCGCTCGCGATCGAACGCGAATCGCTGCCCGACTGCCTCGAGGTGTCCGCGTGGACCGACGACGGCGAGATCATGGGCGTGCGTCACAAGACGCTGCCGGTCGAAGGCGTGCAGTTCCACCCGGAATCGATCCTCTCCGAGCACGGCCACGCGCTGCTCGAGAATTTCCTGAAGCAGAACCGCGCAACGGCCCGCGCGGCCGCGCCGGCAGCCTGACGGGAGACGCACGATGACGATTACCCCGCAGGAAGCGCTGCAACGCACGATCGAGCACCGCGAGATCTTCCACGACGAAATGCTGCACCTGATGCGGCTCATCATGCGCGGCGACATGTCGCCCGTGATGGCGGCCGCGATCATCACCGGGCTGCGCGTGAAGAAGGAGACGATCGGCGAGATCGCCGCCGCCGCGACCGTGATGCGCGAATTCGCGAACCACGTCGAAGTGCAGGACAACTCGAACTTCGTCGACATCGTCGGCACGGGCGGCGACGGTGCACACACGTTCAACATCTCGACCGCGTCGATGTTCATCACGGCGGCGGCCGGCGCGAAGGTCGCGAAGCACGGCAACCGCGGCGTGTCGAGCAAGTCCGGCAGCGCCGACGTGCTCGAGGCGCTCGGCGTGAACATCGACCTGCAGCCCGACCAGGTTGCCGCATCGATCGCCGAAACCGGCATGGGCTTCATGTTCGCGCCGAACCATCATCCGGCGATGAAGAACATCGCGGCCGTGCGCCGCGAGCTCGGCGTGCGGACGATCTTCAACATTCTCGGCCCGCTGACCAATCCGGCCGGCGCGCCGAACCAGCTGATGGGCGTGTTCCACCCCGACCTCGTCGGCATCCAGGTGCGCGTGATGCAGCGCCTCGGCGCGCAGCACGTGCTGGTCGTGTACGGCAAGGACGGGATGGATGAAGTATCGCTGGGCGCCGCGACGCTCGTCGGCGAATTGCGCGACGGCAAGGTGCACGAATACGAGATCCATCCGGAGGACTTCGGCCTGCAGATGGTATCGAACCGCACGCTGAAGGTGGAAAATGCCGAGGAATCGCGCACGATGCTGCTCGGCGCGCTGGACAACCAGCCGGGTGTCGCACGCGAGATCGTCACGCTGAACGCGGGCACCGCGCTCTATGCAGCCAATATCGCCGAATCGATCGCCGACGGCATCCAGCTCGCCCGCGAAGCGATCGCGAGCGGCAAGGCACGCGCGAAGGTCGACGAACTCGTGCGCTTCACGCAGCAGTTCAAGCGCTGACTCCCTTTACGAATCAAGCAGGAACCCACATGAGCGACATTCTCGACCGAATCATCGCCGTCAAGCGCGAAGAAGTCGCGGCGGCCATGCGCAGCACGCCGCTCGAGGCACTGAAACTGGACGCATCGGCGCGCGACCTGCGCGACTTCGTCGGCGCACTGCGCGCGAAGCAGGCAGCGGGCCAGGCGGCGGTAATCGCCGAAGTGAAGAAGGCGAGCCCGTCGAAGGGCGTGCTGCGCGAGCATTTCGTGCCGGCCGACATCGCGCGCTCGTATGCGGCCCACGGCGCGGCGTGCCTGTCGGTGCTGACCGACGAGCAATTCTTCCAGGGCAGCGTCCGCTATCTCGAGGAAGCGCGTGCGGCGTGCACGCTGCCGGTGCTGCGCAAGGACTTCATCGTCGACGCGTACCAGATCCTCGAGGCGCGCGCGATGGGCGCCGACGCGATCCTGCTGATCGCGGCCGCGCTCGACACGCCGCTGATGCAGGACCTCGAGGCATACGCGCACTCGCTCGGCCTCGCGGTGCTGGTCGAAGTTCACGACCGCGACGAGATGGAACAGGCGCTGACGCTGAAGACGCCGCTGCTCGGCATCAACAACCGCAACCTGCGCACGTTCGAGACGACGATCCAGACCACGCTCGACATGCTCGACATGATTCCGCCGGATCGCATGGTCGTGACCGAGTCGGGCATCCTGTCGCGCACCGACGTCGACACGATGCGCGCGGCGAACGTGAACGCGTTCCTCGTCGGCGAAGCGTTCATGCGCGCCGACCAGCCGGGCGAGGAACTGGCGCGGATGTTCTTCTGATGGCGATCGAAAAGGAAATCAAGCTCGCACTGCCGGCCGGCCAGGCCGATGCGGCGCGGCGCTTTTTCGAGACGCTGACCGGCGAAACCGGTAACGTGATCGCGCTGGCGAACGTCTACTACGACACGCCCGACCTCGCGCTGGCTCGTTCGAAGAGCGCGGTGCGCGTGCGCCGCACGCCGCACGGCTGGCTGCAGACCTTCAAGACCGTCGGCAGCGCCGAAGCCGGCCTGCATCGCCGCCATGAATGGGAATTGCCGGTCGCCGGCGATGCGCTCGAAATCGACGCGCTGGTCACCGCGTGCGACGTGCCGGAGGCTGCCGGCGCGCTGCGCGATGCGGCGCCCGCGCTGCACGCGCTGTTCCGGACGGATTTTTCGCGTACGCTGTGGCGCATCGCAATCGGCGGCGCAACCGTCGAGGCCGCGGTGGACGTCGGCGAGATCGTCGTCCAGGCGGAACACGATACGCGCCGCGAACCGATCAGCGAAATCGAACTCGAACTGATCGACGGCCCGGAAGCGGCGCTCGCGACACTCGCCGCCGAACTGCAGCAGGCGCTGCCGGGCCTCGCCCCCGAAAACATCAGCAAGGCGCAACGCGGCTACCGGCTGCGCGCGCAATAAACCCGCATCACGCATGGCAACCCGCAAGACTTTCCGCACGCCGCAGCAGGCGTCGCTGTTCGATGATCCCGTGCCGGAAACGGCGCAGGACGATGTTCCCGCCCCGGCGCCTGCGCCGGCCGCAGCCGGGCGCAAGCCCGCAAAGAAGGCCGCGGCCGCCGCGCCGGTTTCCGCCGCGCCGCAGCCCGCTGCCGCCGACGCTCCCGGCACTCCCGCCGCCCCTGTTGTCGCGGATGTCCCGCACCTCGCCGCGCAATTCGACGCGCTGCCGGCCGTCTGGCGCGACGTGCTGAAACCCTTCACCGACAGCGACGCGTATGCGCCGCTGTGCCGCTTCGTCGACGACGAACGCGCGGCCGGCAAGACGGTCTACCCGACCGACGTGTTCCGCGCGCTGCGCCTGACGAGCCCGGACGACGTGAAGATCGTGATCCTCGGCCAGGACCCGTACCACGGCGACGACCGCGGCACGCCGCAGGCGCACGGCCTCGCGTTCTCGGTGCCGCCGGCCGTGCGCACGCCGCCGTCGCTGCGCAACATCTTCAAGGAGATCGCCGCGAATTTCGGCCACGACACGCCGCGTCACGGCTGCCTCGATACCTGGGCGCGCCAGGGCGTGCTGCTGCTCAACACCGTGCTGACGGTCGAGCGCGGTGCGGCCGCGAGCCACGCGAAGCGCGGCTGGGAGCAATGCACGGACACGCTGATCCGCGAACTCGCCAACCGCCATCGCGGCCTCGTGTTCATGCTGTGGGGCGCGCATGCGCAGGCCAAGCGCGCGCTGTTCGATGCGAGCGCGCACTGCGTGCTCGAGGCGCCGCATCCGTCGCCGCTGTCCGCTCACCGCGGTTTCCTCGGTTGCCGCCACTTCGCGCTCGCGAACGACTATCTGGTCGACGCTGGGCGCGAGCCGATCGACTGGCGCCTGCCGGAGGTGGCCGAAACGCTTGCGTAACCGCGTTGCGCGGTTAGCGCTTCACGTTTCGCCTTCGTCCGCATCAAGCAAAAACGCCGCGCCCCTTTCGGGACGCGGCGTTTTTTTCATCCGTCGGACGCAGCGGGTGCGGCGCACCCGCGTCGGCCTCAGACGGCAGCGATCGCTTCGCGTGCGCTGGCGAGCGCGGCGCTCTGCGCATCCGGCCCGAGGTTCAGGCCTTCAGCGTGGATGAAGTTCACGTCGGTCAGGCCGATGAAGCCGAGGAACGAGCGCAGGTACGGCGTCTGGCTGTCGTTCGGCGTACCCAGGTACTTGCCGCCGCGCGCCGTCACCACGTGAACCTTCTTGCCCTTGATCAGGCCTTCCGGACCGTTCTCGGTGTAGCGGAACGTGACGCCTGCGCGGGCGATCCAGTCGAAATACGTCTTCAGTTGCGACGACACGCCGAAGTTGTACATCGGTGCGCCGATCACGACGATGTCGGCGGCTTGCAGTTCGGCGATCAGCGCATCGCTCTTCGCGACGATCGCATTCTGTTCCGCGCTGCGCTGGTCGGCCGGCGTGAAGAATGCGCCGAGCACCGATTCGTCGAGGTGCGGCAGCGCGTCGGCCAGCAGGTCGCGAACCACGACCTTCGAACCGGGGTTCGATTGTTGCAGCTTTGCCGTCAGTTCGTTGGCCAGCAGCGTGGATTGCGCACCTTGCGAGCGCGCCGCGGAATTGATTTGCAGAATGGTCGTCATGTCAGGCTCCGGTTTGGTTGCGCTTCGGTAGCGCGAGTGACGCCATTGTGCGTGGCCGCATGGCCGCGAAAAAGCGGGTTCAGGGCGACGGATTGTTGCAGCAACAGAACAATCCATGATCGCGCCCCGAAACCCGCCCGTGCATGCTCAGCCCTTCAGCCAGGCTTCGCGGGCCTTCTGCGCGGCAGCCGGTTTCGCGGCGGCCGCGAGCCGGTAGCGCGCGATTTCCGGCCCGTCCAGTTTCAGTTTCGCGGTCCGCAGCTCGTCGCGGCGGAATACGTGCACCTCGACCTTGTCGCCCGGCCGGTAACGCGCGAGCAGCATGTCGAGGTTCGTGCCGGTGACGCGCAGCCCGTCGAGCGCGATCAGCGTGTCGCCCGCCGACAGCCCCGCGCGATGCGCGCCGCCGCCTTCGTAGACCGCCGCCAGCGTGCAGTCCACGCCGCCGCGCAGCCGCGCGCCGATGGTCGGCTTCGCGGTCGCACCCGCTGCAACCTCCGGCGTGAGCGTCACGCCGAACGGCGCCAGCAGGTCGGCGAGCGGCAGGTCGCGCGTGCCGTGCACGGCGTCCGCGAACAGCCGGCCGAGCGCGACGCCCGTCGCTTCCTCGATCAGCGTCTCGACCTCGTTTTCTTCGACACCCGCCTGCTTGCCTCGATAGAACTCGCGGCCGTAGCGTTGCCACAGCAGACGCATCACGTCGTCGAGCGACTTGCGGTTGCGCGTCTGCGCGCGGATCGCGAGATCGAACGCAAGCGCGACGAGCGAACCCTTCGTGTAATAGCTGACGATCGCGTTGGTCGCGTTCTCGTCCTGACGGTAGTACTTGATCCACGCGTCGAACGAGCTGTCCGCGACGCTCTGCTTCAGGCGCCCCGTACCGCGCAGCACGCCGCCGACGGTACGGCCGAGCGCCGCGAAATATTCGTCCTGCGACATCAGCCCGCTGCGCACCAGCATCAGGTCGTCGTAATACGACGTGAAGCCTTCGAACAGCCACAGCAGCGACGTGTAGTTTTCGCGCGCGAGGTCGTACGGCACGAACGCCGCCGGCTTGATGCGCTTCACGTTCCACGTATGGAAATACTCGTGGCTGCAAAGGCCGAGGTACGTGCGATAGCCTTCCGTCGTTTCCGGCCGGCCCTTCACCGGCAGGTCGGTGCGGTTGCAGATCAGCGCGGTCGACGCACGGTGCTCGAGGCCGCCGTAGCCGTCGCTGACCGCGAGCGTCATGAACACGTAGCGGTCCATCGGCGCCTGTTTCGATTTCGGTTCGAACAGCGCGATCTGCGCTTCGCACACGCGCTTCAGGTCGGTGCGCAGCCGCTCCATGTCGAGCTGCGTCACACGCCCGGCGATCACGATGTCGTGCGGCACACCGTGCGCGTCGAACGTCGCCAGCGCGAATTCGCCGATCGTCACCGGATGGTCGGCGAGCTCGTCGTAGTTCGCTGCGCGATACGCGCCGAACCCGTAGCGCCTGGTCCCGCGTGCCTCGGGCAACGACGTGCCGACCCGCCACGTGCGAAACGCCGGGCCCGCCGGTTTCGCGATGTCGACCTCGCATGGCGCATCCTCGCGGCCGGCGGCGCTCAGGAACACGGCCGTGGCGTTGAAGAAGCCGCCCGAGTCGTCGAGATACGCGGAGCGGACCGACAGGTCCCATGCGTACACGTCATAGCGCAACGTCAGCGCGCCGTTCACCGGCGCGGCCTGCCACGTGTTCTTGTCGGTTTTCGCGATCCGTACCTTGCGGCCCGCGTCGTTGAACGCGGCGAGCGTCACGATGTTGCGCGCGAACTCGCGCACGAGGTAGCTGCCCGGAATCCATACCGGCAGCGAGAAGCGCTGGCCTTCGGGATCGGGATCGGTGACCGTCACCGTCACTTCGAACAGGTGCGCGGCAAGATCTTTCGGGGCAATCGAATAGCGGATCGGCTGGGTCATCGTGGCAATCGGTCGAAAATCGGACGGGGAATCAGACGGAATACGGCGGCGGAAACGAAGAGAGGCGCCGGCAGAGATCGCGGGCGCCCCTCGCTGGCCGGGCCGTGCGGCCCGGCGTGTCGCCGGTTACTTGCTCGACGCGAGCGCCTGGTTCAGCTGGTCGGCCGACACCGCGCCCGGCAGGCGGCGGCCGTCGGGCAGGAAGATCGTCGGCGTGCCGGTGACGTTCATCCCGCGGCCCAGCGCGAGGTTCTTGTCGAGCGCGGTCGTATCGCAGGCGCCGGCGCCGGTCGGCACGCGATGGTCGAGCATCCAGCCCTCCCAGGATTTCGCGCGGTCGGTCGCGCACCAGATCGCCTTCGACTTCGTGGTCGAATCGGGCGACAGCACCGGGTACAGGAACGTGTAGACGGTCACGTTGTCGACCGACTGCAGCGTCGTCTCGAGGCGCTTGCAGTACGGACAGTTCGGATCGGAGAACACCGCGATCTTGCGGGCGCCGTTACCTTTGACGACCTTGATCGCGTTGGCGAGCGGCAGGCTCGCGAAGTCGATCTTGTTGAGGTCGGACAGGCGCGCGTCGGTCAGGTTCTTGTGCGTCTTGGTGTCGACGAGATCGCCGAGCAGCACGTAGTCGCCGGCTGCATCGCTATAGATGATCTGCGTGCCGAGGTTCACTTCGTACAGGCCCGCGACGGGCGACTTCGACACGCTCTTGATCGGCGCGTCGTTGCCGAGACGCGCTTGCAGCGTGGCTTTCAGCTTGTCGGTGGTCTGGTCGGCCTGCGCGGTACAGCCGAGCGTCGCCATCGTGACGGCCAGCGCCAGCGATGCGATGCGGATCGTTTTTTTCATCCTGTCGTTCCTTCAGCTCAATCGGAGTGCACGTCACAGTGTACGCCGTAACGGAGCCCAGTCCGACAGGCCGAGGGCGCGAAGGTTCGCTCAGCCAAGCGCGGCCGACACGAGCCAGCGCTTCACGAGCGGTTGCGCGCCGACGAACGCCATGCCCGCGTTGCGGACCGCCTTCGCGAACGAGCCCGGAACCGCGAACAGCCGCTGCAGCCCGTCGGTCGCGACCATCAGTGCGCGGATGTCCTCGCGGCGCGAGCGCTCGTAGCGGCGCAGCAGCACCGTATCGCCGAGGTTGCGGAAGCTCTCCTTGTTCGCGATCGCATCGGCGAGTGCCGCGACGTCGCGCAGCCCGAGGTTCATCCCCTGCCCCGCGAGCGGATGGATCAGGTGCGCGGCATCGCCGACGAGCGCGACGCGCGGGGCGATCAGCTTGTCGACGGTCTGCAGCGCGAGCGGGAAGCCGGCCGCCGGCGTCACGCATTCCAGCGTGCCGACCTGGCCGTGCGACACGCGCTCGACTTCCGCCGCGAGCTGCGCGGGATCGAGCGCGAGCAGTTCGTCCGCATGCGCGGTGTGCGCGGACCATACGAGCGACACGTGACCGTCCGGCAGCGGCAGCAACGCAATGATCTCGCCTTCGTGAAACCACTGACAGGCCGTCTCGCGGTGCGGCAGCGACGCCTTGAAGTTCGCGACGACGCCCGTCTGCCGGTAATCGCGCCGCTCGACCCTGGCCCCCATTTGAGAACGCACCCACGAATGCGCGCCGTCCGCGCCGACCACGAGGTCCGCTTCGAGCACCTTGCCCGACGACAGCGTCAGCACGGCCGCGTCGTCGCGCACGTCGAAGCCCTGTGCACGCGCGTCGAACCACGTGAGGTTCGGCTGGAACCGCAGCGCCGCGTCCAGCGACGTCTCGATCAGCGACGATTCGGCGATCCAGGCCAGTTGCGGCACGGAGGCCTGGTACGCGGAGAAATGCAGCTCCGCGTGCGCGTCGCCGTACACGCGCATGTCGTACACCGGCGCGAGCCGGCCATGGTCCAGCGCCTGCCAGACCCGCAGCCGCTCCAGCAATGCCTGCGAGCTGGACGACAGCGCGTAGATGCGGGTGTCGAACGCGAGATCGGCGGGGCGCGGCGTGGCCGGCTGGGCGAGCAAGGCGGTCTTGTAGCCGGACTGGGTCAGTGCGAGCGCGGCCGTCTTGCCGACGAGCCCGCCGCCGACCACGGCGACGTCGAAGGTGTGGTGGGCAGTCATGGCGGGCATTATAGCCGTGGGGCCAATCCCTTACGCGGCCGGACTTTGCGGGAAATCAGCAGAATCGCAGGCGGGTCCGGCAGCGCGGCGGCCCGTCGCATCGGGCGTTCGGGTGAAGGCCGGAAACCGGGGCGTCGGCACGGTACAATAGCGCCTTTGAACGTCGGCCCGCCGCGCCCCGCGCGCCGGCCGTCCCTATTTTCCCGCGCCGCCGTGCCTTGTCCGGCCGCGCCGCTCCACCCGTCCGAAGGATTCCATGAGTCTCAAATGCGGCATCGTCGGCTTGCCCAACGTCGGCAAGTCCACCCTGTTCAATGCGCTGACCAAGGCCGGCATCGCCGCCGAGAACTACCCGTTCTGCACGATCGAGCCGAACGTCGGCATCGTCGAAGTGCCTGACACGCGCCTGAAGGCGCTCGCCGAGATCATCAACCCCGAGCGCATCGTGCCGGCCGTCGTCGAATTCGTCGACATCGCGGGCCTCGTCGCGGGCGCGAGCAAGGGTGAAGGCCTCGGCAACCAGTTCCTCGCGAACATCCGCGAAACCGATGCGATCACGCACGTCGTGCGCTGCTTCGAGGACGACAACGTCATCCACGTCGCCGGCAAGGTCAGCCCGATCGACGACATCGAAGTGATCAACACCGAACTCGCGCTCGCCGACCTCGGCACCGTCGAGAAGGCGCTCACGCGCTACTCGAAGGCCGCGAAGTCCGGCAACGACAAGGAAGCGGTGAAGCTCGCCGCGGTGCTCGAGAAGGTGCGCGCGCACCTCGACCAGGGCAAGGCCGTGCGCGGCCTCGATCTGTCGGACGACGAGCAGGCGCTGCTCAAGCCGTTCTGCCTGATCACCGCGAAGCCGGCGATGTACGTCGCGAACGTGAAGGACGACGGCTTCGAGAACAACCCGCACCTCGAAGCGGTGCGCAAGTACGCGGAAAGCGAGAACTCGCCGGTGGTCGCGGTGTGCGCGGCGATCGAGGCGGAAATCGCCGATCTCGACGATGCGGACAAGGAAGCGTTCCTCGCCGACATGGGCATGGAAGAGCCGGGCCTCGACCGCGTGATCCGCGCGGGCTTCAAGCTGCTCGGCCTGCAGACCTACTTCACCGCGGGCGTGAAGGAAGTGCGCGCGTGGACGATCCACATCGGCGACACGGCGCCGCAAGCGGCCGGCGTGATTCATACGGACTTCGAGCGCGGCTTCATTCGCGCGCAGACGATCGCATTCGACGACTTCGTCGCGTACAAGGGCGAACAAGGTGCGAAGGAAGCCGGGAAGATGCGTGCGGAAGGGAAGGAATACGTCGTGCACGACGGGGATGTGATGAACTTTCTGTTCAACGTCTGAACCTCGCTCCGATACCCATGCACAAAGCCCGCATTTTGCGGGCTTTTTGATTTTCGATTCCGGCAACTGCATCGCATTACTGCACCGTGCAATCCGACGTGCGCCCAACGCGGTTGCGCGGATGGTAACTTGACCAGACGAACTGACTGAAATAGCTCTCCGCGACCTCCGTCCATGTCCTAAGTCCATCGGCTTCCTGCAGCACATGCTTGGCGTTAACGAGCAACCACGACATCACGGCCTGGCTGTCGCGACACTTCGCGCATTCTCCTGAAGTACAGCAGCGCGCCAGCGTATGCAGGTCTGCGCGATACGCGTTGAATTTCGGCAACGCGGGCCACCCCGAGGCAAACCGTTCCGCATTCTGCGGATGACCTTCGCTGACACTCGGGCAACTGGCATAGCCGAATGTTCCCCAGGCGGTTTCCCCACGCATGAGTGCTGCCAGGTAGTACGGATGGCTCGCCACGGTTTCAGGGTATTTGGCCTTCAATTCGAGCAATACGTTCAGGAGTTGCTCCTCACCACGTCGGCGAAGCGGCCCGGCAACATCGTATGGACTGTAGTAATTGAACAGCAGTCGATTTCCGTTATCCCGGATCCTGCGCACCGTTTCTTCGATATAAGCCATTCCATCGATCGACACGGCAAAGACGAAACCTGCCCGTTCGTCGTCGCGATAATTAGCCAACGCCTTGTCGAACAAGCCAGTGAAACGCTTTCCGTTCGGGCCGATCGCGCGTAGTTCGTCATCGAGCGGGCCGCCACCGAACACCGAGACCGCAATGGTGACATCTTCGAAACCCTCGTAAGGAATTCGTCGAAGCCCGTTTGTCGAAACGGACACCTTCGGCATGTATTTCCTGAACACGCTTATCCGGTCCAGATAAAGCGCGGGCTCGCCGCCTATCAGCAATGGCGCGTTGATCCCGCGCGCCGCCTCATCCTTCACGCGTGCCTCGAGATGCAACGTATCGTTCAACTCATCCGACGCGACGTCGAATTCGTTTTCGAAGAACCAGCACCCCTTGCAGCGCAAATTGCATCGATTGGTGAGATGGTAAAGCGACGCGCGCGTCTCCCTCGCTTCGTTTCTGACTGCTTTGAAGCGCATCTTCATGTCGATTGAATCGTCCATCGTGGTCTCCTGATTTGAGGACGCAAGCGGGCCTGAGCGTCAACTCAGCAATCCTCTGGTGAGTTCCGGCCACAGCGACGCATGCTGGCGGCGGAACATGCCGACGTGACCGATTGCGCGGCCATCGCATTTTTCCGGGCTGATGAAATGGACGTGACATCTGGCTCGCGGCAACCATCGCAGCCAGTCTTCGATATTGGCCGGCGTCGCGAGCGGATCGTCAGTCGCTGCGACTACGGTGACGGGAGCGGAGAATTCGTTGTAGTAATGACGCGCAATGCCGACCCCGAACTCGTTCGCTACGTATCCGGGGCGGCGACACCATCGGGCCCACTGAAGCCCGACGCGTGCAGGCAGATCGTCGCCCCAGCCGAGCACCCGGGCAGGCACATAGCCGAGCAGACGTGCGGTAACCGGGACGTAGACATTTGCCAGCGACAATGCGGCAATTCGATTCGGCCACCGGATGTTGCCGACGTATCCGGATGAAGCGGATATCGCACACAGCGAGCGTACCGACGCGTGATTCGGCATCAGTCCGACCAGTTGTGCGCCGGCACTATGACCGATCAGATGCGCTTCGCTCGCGCCGGTTTCTCGAAGAAGCCAGTCAAGCGCTGCGGGCATGTCAAGCTGCCCCCAGTCTTGTTTGCGGGCACGCGACTGGCGAACGTGACGCACGTCGAGCGACGCCCCCATCCCCCGATAATCGAATACGAATACCGAATATCCCGTTGCGCGCAGCCAATCCGCGAATGGAAAATAAAAGGACTGGCGAAGGCCCGTTGCAGGGCAAATGAGTACCGGTAAACAAGTGGCACCGGCCGCAGGAAAATACGTGCCCCCCAAGGGAAAACCGTCGCGTGCATGAAATGCAGCGCGTACATGGGGTATCGGCCGCCCGCTCATCGCTCTGGGCTCGATAGGGTGAACACGGGAAGATGCGCCCCGTATTCGGTAACGAACCTACGGCCTGGTTTCTGAATCCAGCCGTATAACAAAGGATTCCAAATCGATTCGCCCATCGATTCACCCCGGTTATCGAAGTGATCAATGTATTAAGTCACTGCCGCCAATGAAATCAGACAAGTTCGATTTTTGACCACAAATGTCGATACCGCCGCTGTCGCCGAAAAATCCATGTCGACACGGGAAACGGCATCCGCTTGTTCTGAAAGACAAATGGCCGGACCGGCTTTTGCCGATCAGGCCATTTGTTACGACGGGAACCTCTCCGCCAACCGACAGCGAACGCTCAGGCCCGCTGCCGCATCGTCACTTCATCACATCGCCGACACCCGCCGCCCCGCCCCCGCTCGCGCATCGCGACCGCGCTTGTTCAGCCAAGACGCAAACAGCACGAGCAGCGCGAGCACGGCCGTCGCACCGACTTCCATCCGGTGTTCCTCGCTGACGAACATCACGGTCAGCGTGCCGCAGATGAACAGGATCACCGCCCACGTGAGCCACGGGAACAGCCACATCCGCAGCGTCAGGTCGGCGCCGCCCGATTCGAGCGTCTTGCGCATCCGCAGCTGCGAGATCGCGATCACGAGATACACGAGCAGCGCGATCGCACCCGACGTCGCCAACAGGAAGCCGAACACCTGCTCCGGCATCAGGTAGTTCGCGATCACGGTCAGGAAACCGAATGCGGTCGATGCCAGCACGGCCGCACGCGGCGTACCGGTCGAATCGGTGCTGTGCAGGAACGCAGGTGCGTCCTTGCGCTTGGACAGCGAGAACAGCATCCGCGATGCGGTGTACAGCGCGGAATTCAGGCAGCTCGCGACCGACACGAGCACGATCACGTCGATGATTGCCTTCGCGTTCGGAATGCCGATCAGCTCCATCGCACGCTGATACGAGCCGTGCTTCGGCAGCAGCGGATCGTTCCACGGCACGATCGCCGCGACGACGAGGATCGAGCCGAGATAGAACAGCGTGATACGCCAGATGACGGAATTGGTCGCACGCACGATCTGGCGTTGCGGGTTGTCCGACTCGGCGGCCGCGATCGTCACGATCTCGGTACCGAGGAACGAGAACATCGTCGTCAGCATCGCCGCGAGCACCGCGCCGGCGCCGTTCGGCATGAAGCCCTGGTGCGCGAAGAGGTTCGACACGCCCGATACGGCCGGCGCGGGCACGATGCCGACGATTGCCGCACCGCCGATGCACAGGAACACGACGATCGCGACAACCTTGATCAGCGCGAACCAGAATTCGAATTCGCCGTAGTTCTTGACCGAGAAGAGGTTGGTGATCGTCAGCAGCAGCGTGATGCCGAGCGCGAAGATCCAGGTCGCGACGCCGGGGAACCACGCATTGAGGATGGTAGCCGCAGCGGTTGCCTCGATCGGGATCACGAGCACCCAGAACCACCAGTACAGCCAGCCGATGGAGAAGCCCGCCCAGTGACCGATCGCGCGATCGGCATAGGTCGAGAACGAACCGCTGTCCGGATGCGCGACGGCCATCTCGCCGAGCATGCGCATCACCAGCACGACCAGGACGCCCGCGATCGCATACGCGAGGATCGAAGCCGGGCCGGCTTCCGCGATTGCGTGGCCGGAGCCGACGAACAAGCCCGCGCCGATGACGCCGGCAATCGACATCATCGTCACGTGCCGCTGCTTCAGACCCGTGCCGAGGCCTGTCTTGCTTCCACTCATGTGTCTCTCTCCAAAAAACGGTTCTGGTATGACCGGGTGTCGCGTGAAGGCGGCGGGGAGTTGTCGTTGTTGAACCCGGCAGCCCGCCGCGCATGCGCGCATACGGGCAGGAAGCCGGGTCGAGCCTGTTCCGGTCGGTGCGCGACGCAGTCTGCGAAGCCGCGGGTGCGATGCGGCGCACGAGGTGCCGGCGCATCGCGTGCGCCCTTTCCGTCGGCTGTCGGTCAGCCGCCTTCGAAGCGAAGGAGTGTAAGCATCAAACGGTTCTTCACTAAGAACCAATTGAAGAATTTCGATGGATCCACTTGTTGCATCGATGCGAACCGATGCAACGCATGATCCGGTTCGGCGTCCGCCTGCGGGCAACCGGATCGGGCAAGTGATGACGGCGCGTGCCCGCTCGGCATCATGGTGAACACGTTCCGTCGAAGCGGATCGCGTGCGGCGCCGGCGCGGCTCAGTTGGCGTCGTCCGGCCCTGCGTCGCGCCATTTGGCCGGCACGATCGCGCGCCATTCGCGCAGAAGCAGGTTTCTCACGGCGTCGGGATGCGCGGCCGACAGGCGCACCAGCACGATCGGCCAGCCCGCATAGTGGTCGGTCAGGTAATACACGTCGGGTTCCGCTTCGATCAGCCACGCGCGCTCGTCGGGGCCGACGCCCTTCACGACGAGCGTATCGCCGTCCTCGCGCAGGCGAGCGAGCATCTTGCCCTTCACCTTGAGTGCGGGCGTGCCGTACGACGCCCCCTCCTCGACGCCGCGCCATGCGAGCGCGATCTGCCGCACTTCGTCGAATGTCACGATGCGCCTCCAGCCGTCGATGATCGAGATCCGGCCACCGTAGCGGAAATCGTAGATCGCGCCTAGCTGGAAGGCGCCGTGCCTCGCAGCGGGCGACGCGCGTCTAGCGGCCGGCCGCGCGCACGGCCATCTGCGCGCGGCCGGTGGTGGCGACGATCGCGAACGCGATCGCATTGGCGGCCGCGCTGGCCAGGATCGGCACGAGATAACCGCCACCCGCGTCGTAGATGAAACCGGCCGCAGCCGGCCCGATCAGCGTGCCGAACGCGATGCTCGTGTACAGCACGCCGATGATCGCGCTCACGTTGCGGCCGCCGAAGTAGTCCATCACGACGGCGGGCAGGACGGCGACCCAGCCGCCGTAGAACACGCCGAACACGAGTGCGAACGTGGCCAGCGTCGCGACGCTGCCGGCGCCGGCCCACGCGACGAGCGCGACGGCCATGCCCGCGAACATCGCGAGCAGCGATGCGCGGCGGCCGAAGCGGTCGGCGAGGCCACCGAGAAAGAAGCGCCCAGCCGTGCTGCCGACGCCGATCGCGCCGAGCAGCAGCACGGCCGTCGACGATGCGACGCCATGATCGAGCGCATACGGCACGAGGTGCACGAACGGCACGAAGACGCCGAACGAGCACACGAGGCACGCCGCGTAGAGGCTCGCGAACGGTCGCGACGTGACGGCCTCGCGCAGCGTCGCGCCGGTGGGCGCCGCTGCGGCAGCCCGCGCGCGATCAGCAGCGTTCACGGAGTCCGGGGCCCCTGCCGTGTGCCCGCCCGCTTCCGGCAAGCCTCCGCCGGCGGCCGGATGCACGGCCTCCCCGTCCGGCAACAGCCCGCGCCCGCGCGGGTCGTTCTCGATCAGCAGCGACATCCCGGCGCCGATCGCGACGGCGAGCGCCGCAAGCGTGAAATAGGCGCCGCGCCAGCCGACGTGCGCGATCAGCGCGGCGGCGAGCGGCGGCATCACGAGCGTGCCGACGCCGATCCCCGCGACCGCGAGCCCCGACGCGAAGCCGCGCCGCCGCACGAACCAGCGCTGCACGGCGCCGACGGCCGGCACATACGCGCAGCCGACGCCGAGGCCGACACCGAGCCCGTACGCGACATAGACCTGCAGCAGCGTATGCGCGGCGCCGGCCGCCGCGAGACCCGCCGCCGTCAGCAACATGCCGGTGACGGCGAGCCGCCGTGAGCCGAAACGATCGGCAAGCGGGCCGCTGACGATGCCGAAGCCGAAATACAGGAAGCCGGCCAGCGAGAACACGAGCGAGATCTGCCCGCGCGATGCGGCGAAATCCCGCTGCAGCGCTTCGACGAACGCGCTGAACGTGTACGCACTGCCGAAGCCGACGAACGTGACGGCGAACGCGGCCGCCACCACATACCAGCCGTAGAAGACGCGCGACGCGCGCGGGCCGCTCATGACGATGGTCCTCTCAGGTTCCGCCGGACGCCGCGCGGCGTCCGGATTGCCTCATGGATATAGTTGAACTATGTTGATCGCATCGACCGCCGCGAAGCAGCCGTGACGAATCCGATCCGATGCGACAACGGTACTCGCGCGCATGCCTTGCCTCAAACGATATTTCGTCGGCCTTTCGCTTTAGAAAAACTCAATGAACCGTTCCCGTCTGCCACCGCTCAACGCGTTGCGCGCGTTCGAGGCAGCGGCCCGCCACCTGTCGGTGAAATCGGCAGCGGAAGAGCTGTCGGTCACGCCCGGCGCGGTGAGCCAGCTGATCCGCACGCTCGAGACCCATCTCGGCGTGCAACTGTTCGAGCGCGTGAACCGCGGCATCCTGCTGACCGCCGCGGGCCGCGACTATCTGCCGCCCGTGCGCAACGCGTTCCGGCAAATCGCCGACGCGTCGCAGCGCGTGTCGGGCGCCGCCGACAGCGGCGTGCTGACGGTGAGCGTCACGCCGTTTTTCGCATCCGCATGGCTCGTGCCGCGCCTCGCGCAGTTCCGCGACGCATGCCCGGACGTCGACCTGCAGATCGTCGCGAGCCATGCGCTCGCCGATTTCTCGCGCGACGGCGTCGACGTCGCGATCCGCCACGGTCTCGGCCGCTACATCGGGCTGTGCAGCGAACGGCTGCTGACCGTGGAGATCGTCGCGCTTGCGGCGCCGGAACTCGTCGCGCGGCTGGGCATGCCGGCCACGCCCGCCGACCTGGCCGGATGGCCGCATCTGCACGACGCCGAACGCAAGGGCTGGCACATCTGGTTCGACGCGCAGCGAATCGCCGATTTCGGCCCGCCGCGCGGCCCCGCGTTCGACGATTCCAGTCTGTTGCTGCAGGCGATCCTCGCCGGCCAGGGCGCCGGCCTGCTGCCGGCGGCGATGGTGCGCGGCGAGCTCGCGAGCGGCCGGCTCGTGCAGCTTGCCGACGTCGCGTGGCTCGACGACTTCGCGTACTACCTCGTCTATCCGCCGCATCATGCGGAGCGCGCGAAAGTCGCCGCGTTCCGTCGGTGGATTCTCGAGGCAGCCCAGGCCGACGGCGCGGCATCGATGACGGGCACGGCGTAGCGTCGCTGCAGCGCGGGGCGGCGGCAACGATCTCGAGCCGATCGGCTAACATGCGGCCCGGGCCGTCGGCCCGCCAGCCACCGGCAACGGACAACGACATCCGCAGAGAGACCATGCCCGCCCTGCTCCGCCGCGCGACACGCATCGCAACCCTGTCGGCCGCGCTGTTCGTCGCGTGCGCCGCCCTGCCGCCCGCGGCGCACGCCTATCGCGCGTCGCCCGGCTACGGCAGCGAAGCCGACCTCGACCGGCACGACACGTACCGCAATCGCGACGGCGACACCGTCCATGCACCGGCGCATTCGAAATCGGGCCGCGTGCCCGAGGGCGCGAGCGCGCGCTGCCGCGACGGCACGTACAGCTTCAGCCGCCATCGGCGCGGCACCTGCTCCGGGCACGGCGGCGTCGCCGGATGGCTGTGAACGCGGGTCGGCCGAATGGCCAGCGCGGTGCCAGCGGCAGCCGGCGCCGAAGTACAATACGCGCTCGCGCCGCCAACCCGCGGCGACACCGCCGCGCCCCGCGCGGCACGCTCCGTACCGAATCACCCGACGCCACGCACGCCGATGCGCTGCGCGGCAGTCTCAACCCTTTCTGAGTTTCACACCCAAATGGCCCAATACGTTTTCACGATGAACCGGGTCGGCAAGATCGTGCCGCCCAAGCGCCAGATCCTGAAGGACATCTCGCTGTCGTTCTTTCCCGGCGCGAAGATCGGCGTGCTCGGCCTGAACGGCTCGGGCAAGTCGACGCTGATCCGCATCATGGCGGGCGTCGACAAGGACATCGAAGGCGAAGCGACGCCGATGCCGAACCTGAACATCGGCTACCTGCCGCAGGAACCGCAGCTCGATCCGACGAAGACGGTGCGCGAAGCCGTCGAGGAAGGCCTCGGCGACCTGTTCCAGGCGAACAAGAAGCTCGAGGAAATCTACGCGGCCTATGCGGAACCGGACGCCGACTTCGACGCGCTCGCGGCCGAGCAGGCGAAATACGAAGCGATCCTCGCGTCGAGCGACGGCGGCAGCCCCGAGCAGCAGCTCGAAGTGGCCGCCGACGCGCTGCGCCTGCCGGCGTGGGACGCGAAGATCGAGCACCTGTCGGGCGGTGAAAAACGCCGCGTCGCGCTGTGCAAGCTGCTGCTCGAGAAGCCGGACATGCTGCTGCTCGACGAACCGACCAACCACCTCGACGCGGAATCGGTCGACTGGCTCGAGCAGTTCCTGGTGCGCTTCCCGGGCACCGTCGTCGCCGTCACGCACGATCGCTATTTCCTCGACAACGCGGCCGAGTGGATTCTCGAACTCGACCGCGGCCACGGCATTCCGTGGAAGGGCAACTACAGCAGCTGGCTCGACCAGAAGGAAGAGCGCCTGAAGCAGGAAGAAGCGTCGGAATCGGCGCGCCAGAAGGCGATCAAGAAGGAACTGGAGTGGGTGCGCCAGAACCCGAAGGGCCGCCAGGCGAAGTCGAAGGCGCGTATCGCGCGCTTCGAGGAGCTGAACAGCCAGGAATACCAGAAGCGCAACGAAACGCAGGAAATCTTCATTCCGGTCGGCGACCGCCTCGGCAATGAAGTGATCGAGTTCAAGAACGTCAGCAAGTCGTTCGGCGACCGCCTGCTGATCGACAACCTGAACTTCAAGATTCCGGCCGGCGCGATCGTCGGCATCATCGGCCCGAACGGCGCCGGCAAGTCGACGCTGTTCAAGATGCTGACCGGCAAGGAACAGCCGGATTCGGGCGAAGTCGTGATGGGCCCGACCGTGAAGCTCGCGTACGTCGACCAGAGCCGCGATGCGCTCGACGGCTCGAAGACGGTGTTCGAGGAAATCTCGGGCGGCGCCGACGTGCTGACGGTCGGCAAGTACGAAACGCCGTCGCGGGCGTACATCGGCCGCTTCAACTTCAAGGGCGGCGACCAGCAGAAGATCGTCGGCAACCTGTCGGGCGGCGAACGCGGCCGCCTGCACCTCGCGAAGACGCTGATCTCCGGCGGCAACGTGCTGCTGCTCGACGAACCGTCGAACGACCTCGACGTCGAAACGCTGCGCGCGCTGGAAGACGCGCTGCTCGAATTCGCCGGCTCGGTGATGGTGATCTCGCACGATCGCTGGTTCCTCGACCGGATCGCGACGCACATCCTCGCGTTCGAAGGCGATTCGCAGGTCACGTTCTTCGACGGCAACTACCAGGAATACGAAGCCGACAAGCGTGCGCGCCTCGGCGAGGAAGCCGCGAAGCCGAAGCGCCTGCGCTACAAGCCGATCAGCCGCTAAGTGGCGCGGCCCGTGCATCCGGCGACGCGGCGACACGACGCCGGGTGCCGAATGCGGCCGCTTCCAGATCGGCAGAACGAAAAAGCGGGCTCATGGCCCGCTTTTTTCATCCGGCGGTCCGGCGCGACGCCTACGCGAGCGCGCCCAGTTCGCGCAAACGCGTCTCGGTCGCGGCCGCGCTCGTGTGATGAATGCCATGCCAGCCGAGTGCCGTCGCGGCCGCGGCATTCTTCGCGTTGTCGTCGATGAACACGAGCTCATGCGGCGCAATGCCCGGCAGGTGCGGATCGATCCGCGCATGCATCTCGCGGTAGATCGCCGGATCGGGTTTCACGAGCTTCACGCGGCCCGACACGACGATGTCCTTGAAACGCCGCAGCACCGGGAAGTTGTCCCACGCATACGGAAAGGTCTGCGCGGACCAGTTGGTCAGCCCGAAGAGCGGCATCCCCTGCGCATCGAGCCGGTCGACGAGCGCGGCGCCTTCGTCGAGCACGCCGCCGATCATCTCGTGCCAGCGCGCGTAGAACGCGCGGATCAGCGTCTCGTGCGCCGGAAACTTCGCGACCAGCTCGCTCGTGCCGTCGTCGATCGTCTGCCCGCCGTCCTGCCGGATCACCCAGTCCATCGCGCACACGTGCGTGAGGAACCAGCGGCGCTCGGCTTCGTCTGGAATCAGTTGCCGGTACAGGTACTCGGGGCTCCAGTCGATCAGCACGCCGCCGAAATCGAACACCACCGCCTTGATCGTCATGCGAACTCCGTGGCAAGCACGTCGGCGAGCGGACGCGGCGTCACCGCATTGCCCGACAGCGTATTGTTTTCCCACACGAAGTGATGATGCGCGACGATCTGCGCGGCCGACAGGTGCGCGCGCTCGTTCGTCGTGTGCAGGTCGGACACGACGGTCGTCCGATAGCCGAGCAGTGCCGCGCGGCGCGCGGCCGAATCGACGCAGAACTCGGTCGCATAACCGCAGATCAGCACCGAACGAATGCCGTGGCCGTCGAGCTGCGCGGCGAGCGGCGTGTCGTGGAACGAATCGCTCACCTGCTTGCGGATGCGCCAGTCGGTGCGACCGACGATCAGTTCCTCATGCAGTTCCCAGCCGGGCGTGCCGGGCACGATGTCGTCGTCCGCATCGCCGTCGTGCTGCACGAAGCACACGGGCGCGTTTGCCGCACGTGCCGCCGCCGTCAGCCGGTTGATGCCCGACACGACGTCGTCGAGCCGGTACGCGGGCCGCGCCCGCTGCACCAGCCCCCGTTGCATGTCGATCACGATCACTGCGGTGTCTGCCATCGATTGCCCTCTCCGTCGTGGTCCGGCCGTCGCGCGGCCAGTATCTGTCGTGTATTGCGCGTCGCGTCAGATCGGCTGCGTGCGCGCGTCGAGCCACGCCTTCGCGTCGCCGCTCACGTGCCGGCCGACGCGCTCGCGCACGGTCGCGTGATACGCGTTCAGCCACGCGCGTTCTTCTTCATGCAGCATCTCGATCAGCACGCAGCGCGTGTCGATCGGGCACAGCGTCAGCGTCTCGAACGCGAGGAAATCGCCGAATTCGGTCTGCCCGCCCGCGCGATTCACGACCAGGTTTTCGATCCGGATGCCCCATTTGCCGGGCCGGTACACGCCCGGCTCGATCGACGTGATCATCCCCTCTTCCATCGCCGTGTATGGCTCGGCCGGCGCGTAGTGCGAGATGACCTGCGGGCCCTCGTGCACGTTCAGGAAGTAGCCGACGCCGTGACCGGTGCCGTGGCCGTAGTCGAGCCCGGCCGCCCACATCGGCGCGCGCGCGATCGCGTCGAGCATCGGCGAGCGGATGCCGCGCGGGAAGCGTGCGCGCGACAGCGCCATCATCGACTTCAGCACGATCGTGAAATCGCGGCGCTGCAGGTCGCTGACCGTGCCGACCGGCACGACGCGCGTGATGTCGGTGGTGCCGGTCGTGTACTGGCCGCCCGAATCGACGAGCAGCAGGCCGTCGCCGGCGATCGTCGCGTGCGACTCGGGCGTCGCGCGATAGTGCGGCATCGCACCGTTCGCGTTGAAGCCGGCGATCGTCGCGAAGCTCGGTGACACGTAGCCAGGGCGCCGTGCGCGCGCGGCCGTGAGTTGCTCGTCGATCGTCAGCTCGGTGATCGTCTCGCGGTTCACCGCCTGCTCGAACCACGCGAAGAACTCGGCGAGCGCGGCGCCGTCGTGCTCCATCGTCACGCGCACGTGCTCGATCTCGGCGGACGTCTTGCGCGACTTCGCGAACGTCGACGGGTTCACGGCCTCGATCAGCTTCACGCCGGCCGGCACGGCCTCGAGCGTGCCGAACGTCACGCGGCGCGGATCGATCAGCAGCGTCGCGCCGTCGGGCAGCGCCGCGAGCGCCGCGCGCGCGGCGTCGTACGCGCGGACCTCGACGCCGTCCTGCGCGAGCGACGCGGCCAGCGCCGGCGACACCTTGCCGTCGGCGACGAACAGCGTCGCGCGATCGGCCCCGATCATCGCGTGCGCGACGAACACGGGGTTGAAGTTGACGTCGGCGCCGCGCAGGTTGAACAGCCACGCGAGATCGTCGAGCGTCGACACGAAATGCCATTGCGCGCCCTGCGCGTGCATCGCGCGGCGCACTTCGGCGAGCTTGCTCGCGCGCGTCGTGTCGGCCTGCGGCGCCACGTGCTCGAACACCGCGTCTCCCGGCAGCCCCGGGCGCTCCGGCCAGATCGCGTCGAGCAGGTCGAGATCGGTGCGCAGCGCGATGCCGCGCGCGCTCAGCGCGGCCGTCAGCGCGCGTGCCGCCGCGACGCCGAGCACGGCGCCGTCGACGCCGACCGTCGTCCCGGCCGGCACGTTCTGCGCGAGCCAGTCGACGTGCGGCGCGCTCTGCTGCCCGCCCGTCATCTTCATCAGCTGGACGCCCGTGCCGGCGAGTTCGGCCTCGGCCTGCACCCAGTAGCGGCTGTCGACCCACAAGCCCGCGAAATCCGCGGTCACGACCAGCGTGCCGACCGAGCCCGTGAAACCGGACAGCCAGCGTCGCGCCTGCCAGCGCTCGGGCAGGTACTCGGACAGGTGAGGATCGGCGGACGGCACGAGATAGGCGGCCAGGTCCTCGCGGACCATCGCGCCGCGCAGCAGCGCGAGGCGGGCCGGCACCGACGAGACTTCGGGGAGACGGGCATTCATGATTTCACCTGAGAGCGTTCAGCGACGGGCCGACACGGCGACCGTCACGGCTACGGCGAGGAACGCGACACCGGTGCAGACCGGCCATTCGAGCGTTTCGCCGTCGTAAAACAGTCCAGAGAGATTGCCGGCCATGCGCGCGGCGGCGGCGCCTGCGATGCCGACCAGCACCACGATCCACCATGCCGGCCGGCCCGTGCGCCGCATCGGATGCAGCCACCGGCCGAACAGCCCGACGGCCGCTCCCAGGACAAGGATTCCAAACCAGTTCATTCGACGCCTTCTATAAATTCAGATTCGTCCCATAGGCGTGAACGTTGCCAGCGGCTAGCATCGATTCATCCATCGAACCCGAGACCAGCCGGGCGCCGCGAACATTCGAGTGTAGGGGCCGACCCGACGTTATGGCAAGCGCGCACCCGCAGGCGTATTGAAGAAATCCTCATGCGAATCGCTCTCATCGATCCGGAGGCGCATCATGCTGCGCTCCTGAACCGCCTGCTGTTCGCCGGCGGCCATGTGTGCCACGCGTTTCCGTCCAGCGCGGCATTCTTCGAGTGGCTCGCCACCGATACCTGCGACATGCTGATCATCGGCAACTGGGCCGGCGACCAGCCAGCCGAGGAAGTCATTCCGCGGGCGCAGGCGATCCTGCCCGGGCTGCCGGCCATCGCCGTGATGCAGCTGCCGCGCGAAAGCGAAGTCGTGTCGTGCCTGCACGCTGGGGCCGACGACTGCCTCGTGCGCCCGGTGAGCGGCCCCGAGCTGCTCGCACGCGTCAACGCGCTGAGCCGGCGCGCAGGTGTCCGGCGGCCGCCGAATCGCTCGCGCGAAATGTATGGAGAATACGCGTTCGATGCGACCCACAGCCTCGTGCGCTTCGGCGATGCGATCGTCGCGCTCACGCCGAAGGAGTTCCGCTTCGCACAGCTGCTGTTCGCGAACCTGTCGCGGCCCGTGTCGCGCGCCCATATCCTCGAAACGGTGTGGGGCCGCCGCCGCGACATGAAGTCGCGCACGCTCGACACCCATGCGTCCCGGCTGCGCAGCAAGCTGCGGCTGCTTCCGGAGCACGGCTACCGGCTTCTGCCGCTCTACGGCTACGGCTACCAGCTCGACCGCGTGCCGATCGAGCCCCCAAATTCGAGGCCGCGCCACGCCGATGCCCGGTATGCCGCAAGTGAGGAAATCGCTGAAACGCTATAATATGGGGCTAAACGATAGCCCTCGATATGCAACTCCTCACGATCGGAATCAACCACCACACTGCGCCTGTCGCCCTGCGCGAACGCGTGGCGTTTCCGCTCGAGCAAATCAAGCCGGCTCTCGTCACGTTCAAGAACGTGTTCCTCGGCCCCCAGGCGCCGAATGCGCCCGAAGCGGCAATCCTCTCCACCTGCAACCGCACCGAACTCTATTGCGCGACCGACGATCGGGCCGCCCGCGAGGGTGCGATTCGCTGGCTGTCGGAGTACCACCAGATTCCGGTCGACGAACTCGCCCCGCACGTCTATGCGCTGCCGCAATCGGAAGCGGTCCGGCACGCATTCCGCGTCGCGTCGGGTCTCGATTCGATGGTGCTCGGCGAAACGCAGATCCTGGGCCAGATGAAGGATGCGGTGCGCACCGCGACGGAAGCCGGCGCGCTCGGCACCTATCTGAACCAGCTGTTCCAGCGCACGTTCGCCGTCGCGAAGGAAGTGCGCGGCACGACCGAGATCGGCGCGCAGTCGGTGTCGATGGCCGCCGCCGCGGTCCGCCTCGCGCAGCGCATCTTCGAAAAAGTGTCGGATCAGCGCGTGCTGTTCATCGGCGCCGGCGAGATGATCGAGCTGTGCGCGACGCACTTCGCCGCGCAGAGCCCGCGCGAGCTCGTCGTCGCGAACCGCACGGCCGAACGCGGCCAGCGGCTCGCCGAACGTTTCAACGGCCGCGCGATGCCGTTGTCGGACCTGCCGGCCCGCATGCACGAATTCGACATCATCGTGTCGTGCACCGCGTCGACGCTGCCGATCATCGGCCTCGGCGCGGTCGAACGTGCGGTGAAGGCGCGCCGCCACCGGCCGATCTTCATGGTCGACCTCGCGGTGCCGCGCGACATCGAGCCGGAAGTCGGCAAGCTGAAGGACGTGTTCCTCTACACCGTCGACGATCTCGGTGCGATCGTGCGCGAAGGCAACGCATCACGCCAGGCCGCGGTTGCACAAGCCGAGACGATCATCGAAACCCGCGTGCAGAACTTCATGCAGTGGCTCGACACGCGCAGCGTCGTGCCGGTGATCCGTCACATGCATACGCAGGCCGACGCGCTGCGCCGCGCGGAAGTCGAGAAAGCGCAGAAGCTGCTCGCGCGCGGCGACGATCCGGCCGCCGTCCTCGAAGCGCTGTCGCAGGCGCTCACCAACAAGCTGATCCACGGCCCGACGAGCGCGCTCAACCGCGTGAACGGCACCGACCGCGATTCGCTGATCGACCTGATGCGCGGCTTCTACCAGCACGCGCCGCGCTCGAACGACCAGTCCGGCCACTAGCGCCGGCCGGTTGCCCCTGCCGCCGGCCGCGCGCCGGCCTATCCTTTTCGAATACCCCTTTGTCCGGGAGCGTCGCTCCACACCATGAAGACGAGCATGCAACGCAAGCTCGACCAGCTGTCTATCCGGCTGGCCGAACTGAACGACCTGCTGAGCCGCGAAAACGTCACGGCCGACCTCGACCAGTACCGCAAGCTGACGCGCGAACACGCGGAACTCGGCCCGGTCGTCGAGCAGTACGCGCTGTGGCGCCAGTCGCGCAGCGACGAGACGGCCGCGCAGGAGCTGGTCGCCGATGCATCGATGCGCGATTTCGCCGAAGACGAGATTCGCAGCGCGCGGGAACGCATGGTTCGCCTCGAAGGCGAGTTGCAGAAGATGCTGCTGCCGAAGGACCCCAACGACGACCGCAACATCTTCCTCGAAATCCGCGCGGGCACCGGCGGCGACGAGTCGGCGCTGTTCGCGGGCGACCTGCTGCGCATGTACCTGCGCTTCGCGGAACGCCAGCGCTGGCAGGTCGAGATGATGTCGGAGAGCCCGTCGGATCTCGGCGGCTACAAGGAAGTGATCGTGCGGATCGCCGGCCAGGGTGCCTACTCGCGGCTGAAGTTCGAATCGGGCGGCCATCGCGTGCAGCGCGTGCCGGCGACCGAGACGCAGGGGCGCATCCACACGTCCGCCTGCACGGTCGCGGTGATGCCGGAAGCCGACGAAATCGGCGAGGTCGAGATCAATCCGGCCGACCTGCGGATCGACACGTTCCGCGCGTCGGGTGCGGGCGGCCAGCACATCAACAAGACCGATTCGGCGGTGCGCGTCACGCACATCCCGACCGGGATCGTCGTCGAGTGCCAGGACGACCGCTCGCAGCACAAGAACAAGGATCGTGCGCTGAAGGTGCTCGCCGCGCGCATCAAGGACAAGCAGTATCACGAGCAGCACGCGAAGGAAGCGGCGACGCGCAAGAGCCTGATCGGCTCGGGCGACCGCTCGGAGCGGATCCGCACGTACAACTTCCCGCAGGGCCGGATGACCGATCACCGGATCAACCTCACGCTGTACCGGCTCGAGGCGCTGATGGACGGCGATCTCGACGAACTGATCGGCGCGCTCGTCACCGAACACCAGGCCGAACTGCTCGCGTCGCTCGGCGACACCGACTGAGGTCGCGATGCCCGACACCACCGCCGACGATCTGCTGCGCGCGTCGCCGCTCGACCCGGTCGATGCGCGCGTGCTCCTCGCGTACGCGCTCGGCTGGACCCGCACGCAGCTGATCACGCGCGGCGACGCCCCGCTCGAGCCCGCCGCGATCGCGCGCTACCGGGCGCTCGAAGTGCGCCGCGTCGCGGGCGAGCCGGTCGCGCAGCTCGTCGGGATGCGCGAATTCTTCGGCCGGCCGTTCGATGTGACGCCCGACGTGCTGATCCCGCGCCCCGAAACCGAACTCCTCGTCGAAGCCGCGCTCGACGCGATCGACGGTCGCCCGCATCCGGCCGTGCTCGATCTCGGCACCGGCAGCGGCGCGATCGCCGTGTCGATCGCCGCCGAACGGCCCGACGCACGCGTGTGGGCGCTCGACCGCTCATCGGCCGCGCTCGACGTCGCCCGGCGCAACGCGCACAAGCTGCTCGACGCGCGCCGCCCCGGCGGCCCGCTGCACTGGCTGCAGAGCGACTGGTACGCCGCGCTCGAGCCGACGCTCGCGTTCGACACGATCGTCAGCAATCCGCCGTACATCGCGCAGCACGATCCGCACCTCGCGCAGGGCGACCTGCGGTTCGAGCCGCGCGGCGCGCTCACCGACGATGCCGACGGCCTCAGCGCGATCCGCACGATCGTCGCAGGCGCCGGCGCGTACCTGAAACCGGGCGGCACGCTCTGGATCGAGCACGGCTACGACCAGGCCGAAGCCGTGCGTGCCTTGCTCGTGTCACGCGGCTTCGTCGCGGTCGAATCGCTCGCCGATGTCGCCGCGATCGAACGCACCACGGGCGGCCGCCGGCTCGTCTGACGGCCGGCCCGCCCGGTTGAAATCCGCTATCATTTCGTTCTAACGCCCCGCCAACGCAAGGTCAGTCATGGACACCCAACAACGTATCAAGCAAATCGTCGACGAAAACCAGGTCGTGCTCTTCATGAAAGGCAACGCGCAATTCCCGATGTGCGGCTTTTCGGGCCGCGCCGTGCAGGTGCTGAAAGCCTGCGGCGTCGACCAGTTCAAGACGGTCAACGTGCTCGAGGACGACGAGATCCGCCAGGGCATCAAGGAATTCTCGAACTGGCCGACCATCCCGCAGCTGTACGTGAAGGGCGAATTCATCGGCGGCTCGGACATCATGATGGAGATGTACCAGTCGGGCGAACTGCAGCAACTGTTCGCCGCCGCGTAACGCCCCGTTCCCGATGGCATCTCCCAGCGCGCCGCCACGCCGGCTGATCGTCGCGATCACCGGCGCCACCGGCGCGGTCTACGGCGTGCGGCTGCTCGAATTGCTGCGCGCCGCCGGCGGCGTCGAAACGCATCTGCTGGTTTCGAACGCCGGCTGGCTCAATATCCAGCATGAATTGCAGCTGTCGAAGGCCGAAGTCGAAGGCCGGGCGGATGTCGTGCATTCGGTACGCGATGTCGGCGCGACGATCGCGTCCGGTTCGTTCGCAACCGACGGGATGGTGATCGCCCCCTGCTCGATGAAGACGCTCGCGAGCGTCGCGCACGGCCTGTCGGACAACCTGATCACGCGCGCGGCCGACGTCACGCTGAAGGAACGCCGCCGTCTCGTGCTGATGGTGCGCGAAACGCCGTTCAACCTCGCGCATCTGCGCAACATGACCGCCGTGACCGAAATGGGCGGCATCGTGTTTCCGCCGCTGCCCGCGTTCTACGCGATGCCGAAGACGATCGAGGAACTCGTCGACCAGACCGTCACGCGCGTGCTCGACCTGTTCGCGCTCAGCGCACCGATGACGACGCCGTGGGCCGGCATCCGGCCCGCACGGTAAGCCGCTCGACGCGGCGCTTCGGCGCCGTTCTCCACGCATCTTCGTCGATTCGGCCGCCTTCCGGTTCGATCCAGCCACGCCCCGCCTCCCCGCGCCGGCTCCCGCGCACCTGAATCGGCCGAATTATCAACCATTGCGATTCAATCAAATTCCGGCAAGCCGATTTATCAATGTCCGGTGCGCGCCTATAGTCACAGGCAACCCACTATTGCAGGCTCCCCACCATGAACCGCTTGCCTTCGCTTTACCTGTCACACGGTGCCCCGACGCTGCCGATCGACCCGACGCTGCCGTCCGGCGCATTCACGCACCTCGGCGCCGAATTGCCGCGCCCCCGCGCGGTGCTGATGCTGTCCGCGCACTGGGGCACGCAGCAGCCGGTCGCGAGCGTGGCCGCGCACCCGGAAACGATCCATGACTTCTACGGCTTCCCGCGCGCACTGTACGAGATCCGCTACCCGGCACCGGGCGCGCCCGAGGTCGCCGAGCGGGCGGCCGCGCTGCTGAACGCGGCCGGCATCGCGACAGCGACGACCGAGCACGGTCTCGACCACGGCGCGTGGGTGCCGATGCTGCTGATGTTCCCGGAGGCCGACGTACCCGTCGCGCAGCTGTCGATCCAGCCGCGTGCGGACGCGGCCCATCACTTCGCGCTCGGCCGCGCGCTGCGGCCGCTGCGCGACGAAGGCGTGATGGTGATCGGCTCGGGCCAGATCACGCACAACCTGCGCGCGGCCGATTTCAGCGCGGCGCCCGAGGATGCGGACCCGCGCGTCGCGGAATTCACCGACTGGTTCGAGGCGAAGCTGGCCGCGCGCGACGTCGACGCGCTGCTCGACTATCGCCGGCAGGCGCCGCACGCAGCGCTGATGCATCCGACCGACGAGCACCTGCTGCCGGTGTTCACCGCGCTCGGCGCAGCCGACGACGACTACCAGCTCGGCATCCAGTCGCTCGGCACGTATCAACGCGTGCTCGCGATGACGAACTACGTGTTCGCAAGCGCGGCCGCCTGAATCGCGCGACACGGCGACACAAGCGCCGAGCACAAATAAAAAGCCCGCCCGAGCATCGCTCGGACGGGCTTTTTTGCGCTTTCCGCCACCGCCGATTCCGGTGGCAGGTCAGGCGTCAGGCACCGACCCCTTCAAGGATCTCGTCGTGCGACTCGCGCTCGTCGAGATACTGGGTCCGGTAACCGGTGTTCACGCCCCAGAAGTAGAACACCAGCGAGATTGCCGCGACGATCAGCATGTCCCAGCCGTACGGCAGCACGCCGTAACCGCCGAACTCCTTGCTGCCGACCAGCGACAGCACGGCCATCGTCGGCAGGTACGCGACCAGCCACCATGCGGCCTTCAGGTCGGCGCCCCAGCCGGTCCAGCCCGACTTCGCCTGGAAGTAGAAATACACCGGCAGCGCGACGATCATCAGCAGGATGATTTCGCCCGTCAGCGGCCACTTCGCCCAGTACAGGATCAGCGACGCGCAGACGAACGCGAACGGTGCGATCAGCTTCATCAGCGGGATCGACAGCGGACGCTCGATGTCGGTCGCCGCGCGGCGCAGCGCCATCAGGCTGATCGGGCCGGTCAGGTACGAGATCACCGTTGCGACCGAGATCACTGCCGCGAGCGAGCTCCAGCCGCGGAAGAAGAACAGGAAGATGAACGACACGAGCAGGTTGAACCACATCGCCTGGCGCGGCACACCGTAGATCGGGTGCACGTTGCCGAACATCTTCGGCATCGTGTTGTTGCGCTCCATCGCGTAGATCATGCGGGTGGTCGTCGCCATGTAGGTCGTACCGGTGCCGCTCGGGCTGATGAACGCGTCGACGTACAGCAGGATCGCGAGCCAGTTCAGGTTCAGCGCGATCGCGAGTTCGGCGAACGGCGACGAGAAGTTGAACTGCGACCAGCCCTTCGCGACGTCGGCCGGATTCACCGAACCGATGTACGCCATCTGCAGCAGCACGTAGATCACGAGTGCGATCAGGATCGACGTGATCACCGCGAACGGCACGCTGCGCGACGGATTGCGCGCTTCGCCGGCCAGGTTCACCGGGCTCTGGAAGCCGTTGAACGCGAACACGATACCGCTCGTCGCGACCGCGGTCAGCACGGCCGACCAGCCGTACGGCGCGAAGCTTGCATTCGATGCAGTGCCGAGGTTTTCCGAGTGGAAGCTCGACAGCATCAGGCCGAGGATCGTGAGGCCGGGGATCAGGAACTTGAAGATCGTGATCGCGGTGTTCGCACGTGCGAAGGCCTTGACGCCCCAGTAGTTCAGCATGAAGTAGATGACGACCAGCACGGCCGACAGCAGCAGGCCGGGTGTCGTCAGCTCGCCGTTCACGAACAGCGCATGCGCCCACGGATACTGCCACGTGCTCATGTACTGGATCGACGCTTCCGCCTCGATCGGGATCACCGATACGATCGCGATCCAGTTCGCCCACGCGCTGATGAAGCCCACCAGCGAACCGTGCGAGTAGCGCGCGTAGCGCACCATGCCGCCCGACTCGGGGAACATCGCACCGAGTTCAGCGTACGTCAGCGCAATCGCGAGAATTACGACCGCGCCGATGATCCATGCGCAAATCGCCGCCGGACCGGCAATCTTCGCAGCCTTCCAGGCGCCGAACAGCCAGCCCGAACCGATAATCGAACCCAGCCCCGTCAGCATCAGTGCAAACGGGCCGATGTTCCGTTGAATAGAACTCTTCACATCCTCTCCTATGTCTCAAAAAGCATGGTCGGCCCGCGGTCCGGGATCGGCTCGGACAGCAGCGCGCATGCAATTTTGGGGGGAAGGATCACCCGATCGGGGCAACCCGTCCACGCGGCGCGTAGTTTAACGGTTGCACCTCCAAGTTGGCGCCAAAATCGTTCGGCCCCTACAAAAAAGTCGCATCGTTTGCAAGGTTTGTAAACCTTAACTCCGCAATAACCCTGAGTGCATGGAAATCCGGTTGACCGCGCGACCGATTACCCGTATAAACAACGTTGCAGGATTTCAAGCGGCGAGTGAATTGGTTCTTTCGTAGTTCGCCCATCAACGGTACTCCGGTTGGTCCCATTACCCCCTTCCTTGATTTTCCGCACCCCATGGGCCTCGGCCCCGTTTTATCTTTTTAGGAACAAGTAACATGGCAACCGGTACCGTCAAGTGGTTCAATGACGCAAAGGGCTTCGGCTTCATCACCCCGGAAGGCGGCGGCGACGATCTGTTCGCGCACTTCTCGGAAATCCGCGTCGAAGGCTTCAAGACGCTGCAAGAAAACCAGAAGGTTGAATTCGAAGTGAAGACGGGCCCGAAGGGTCTGCAAGCTGCGAACATCCGTCCGGTCTAAGTTCGGCGCGATAATTCGTGTAAAAAAGCCCCGCTTCGGCGGGGCTTTTTGTTTTCCGGCGCGGGCGGCCATGCGGCCGCCACGATCGAGAATGGCCTCCGGTCAGCCGAACAGCCGCTGCGCGTGAATGCCGAGCCCGGTCGCGACGCTCGCGAGGCGATCGCCGAACACCGGCTGCGCGTCCGGGAATGCGCCGGCGAGCGCACCCGACAGGAACGCGAGCCCGGTCGAGCCGCCGGTGAAATACAGCGCGCCGACGTCGCGCGGCGCGACGCCCGCCAGCCGCACCGTTTCGCGCGCGGCATCGACGATGCGCGCCGTGTCGTCGACGCTCGCGTCGACCAGGCGTTCGGCGTCGAACGCGATCTGCAGATCCTCTTCCACGTCGTTCAGGTCGATCATCGTCTCCCCGCCCGCCGCCACACCGATCTTCGCTTCTTCCGCGCGCGCCATCAGTGCATGCCCGAGCCGCTGCTCGACCACGCGCGTGAGCCGGTCGTACTGCCGCACGTCCTGGTACAGGTGCTTCATCAGCTTCAGCTCGCCCAGCCGCTTCGGCGTGTAGACCGTGTTGATGAGGTGCCAGGTCGCGAGGTCGAAGTAGATCCGGTTCGGCAGCTCGCGTCCCTCGGGATCGAGCGCGCGGTAGCCGAACGCCGGCAGGATCGCCGCCAGCTCGACGCGCCGGTCGTAATCGGTGCCCGCGACGTGCACGCCGTGGTGCGCGAGCACGTCGTCCTTGCGCTCGAGGCGCGCCATCCGCTCCGGCCCGACGCGCACCAGCGAGAAGTCCGACGTACCGCCGCCGATGTCGGCGACCAGCACGAGCCGCTCGGCCTGCTGGCGCGACTCGTAGTCGAACGCGGCCGCGATCGGTTCGTACTGGAAATGCACGTCCGCGAACCCGACCGACTGCGCGGCCGCTTCGAGCTGGTCCTGCGCGAGACGGTCGGCGCGCGGATCGTCGTCGACGAAGAACACCGGCCGGCCGAGCACCGCGCGGCCGATCGGCGCGCCGGCGCGCGCTTCGGCCTTGCGTTTCAGGTGCGTCAGGAAGCGCGCGATGATCTCCGTGTACGCCATCGCGCTGCCGTCGCCGAGATCGGTCGTGGTTTCCGCGAGCGGCGAGCCGAGGATGCTCTTCATCGAGCGCATCAGGCGGCCGTCGAAACCGTCGATATAGGACGCGAGCGCCGCCCGGCCGTATTCGACCGTCTGCTCGTCGTTGTTGAAGAAGATCGCGGTGGGCAGCGTCAGGTGGTCGCCCTCGACGGGCGCGAGGCGCATGGCATCGCCGTCGGGCAGGGCCACGGCGGAATTGGACGTGCCGAAATCGATCGCGCAGTAAGTCATGGGAAGGTGCCGCAGCATGGCCGGCGCGAAAACGGAAAGGACGGGCTTTTTAACATGAAGCCCGCCGGATCACAACCGGGGGCGGCCGCCGGCGCGGTGCAACCGGCCCGGGGCGGAGATCAGGCGCGCCTGCGGCATGCCGGCGACAGGGGCGGACGGGGTGCCCGAGGCGCCCCGCCGCCCGCTTGCAGCGCACCGGCGACAGGTTCGGACAGAGTGCTCGACGCGCCCCGGCACCCGCTTGCGGCACACCGGCGACAGGTGCAGACGGGGTGCCCGACGCGCCCCGCTGCCCGCCTGCAGCGCACCGGCAACCGGTGCGGACAAGGTGCTCGACGCACGCCTGGCCGCTTGCACCATCAGGCCGCGGCGTCGAAACCCTTCTTCCATGCGCCCGCATACACGACCTCGCCGATCGCATGGCGCGTGCGCGGCGCCTTTTCGCGTTCGCGCAATACCGGGTCGAGCTTGTCGACGTTGCCGTAGTGGCCGAGCGAGATGATCGCCGGAATCGCGACGTCGGCCGGAATCTCGAACGCATCGCGGAACGCCTTCGCATCGAAGCCGCTCATCTGGTGCGCGGCGAGACCCAGCGCGTGCGCCTGCAGCACCAGCGACATCGCGGCCGCGCCCGCATCGTACAGCGCGGTCGGCGCCGGCTCGCCCTTCGGCGTGAGCGTATGCGCGGTCACGGCGATCAGCACCGGCGCCGGCGCGTTCCAGCCCTGGTTGAACGGCACCAGCGTCGCGAATGCGTGCTTGAACGCCGCTTCGTCCTGCGTGCGATCGAACACGATGAAGCGCCACGGTTGCGCGTTGTAGGCGGACGGCGCCCAGCGCGCCGCTTCGAGCACCGCGTGCAGATCGGCGGCGCTGATCGGCTCGTCCGAATACGCGCGCGGGCTCCAGCGGCCGGCGATCAGGTCGTGAATCGAAACAGTGGTGGGAGCAGGTTTGACGGACATGCGGTTCCTCGCTGACATCGATGAAGGGCGCGAACGCCCGGCGAACCGCAAGCATAACCGCTTGAGCCGTCGCGCGCCCGGTCATCCCGCGCAATGCAAATCACCGATCCTGCATTGACCGGCCGCACCCGCGCACGGGTCGGCCGGCGCACCGAGCTCAGGCGGCCTGCGCGGCCGCGCGGGACGGGCCGCGATTGATCCGCAGCACGATCAGCGCACCGACGATGCAGAGCGCGCCCGAGATCATCGACGCGATCGTATAGGTGCCGAGGCTCGCGCGCAGCAGCCCCGCGCCGAGCGCCGCGAACGCCGCGCCCAGTTGGTGGCCGGCGACGATCCAGCCGAACACGACCGGCGCCGCGGCCTTGCCGAACACGTCGGTGGCCAGCCGCACGGTCGGCGGCACGGTCGCGATCCAGTCGAGCCCGTAGAACATCGCGAACAGCGGCAGACCGAAGAAGTCGATGCCGAACGCATGCGGCAGGTAGATCAACGACAGCCCGCGCAGCCCGTAGTACCAGAACAGCAGCACGCGGTTGTCGTAGCGGTCGGACAGCCAGCCCGACAGCGTCGTGCCGAACAGGTCGAACACGCCCATCGCGGCGAGCAGCGAGGCGCCCTGCACTTCGGACATCCCGTAGTCGCTGCACATCGCGATCAGGTGCGTGCCGACGTAGCCGTTGGTGCTCGCGCCGCAGATGAAGAAGCTGAAGAACAGCAGCCAGAAGTCGCGCGAGCGGCTCGCGGTCAGCAGCGTGCGGAACGCGACCGCGAGCGGGTTCTCCTTCGTCGCGTCGGGCGCCGCCGGCGCGTCGGCCGGCTCTCCGTACGGGCGCAGCTGCACGTCGGCCGGTCGCTCGGGCAGCAGGAACGCGACCAGCGGAATCACGATCGCGGCCGCCACCGCGACGACCAGCACGACCGGCCGCCAGCCGTGGCGCTGCGCGATCGCCGCGAGCATCGGCAGGAACACGAGCTGGCCGGTGGCCGTGCTCGCGGTCAGGATGCCCATCACGAGCCCGCGCCGCGCATGGAACCAGCGTGTGACGAAAGTCGCGGACAGCGTCAGCGCGACGACGCCGGTCGAGCAGCCGACCATCAGCCCCCAGATCACGACCATCTGCCAGCTCTGCGTCATCATCGACGACAGCGCGACGCCCGCGCCCATCGTCACCAGCGCGGTCAGGATCGTCGGCCGCAGCCCGAAACGCTGCATCGCCGCGGCCGCGAACGGGCCCGTCAGGCCGTACAGCGCGATGTTCACCGAAATCGCCAGCGAAATCGCCGCGCGGCTCCAGCCGAGTTCGCGCTCGAGCGGCACCATCAGCACGCTCGGCGTCGCGCGCGTGCCGGCCGCCGCCAGCAGGATCAGGAAAACCACCGCCGCCGCGAGCCATCCGTAGTGGAAGCGCCCGCCGATTCGTGTCACTGCCCAGTTCATGTTGTCGCTCTCCAGTTGGCTGGCCCGCGCTCGCGCGCCAGCCCCGCCTCACCTCCGGGCCACCTCCGCCGCACGCTGCATCGGCTGACCCGGGCCGATACGTGGCATTTGTCTGTCGATCCGGTCGGCATTGTTACCGATCGGTCACAAGTGTGTTGCGATCGTAGTTACCAGTCGGTAACATGTCAAGCAATTCACCACGCAGTCGAGGGTCATCATGTCGGGCATCGAGGCCGCCAACAAGCCGCCGGCACGCCGCACGCGCCGGCCGATCGCCGCGGCCGCCGCGCAGGAACACCTGCTGCGCGCCGCGGAGGAGCTGTTTTACAAGGAAGGGGTGCGCGCGGTCGGCGTCGAGGCGGTCGTGGAGCGCGCGGGCGTCAACAAGATGAGCCTGTACCGCCAGTTCTCGTCGAAGGACGAGCTGATCCTCGCGTATCTGGAACGGATGGATGCGTGCTTCTTCGAGCGTCTCGATTCGAGCGTCGCGAAGCATCCGGGCCAGCCGAAGGCGCAATTGATCCAGTATTTCGTCGATCTGGCCGAACGCGCGACGCAGAAGGACTATCGCGGCTGTCCGTTCGTCAACGTCGCGGCCGAATTCCCGGATACGTCGCATCCGGCGCGCGAGCGCGTCGCGCAGAACAAGGAACAGCTGATGAAGCGGCTCCTCGAGTTGTGCGAAGGCGCGGGCGCCCGGCAGCCGAAAGCGCTCGCCGACGCGCTCGCGCTCATCGTCGAAGGCATCTACGCGGCCAGCCAGACCTACCGGCACGGCGAAACGCCGATCGGCACCGCGCCCGCGCTGGCCACGCAGCTGATCGACGCCGCCTGCGCGTGACGGGCGGCGCACGCGCCGACCCGGCGTGCCCGCTCCGGCTACAATGCGGCCCTCGCTGCCGCTTCGCCCGACCGCCTCCGCCATGACCGATACCCGCCCCGACTCCCACGACGACATTCTCGCCGCCACGCGGCACTGGCTCGCGCGCGCGGTGATCGGGCTCAATCTGTGCCCGTTCGCGAAGAGTGTCTATGTGAAGGAACAGGTACGCTATGCGATCAGCGAAGCGACGACGCTCGAGGATGCGCTCGCCGATCTCGAAACCGAGCTGCGCGCGCTCGAAGCGGCGGATCCGCAGCAGGTCGACACGACGCTCGTGATCTATCCGCGCGCGTTCGCGGATTTCGTCGACTACAACGATGCGCTGTTCTTCGCCGAGCGGCTCGTGCGGCAACTGCGACTCGACGGCGTGCTGCAGATCGCGAGCTTCCATCCCGAGTACCGGTTCGAAGGCAGCGAAGCCGACGACATCGAGAACTACACGAACCGCGCGCCGTATCCGATCCTGCACCTGCTGCGCGAGGACAGCATCGCGCGCGCGGTCGATGCGTTCCCGGACGCATCCGCGATCTACGAGAAAAACCAGGAAACGCTGCGCCGCCTCGGCCACGACGGCTGGCGTGAATGGATGCGCCGGCCGGGCGACGACGTCTGACGCGTCGCGCGGCGGGTGGCTGGCGCGCGGCGGACGGGGGCCGGGCGTCGGTCCGCCTTGGTCCGCCTTGGTCCGCCTTGGTCCGCTTTGGTCCGCTTTGGTCCGCTTTGGTCCGCTTTGGTCCGCTTTGGTCCGCCTTGGTCCGCCTTGGTCCGCCTTGGTCCGCCTTGGTCCGCCTTGGTCCGCCTTGGTCCGCCTCGGTCGCCTCGATCCGCCTCAGTCCGCGGACTGCTCGACGGCCTCGCCGGCCGCCGCCGCGGGTGCCGGCGCGAAGAAGCGCTCGTTCAGTTCGGCGAGCCCGAACATGCCGAGGATCTCGTTCAGCCGCTCGCCGGGCTTGCGGCGCGGCAAGTTCTTGTACTGCGCGATGATCAGCTCGTTCTTCATCGAATGCTCCCAGCCGACCAGCTCGGTCACGCTCACCTGGTAGCCGTGCGCCTCGACCTGCAGGCAGCGCAGCACGTTGGTGATCTGGCTGCCGAATTCGCGCGTATGCAGCGGATGCCGCCACACTTCCGTCAGCGCGTTCGCGAGCGACTTGCCCTTGTTCTTGCGCAGCACGCCCGCGACCTCCGCCTGGCAGCACGGCACCAGCACGATGTGCTGCGCGCGCTTCGCGAGCGCGAACCGGATCGCGTCGTCGGTCGCCGTGTCGCATGCATGCAGCGCGGTGACGACGTCGACCGTTTCGGGCAGCTTCGGCGACGTGATCGAATCGGCGACCGACAGGTTCAGGAACGACATCCCGCCGAATCCGAGCCGCGCGGCGAGTTCGGTGGAGCGCGTGACGAGTTCCTCGCGCGTCTCGATCCCGTACACGTGCGACGCGAATGCCGGCGTGCCGTGCCCCGGCTGCTGCTTGAAGAACAGGTCGTACAGGATGAAGCCGAGATACGACTTGCCGGCGCCGTGATCGACGAGCGTCACGCCGCCCTTGTCGGCCTGCACGCTCGCGAGCAGCGGCTCGATGAACTGGAACAGGTGATAGACCTGCTTCAGCTTGCGGCGGCTGTCCTGGTTCAGCTTGCCGTCGCGGGTCAGGATGTGCAGTTCCTTCAGCAGCTCGACGGACTGCTCCGGACGGATTTCGTAGGTCTTGTTCGACATCGTGAAACGGCGCCGGGCCACGGTCGGTCGACCACGGCCCGGCGGCGGGAATTCGTGAGGAATGGCGACAGTTTACCGAAAATACGCGATCAGGCTCGCGCGCCGAGCCGCCAGAGCGACGTGACCTCGGCGCGGCGCGCGGCGTGCAGGGGATCGTCCGCGTCGGCCGACTTCGGGTGTGCGGGGCGGATGTCTTCGCGGCCGAGCACGACGAGGCCGGCTTCGTCGATCCATTGCAGCAGCGTGTCGCGCGGGCGCAGGCCGAGATGCTCGGCAAAATCGGACAGGATCAGCCAGCCCTCGCCGCCCGGTTCGAGATGGTCGGCAAGCCCCGCGAGGAAACCGCGCAGCATGCGGCTGTCGGGATCGTAGACCGCGTATTCGATCGGCGCGCTCGGACGGGCCGGCACCCACGGCGGGTTGCAGACGACGAGCGGCGCGCGGCCGGCCGGAAACAGGTCGGCTTCGACGACGTCGACGCGCCCGGCATGACCGAGCCGCGCGACGTTCTCGCGGGCGCATGCGAGCGCGCGCGGATCCTGGTCGGTCGCGACGATGCGCTCGACGCCGCGCGACGCGAGCACGGCCGCGAGCACGCCGGTGCCCGTGCCGATATCGAACGCGAGCGAGGTCGCGGGCAGCGGCGTGCGCGCGACGAGTTCGACGTATTCGCCGCGCACCGGCGAGAACACGCCGTAATGCGGATGGATCGGCGCGCCGCCGAGCGCCGGGATCGGCACGCCCTTCTTGCGCCATTCGTGCGCGCCGACGAGGCCGAGCAGTTCGCGCAGCGACACGACCGACGGCGCGCCGCCCGGGCCGTATGCTTCCTCGCATGCGGCGCGCACGTCGGGCGCGCGGCGCAGCGGGATCGTGTAGTCGGCGTCGAGCGGGATCAGCAGCATCCCGAGCGTGCGGGCGCGCTGCGATTGCGCGAGCCGGTGCAGGTTGAACGCGTCGACGCCGACCGCGGCCTTCGCCTTCTTCGGCTTGCGTTCGACGCGGCGCGCCATCGCCTGCACGAGCTGGCGTGCATTCTGGAAATCGCCCTGCCAGACGAGTGCGGTGCCCTCGCACGCGAGGCGGTACGCCGCGTCGGCGGTGACGCGGTCGTCGGCGGGCACGGCGCGCTTCGGCGGCTGCACGCCGGCTTCGGAGCGCCAGCGCACGGCATGTTCGGCGCCGTCGGCGTCGGTCCAGTGGAAAACGGGGAAATCGGTCACGCGAGCTCGGCTACGGTTGGCTTCAGACAGGCGGCGCTACCGGACTACCGGAGTGCGCCGCGCGGACCACACCATACCGCGCTTTGCCCGCGCGGCAAAGCGCGGGCGACCGCCCTGGCCGCCACCCGCGCGATGCTCGCGGCGCGTCAGCTCTGGTCGTCCAGCGCCGCGTCCGGCGCGTTCTGCTTCACCGACGCGATGCCGTTCTCGCGGCCGGCTTCAGCCTTGTACAGCTCGCTCGTGCCGATGATCTCGTGATTGCCGGCCTTCAGGTTGAACATGAACTGGCCGTTGCTCGCGGTCTTGCGCTCGTAGCGCGCGTCGTCCGGTGCGTTCTTGCGCACGGACGCGACGCCGTTTTCCGCCGACGCCTTCGTCTTGTACAGCTCGCTGCGCAGAATGATCTCGCCGTTGGCGGCCTTCAGGTGGAACAGGAACTGCCCGTCGTTCGCTTTCTTGATGACGAATTTCGCTGCCATGGTGCCCTCTCGAAAAAGTCGTCCGGCCCTCCGGACCGAGGCAGTCTAAACGCGATTGCAGCGCAAAACGTAAGGCGCACGAAACACGATCGTCAGGAATCGTCAGACGGCGCTGCAATCGCGCCGCTTCGTCCGGCCGGGCATCCCGGGCGTCGCGCAGGCATCGCTCTAGCCGCCCCAACCCGGCGTCGCCGGCATGCGCAACGTGCCCGCATCGCTGAAACGCACGGTGCCGAGCACGCCGCCGGCGAGCCGGCCGCGCAGCGCGTACGGCAACTCGCCGCTGGCCGCCGCGCCCGGCAGGTTCCACGCCTGCCGCGCGGCGGCGAACGCCGACACCGAAACGGGCACGTCGATCACGGCTTCGCCGAAGCGCGGCACGACGCCCGAGCGATCGCTGACCCCGCTCGCGAACGGCGTGCCGTTCAGGTCGAGCGCGACCGAAATGCCGTCGTATTCGATCGGCGTGTCATTCGGGTTCTGCACGCGCAGCTTCAGGCTGAAGCGCATCTCGAGGCCCTGTCCGGCCAGCGGGTCGAGCCCGGCGACGGTCACGCTCACGGGCTCGCGCGTCAGGCCCGCGCACCCGCCGAGCGCGAAGACGGCGGCGAACAGCAGCAGCATGGCGCGCAGCGGCGCGATACGGAACAGGGCTCGTGGCATGGGCTGGCCTCCTTGCGGCAATCGATCGGCGGGTCGTCGCCGCATTGTACCGAGCGCGCCGCGCCACGCCCTGATTCGTAGTTTTCGCGCATCGGCGAGATCGTTAATAGATTAAAACTACGGAAACGAACGGCTAAACAGAAAGCGAATTAATGCCTCCCAGCATTCAATGGCGCGCGAAAAATTCAAGAGAAGCACTTTCTAATTTTTTCGTTTCCTTTACCCAAAACCATCAAGTATATTTACGCATCCTTCGAGCAGGCCGACAAACCTTCAAGCCGTATGACGGCGATTTTACGGAACGGCGACACGCCGTCCTTCCGTCCTGCGGCCTGGTACGGCCAGCCCCGTGGGTCGTCGGTTCAAAGGGAATGCACGCCCGCATAAGGGCGGGCGGCCCCGTGTCGTGCGCGCGAAATCAATTCAGTACAACCCGCGCCCGGCCATTTTGAACCGGCCAGTTAACCGACATCCGGAAACACAGAGGGGGCAGTAAACCATGATTACCTTCACGTAGTCGGCCGGCCGTCTTTTCGAATAATCCGTCATTGGCATTTCTCGTCGCTGTTGATTAACGGCGAGGGATTTCTTTTGCCGGCGTTTTCGCAGCACTGAACGATTCTTTCAACAATCGAGGTTTCAGTCATGTCGATCAACATTCACAAGATGCGTTACCTGCCGCTGGTTGCCGCACTCGCGCTCGCCGGGTGCGGCGGCGACGACAGCGGCGTCGGCTCGGCTTCCGCACTCAGCTCCGCCGGCGCGCCGCACTCGAGCTCGTCGCCCGCCGCCAACACGCCGCCGTCAGCCTCCAACGTCGACAAGAGCGTGTCGCCCGTCGAGCTGCCGGACACCGTGGTACCGGTCAACTACCGGCTGTGGTTCCGCCCGAACGATGCGCTGAACGCGTTCGACGGGCGCGCCGACGTCGAGATCAAGGTGCTGAAGCCGGTCAACAACATCGTGATCGCCGGCCACCGGATCAAGTTCACGAACGGCCGCATCACGCTGCAGCCGGGCAACATCCAGCTGATCGCGACGCCGCAGGACAAGGGCGACTTCTACCAGCTGCGCCCCGTTGCCGGCACGATCGCGCCGGGCAACTATTCGCTGCACATGGAATGGTCCGGCATCATCAACTTCAAGTCGTACGACGATCCGGCCACGCAGACGGGCGGCAGCTGCGGCGACGACCCGTATCCGGGCTGCTCGGCCGCCGAAGGCGTGTTCCGCGTCGACCTGAAGGGCACCGACGGCAAGACGAGCGGCGCGATCCTCACGCAGGGCGAAACCAACCTGTCGCGCCAGTGGTTCCCGGGTTGGGACGAGCCGGCCTTCCGGCCGACCTATGAAGTGACGGCCGAAGTGCCGCAGAACTGGCGCGTCGTGTCGAACGCGGCCGAGAAGCCGTCGACCAACGTCGGCGGCGGCTACAAGCTCGTGCAGTTCGAGAAGACGCCGCCGATGCCGTCGTACCTGCTGTTCTTCGGCGGTGGCCTGTTCGATACCTACGAGGACGACTTCTCGAGCCCGCTGCCGGGCGGCAAGGGCGGCCTGCACCTGCGCGTGTTCACGCCGCCGGGCATGAGCGACTGGGCCAAGCCGGCGATGGACCGCACCAAGCAGGCGCTCGATTTCTATTACCGCTACACGGGTATCCCGCTGCCGCTGACGAAGTTCGATACGGTCGCCGCGAACGACGCGTTCAAGGAGCAGAAGGACCTGAACTTCGGCGGGATGGAGAACTGGGGGTCGATCCTCGAGTTCGCCGACGACATCCTGCCGCAACCGGGCCAGCCGATGTCGCGCTACGGTAACGAGGTGCTGACGCACGAAGTCGCGCACCAGTGGTTCGGCGATCTCGTCACGGCCGACTGGTGGGACAACGTCTGGCTCAACGAGTCGTTCGCGACGTTCTTCGAGACGAAGACGACGATCCAGTTCTTCCCCGACGAGTTCAGCTGGCTCGACCAGGTGAAGAACAAGTATCGCGTGATCAATCGCGACATCGGCCCGAACGCGTTCCCGGTCGCGCCGAACTTCAACGACTGGGCATCGAACGACTTCGTGCTGAGCGCGAGCGCGTTCACGTACGACAAGGGCGGCCATGTGCTGAAGACGCTCGAGAACTATCTCGGCGAGCAGACATTGCGCCGCGGCCTGCAGCAGTACCTGGTCGACTACTCGTTCGGCAACGGCACGCCGAAGCGCCTGTGGGATGCGCTGTCGAAGGAAAGCGGCCAGGCGGTCGGCCCGATCGGCGACAGCTACGTGCGCCAGACGGGCGTGCCGCTGATCTCGCTCGACACGCAGTGCGACATGACGAAGAACCAGACGGTCGTCACGCTGAAACAGCAGCCGTTCCCGAACAAGAACGCGTATCCGGGCCTGCAGTGGACGGTACCGATCACGCTCGCGTACGGCCAGGGTCTCGCGAAACGCACGACGCTCGCGCTGAAGGATACGCAGACGCAGACGCGGATCGACGGCTGCACGGGCGTGGTCGCGGATCCGAGCGGTCTCGACTACTACGTCGTGAACTACAGCGACGCCGCGTGGAGCGGCCTGCTCACGCAGGTCAACAGCTCGGTCGATCCGGTGCTGCTCGCGAACCTGAAGAGCGAGGCCGCGCTGCTCGTCGCGAACAACCTCGCGCCGGCTTCGCGTTCGACGTCGATCGGCTCGGTCGCTTCGCCGGCCGCGATGAAGCTGCGCCAGACGCCGAGCTTCGGCGGCATCGCGCCGACGGTGAAGGAACGTCCGTCGCTGCGCTACCAGGGCATGTTCAAGCCGCGCAAGACGCTGGTTCAGTAACGTGATCCGGCCGGCCGGTGCCGCGCGATACGCGGCGCCGGCCGGCGTTCGACGCTTCATGTCCCTTCACGTCCCTTCACCGCCTATCGCAGGCCCCGGATGCGGGGCCTGTTTTTTGTTGCCGCCGCGTGCGGCGCCGCGCCAATGCCGACCTGGCGCCTGTTCACGCCAATAACGGGCCCTAGCGATCGTCGCGCCGGCGAAACGCCCACCACGCGGCGAGTGCGGTAAAGCCCGCGACCAGCAGCACCATCAGCCAGAACCCGTGCTTGTTCTCCGAGAACGGCACGCCGCCGACGTTCATCCCGAAGAAACCCGCGACGATGTTGATCGGCAGCGCGATCACGGTCACGAGCGTCAGCGTGAACAGCGTCCGGTTGTTCTGCTCGTCGAGCCGCGAACCGATCTCTTCCTGCAACAGCTTGATCCGCTCGTTGAGCCCAGACAGATCCGCGAGCACCAGCGAGAACTCTTCGGTCGATTCGCGCAGTTCCTGCACGTCTTCGGCGTGGAGCCACGCGGGCGGTTTCGCGAGCAGCCGGAAAATCGAGCCGGGCTCGGGCGCCAGCATGCGCTGCAGCCGCGTCAGCGTGCGGCGCATCGCGCCGAGCTCGATGCGGTTCGACGTGAGCCGTTGCGACAGGAAGCGATCCTCGATGCGATCGACGTCGATGCTCGTGCGCCGCATGATCTGGATCAGCAGGTCGGCCTGGTCGCGCAGCAGGTGCACGAGCAGTTCGGCCGGCGACCGGAACCGCTCGCCGTCGCGCACGCAGGCTCGCAGCGTATCGACTGAACGCAGCGGCTTGAGCCGCGCGGTGACCATGATGCGCCGCTCGACGTGGACGAACAGCGTCGCGATTTCCGACGGCGTCAGCTCGAGGTTGAACATCACGTCGTTGACGATCGCGCGCAGCGCGCCGTCCTCCTGCTCGATGCGCGTCGAGCGCGATCCTTCGTGGAGGAATTCGAAGAAGCTGTCGGGCAATCCGAGGTGCGTGCGCATCCAGCGCTCGCTCGCGCCGTGCGCGAGATTGAAGTGCAGCCAGACGAAATCGTCCGATGCGGCCGCATCGCGCTCGCGGCACGCGCGCAGCCATGCGGCGGCCGCATCGGCATCGAGCATCGCGCCCGATCCGCCCGGGACGAAGCGGAATCCGCACACCATGCCGGACGTATCGGCGCCGTAAGTCTGTACGATCAGGTCCATCGTGTCGAAGGTCGTGCGGCGCTCGCCGCGCCGCGCATCGCGCATTGCGGCGCCACGCCGGGAAATGGAAGGAAACGTATGCCCGATGCATGCGGCATTTTCGTGACATTGTCACATCCTGCCGTCCGGCGTAAGACGTCCCCAAAAACAACGCGCCGCCCGGTGGGCGGCGCAGGTGCGATGTGCAGGCTGGTGTGATGCCGGTTACTGCCGCGTCTCCGACTGCGCGGCGGTCGGGCAGGCCGGATCCTTGCCCCAGTGGCCGTCGCAGACGCGCCAGCGGCACAGCTGATCCTCGAAGAAGCCGCGCTCCGCGCAATCCTTCACGCGCGATGCGAGCGACCCGCCCGTCGCGGCGGCCGTCTTGGTCGGCACGACCTGCCCCTTCTGCGCGGCGACCTTCTTGTCGGCCGGCTTCGTACGGGCGACGAGCGCGGCGAGCAGGTCCGCATCCGGGTCGTCCTTCCCGGATGCCTTCGCGCTCGCGGAACGGGTCGTCGCTTCGCGACGCTTCTTCGCCTGCGCGAGCTCCGCCTGCTGTTCCTTGTGATGCTTGCGAGCCTCCGCCTTCGCGTCGGCCTTCGCATCGGCCTTGCTGCGGGCGGCGACCTTGTCGCTCTTCGTGGCGTCGGCCTTCGCGGATTTCGTCGTCGCCGCTGCTGCGGCAGCCGTCGCGGCGACGGCGCCCGCCGTGGCCGCGCCCGATGCATCGTCGGCACCGTTCGCGAGCGCGCGCGACAAGCGGCTGTTGTCCGCGCCCGACGCGCCCGATGCGGACGCAACGACCTGGGACGCGGCATCGTCGTTGACGATCGTCGCCGTTTGCACGACGGGCGCAGCCGACGCGGCATTCTGCGCGACCTGCACGGCGGCGGCGCTGGCCGGCTCGGCCTTTGCCGGTGCCTGCACGGGCGCGGCGGCCACGACGGCCGCCTCGCCGGATTGCTGCTGCCAGCGCCATGCGCCCCAGCCGCCGACGGCGACCACGAGCGCGACGACAGCCGCGATCGGCCCCTTCAGCGAACGGCGCGGCGGTTCGGCCGGCGGCGTGACACGTCCTTCCAGATTCGCGAGAATGCGCGACTGCTGCGGTTCGCCCCCGCCTGCCGGTTTGGTATCGGATAGCAGGCTGGGCGGGGTTTTCGAATTTGAATTTTCCGGCGCACTCATTCAGCGTCTCATTGAATCCTGGTTTAATTCACCGCGATAATATAGCCCGGCCTCTCAAAGCAGCCTGATTCTAAGAGCAAGCATTGCAAAACACAATCAATTCCAATTTCCGGGGATTTCGTTGATTGCCGTCGCACTCGTCGCCTATTTCGCCCTTGCCGTCGCGGTTGCGGCACTGTTGCTTTTACCGGGTATCCGCGCGACCGTTTTCGAATCCGTCGCCCAGTTTCGCGGCCGCCTGACGCGCCGCGCGAACGATCACGCCGCACGTACGCGAAGTCAAATTGTTAAATCGGCAACCGTTACGCGCGGCGCATTAAGTGACGTGCAAAATTTACTGATCCGGCGGCGCTTGATGATTATGGTGTCGGCAGGTATTCTTGCGACGCCGCCATTGGTGGCCATTGCGTTACGCGGTCGGCAATTATTTCAGTACGACGACACGGCGCGCGTGCCTGACGAGAAGATCGCCGCGCTGCTGCAGGGCGAACAGCTCGTGCCGCCGCCGCCGTTGCCGCCGGAAGTCTTTGCCACGAAGGAAGTCGAACAGGTACGGCCTGCGCTGAGAGATGCAAGCCGCGACTGGAACCTGCTGGATCCCGATTTCCGTACGCGTTTGCTGCTGGTCTACAAGATCATGCACGAACAATATGGTTACGAGATGGCGCTGCTGGAAGGTTATCGGAGTCCGGAACGACAGAACCGGCTCGCGCAGATGGGCACCAACGTGACCAATGCGGCGGCCTTCCAGAGTTATCACCAGTTCGGGCTCGCGGCCGACAACGCGTTTCTGCGCGACGGCAAGCTGGTCATTTCCGAGAAAGATCCCTGGGCGATGCGCGGCTACCAGTTGTACGGACAGGTCGCCGAGCAAGTCGGCCTGACCTGGGGAGGCCGTTGGAAAATGATGGATCTCGGGCACGTGGAATACCATAAACCCGGTTTTAAACTGGGACGCGGCAGCTAGTCAGGGCTGCCGGACAAGAAATAATGAGGGCGGCATGGGGCTTTTTAATCACCCGGCAGGAAACGATTTGGGCGGCGCAAACAATCGGGCATTCCGTTGCGCGATTTTTTCAGGCAGCCGCTTCCGTTTTAATTCTCACAGCGTCCTTTCATTATTGCGCGCGCCTTCTCCGATGCCGCGGGCGCATTGATGCCAGCCCCCTTCATCCCGTTTGACAGCATGGCGACACATCGCGGCGCCACGCTTGCCGCTCGGCGCGCCTGCGTCGCCTCACCGAATCGCACCGGAACCTGAACGTCCTATGCAACGCATCCTCAACGTGCTGACTCATCCGCGTACGCTCTCGATTGTCGGGATCGTCGCGCTAGCGGCGATTCTCTTCATCGCTGCCGACATGCTGCAGCTGCCGCTCCTGTGGGCGGCGGTCGCCTTCGCGGCGATCCTCGTGCTGTGGCTCGGCGTCGCACTGGTGCGCCGCTGGCGCGTGAAGCGCGCGAACCGGCAGCTCGGGCAGGTGCTGGAAGAGCAGGCGGAAACCGGCAAGATCGCCGCGCCGGCCGCGGCCGCGCTCGCACCCGACACGAAGACCGCCGACCTCGACGTGCTGCGCACGCGCCTGTCCGACGCCGTGAAGACGATCAAGACGTCGAAGATCGGCCAGGTGTCGGGCGGCTCCGCGCTGTACGAACTGCCGTGGTACATCGTGATCGGCAACCCGGCCGCCGGCAAGAGCAGCGCCGTGCTGAACTCCGGCCTGCAGTTTCCGTTCGCGGACAAGAACAGCGCGGTGATCCACGGCATCGGCGGCACGCGTAACTGCGACTGGTTCTTCACGACCGAAGGAATCCTGCTCGACACGGCCGGCCGCTACTCGGTGCACGAGGAAGACCGCAGCGAATGGCTCGGCTTTCTCGGCCTGCTGAAGCGCTATCGTCCGAAGGCGCCGATCAACGGCATCATCGTCACCGCGAGCATCGCCGAACTCACCGGCAACCGCCCCGAGTTCGCGATCAACCTCGCGAAGAATCTCCGTCAGCGCGTTCAGGAACTGACGGAAAAGCTCGAGGTGTTCGCGCCGGTCTACGTGATGTTCACCAAGGCCGACCTGATCACCGGCTTCACCGAATTCTTCAGCAGCAGCGACAAGCACGAATACGACCGCGTGTGGGGCGCCACCCTGCCCTACGAGCCCGATGACAAGCGCGACGTGGTCGCGCAGTTCGACACGCACTTCGAGGAACTCTACGAAGGGCTGAAGGAAATCAGCGTCGCGCAGCTGTCGCTGTCGCGCGGCAACCAGCTGTCGCCGGGCCAGCTGAGCTTCCCGCTCGAATTCTCGACGATCAAGCCGTCGCTGCGCGCGTTCCTCGCGACGCTGTTCGAGAACAACCCGTTCCAGTACAAGCCTATTTTCCGCGGCTTCTACTTCACCAGCGCGCTGCAGGAAGGCGAAACCAACAGCGCCGCCGCGCAGCGCATCGCGCACCGCTTCGGCCTCGACGCGAGCGCGCTGCCCAAGCCGCACAGCGCGTTCTCGAAGAACGGCTTCTTCCTGCGCGACCTGTTCTCGAAGGTGATCTTCGCGGACCGCCAGACCGTGCGCCAGTTCGCGAGCCCGACCAAGACCCGGCTGCGCTACGCGACCTTCTTCGGCTTCGTCGCGGCGCTCGCACTCGCGCTCGGCGGCTGGACCTGGTCGACGATCGGCAACCAGCAGCTCGTCGCGAACGTGCAGGCCGACCTCGACAACGTCACGCGCCTGCAGCAGGGCCGCAACGACCTGCAGTCGCGCCTGCAGGCAATGGACATCCTGGAAGACCGCATCGAACAGCTCGAACAGTTCCGCCGCGACAAGCCGGTGTCGGTGTCGCTCGGCCTGTACCAGGGCGACCGTCTCGAGCAGCACCTGCTGACCGAGTACTACAACGGCGTGCGCCAGATCCTGCTCGCGCCGGTCTCGCAGAACCTCGCGTCGTTCATGAAGGACGTGAACGCGCATCCCGAACAGCTCGTGCCGATGACGCGCCCGCCGGAATCGGGGGCCGTGCAGGGCGGCGCGATTCCCGTGTCGACGAACCCGCCGGGCGCCACGCCGCTCGCCGGCGCCGCGCAAGGCGCATCCGCGGCGGCGGCGGCCGCCGCCGCGCCGCAACAGCCGGCCGCGCCGCAAGGCGGCCTCTACAGCGACGCGTCGCCGACCAACGTGCAGGACGCGTACAACGCGCTGAAGACCTACCTGATGCTGTCCGACAAGCGTCACGTCGAACAGGCGCACCTGACCGACCAGCTCGCCCGCTTCTGGCGCGGCTGGCTCGAGACGAATCGCGGCAACATGCCGCGCGACGAGATGATCAAGAGCGCCGAGCGCATGATCTCGTTCTATCTCGCCCGCGTGAACGACAACGACTGGCCGATGATCGACGCGAACCTCGCGCTCGTCGACCAGACCCGCGAGAACCTGCGCCGCGTCGTGCGCGGCATGCCGGCCCGCCAGCGCGTCTACGAGGAAATCAAGGCGCGCGCGTCGACCCGCTTCGCGCCGATGACCATCGCGCGCATCGTCGGCGACGGCAACCAGGGGCTGGTCGCCGGCAGCTATGCGATTCCGGGCACGTTCACGCGCGAAGCGTGGTTCGACTACGTGCAGCCGGCGATCCGCGACGCGGCGACCAAGGAACTGCAGGCGAAGGACTGGGTCCTGAACACGTCGACGCAGGACGACCTGACGCTGGAAGGCAGCCCCGAGCAGATCCAGAAGACTCTCGTCGGGATGTACAAGACCGAGTACGCGCAGCACTGGCAGAAGTTCATGCAGGGCATCGCGGTGCAGGGCTTCAGCAGCTTCGGCCAGGCCGTCGACGGGATGAACCGCCTCGGCGACCCGCAGGATTCGCCGATCCGCAAGATCCTCGAGACCGCGTACGACCAGACGTCGTGGGACAACCCGTCGCTGGCGAACGTCGCGATCAAGAAGGCGCAGACCGGCGTCGTGAACTGGGTCAAGCAGCTGTTCACGCGCTCGCAGGCCGGCCAGGTGGCGGCCGCGAACATCGACATCAACGGCAATCCGGCCGAGGTGCCGATGGGTCCGATCGGCCAGGAGTTCATCGGGCTCGCGCGGATCGTCGCGACGCACGACGGCACGTCGATGCTCAAGGGCTACATGGATTCGCTGTCGAAGGTCCGTACGCGCTTCAACGTGATCAAGAACCAGGGCGACCCCGGCCCCGGCGCGCGCCAGCTGATGCAGCAGACGCTCGACGGCAACGGCTCGGAACTCGCCGATTCGCTGAAGTTCGTCGACGAGCAGATGCTGACAGGCCTCACCGATTCGCAACGCAAGTCGCTGCGTCCGCTGCTGGTGCGGCCGCTGATGCAGGCGTTCTCGGTGGTGATCCAGCCTGCCAGCGCGGAAGTCAACAAGGTATGGAACGCGCAGGTCTACCAGCCGTTCCAGAGCTCGCTCGCGACCAAGTACCCGTTCGCGGCGAACGCGAAGGTCGAGGCCGGCGCCGGTGAAATCGCGCAGGTGTTCGGTCCGGACGGTGCGATCGCGAAGTTCGTCGGCACGACGCTGGGCCCGCTCGCGGTGCGCCGCGGCGACACGCTCGCCGCCCGCACGTGGGGCGACATGGGCATCGGCCTCACGCCCGACTTCACGAACGGCTTCGCGCGCTGGGTCGCCCCGCTCGCCGGCGACGCCGCGGGCGGCGCGGCCGCGGCGGCCGAACCGCAGACCGTGTTCCAGATCCTGCCGCAGCCGAGCACGGGCACGACGGAATACACGATCGCGATCGACGGCCAGCAGCTGCGCTACCGCAACACGCCGCCGCAGTGGACCAACTTCGTGTGGCCGAACCCGCAGGGCTCGCCGGGCGCGACGCTGTCCGCGACGACCTTCGACGGCCGCACGGTGCAGCTCGTCAACGAACCGGGCCGCTACGGTCTCGAGAAGCTGATCAACTCGGCGCAGCGCAAGCGCCGTCCGGACGGCACCTTCGACCTCACGTGGGTCCAGGGCAGCGTGAACGTGTCGGTGACGATGCGCATCATCAGCACGTCGCAGCCGACCAGCAGCGGCGGCGACCAGCCGCAGCAGCAGAGCCTGCGCGGCCTGCAGCTGCCGTCGTCGGTCGCCGACGCGAGCGCGGGTGCCGCGCAGAACGCGACGCAGGCCGGCTCGGGCGCGCCGGCGGCCGCACCGGCCGTCGCGGCCGCCACCGCAACGAACGCACAGGGGGCGCAATGACGCAAACCGTTCAGGCGCAGATCGCCTACTTCGGCAAGATTCCGTCGCGCGGCGACTTCGTGAAGAGCCAGCACAATCCGCAGTTGCTGCAGACGCTCGATCGCTGGATCGCGCAAGCACTCGAACTGCTCGCGGAGGATCCGCGCTGGAAGATCGTCTACGAGGATGCGAAGCCGATGCATTTCGCGTTCCTCGGCTCGCGCAGCAAGCTCGCCATCGCGGGCCACATGGTCGCGAGCCACGACGTGTCGATGCGCCGTTTCCCGTTCCTCGGCGCGACCGCGCTCGAGGTCGACCGGCCGCTCGCGTTCCTCGCGCGCAGCCCGCTCGCGTTCGCGCGGCTGTGGTCGCGCGTCGCCGCGCAGATGCCGGCGCTGCTCGCGAAGGAGGAGCCGCCCGGCGCGCTGCAGGCGCTCGGCGATACGCAGGTGCCGATCGACGTCGGCGGCCCCGGCACGTCGCATGACGGCACCTTCAACGACTTCATCGAACACCAGTCGCTGTACGGCCTGCAGCAGATGCTGCTCGAAAGCGGTCATCCGGTGCGGCTGCGCGGCGCGATGCTCGCGCTCGGTTCGCTGTTGCGGCCCGTGATGCAGAGTGGCTCGTCGCACATCGAGCGCGGCCTCACGCTGCCGCTGCCGGTCGACCCGTTCTATCGCAGCCTCGTCGCCGCGTTCTGGCTCGAACTGATCGCACCGTTCGTCGCGCAGGCCGACTTCGAGCTCGCGATCTTCATCGGCACGATCGCCGAACGCGAACGGCTGATCATCGGCTTCAACGGCGCGTCGTCGAAGACGCTGCTGAGCGTCGTCGATCCGCAGACCTACGCCGCCCACAACATCGACATCGACGATCCCGAGTGGATCGACGCCCATGCGCAAAACGATCACCAGATCAGCAAGCTCGTCAGCTACCTCGACCAACCGCAACTCTCGCTGCGCGTCGCCATCGACGCCTTCCGCGAAGCGTTCATCGGAGGCTGACGGGATGCAACGCACGATTCAGGTCCGGCGCACGCGCTTGTCGCCCTTCGTATCCGCTCTCGCCGCCGCGGGCCTCGTCGCCTGCGGCGCGGCCCATGCGCAGAACACGGGCGGCGCGACCGTCACGCCGGTCGGCAACGGCACGGTCGCGGCCACTGCCCTGCCCGGGAACGCCAACCCTGGCGCCGCGTCGGCCACGGCGTCCGGCACGGTGGTGCGCGGCACGGCCGGCACGATCGCACCGCCGCCCGCGAACGCGTCGCCCGGCCAGGTGGTGGTCGGCGGCAAGGTGCCCGACGAGGCGACCAAGGCCGCCGTGCTGCAGAAGCTGCGCGACACCTACGGCGCGGCGAACGTGGTCGACCAGATCGAGGTCGGCGACGTCGCGACGCCGCCGAACTGGAGCGCGAACGTGCAGAAGCTGCTCGGTGCGCAGTTGAAGCAGATCAGCAAAGGCCAGCTGAAGATCAACGGCACGCAGATCGAGATGAAGGGCGAGGTGCACAACGAGGCGCAGCGCCAGCAGCTCGCGAGCGACATGGCGAATACGCTGAATCCGACTTATACGATCAAGAACGGGCTGCGCGTGTCGGCGTCCGAGCAGGGGCTGCTCGACCAGACGCTCGCGAATCGCACGATCGAGTTCGAAACGGGCAGTGCGACGCTCACGCCGCAAGGCAGGCAGATTCTCGATCAGATGGCGGCCGCGCTCGCGAAGATGCAGAACCGCACGGTCGACATCATCGGGCATACCGACAACTCCGGGAACCGGACGTCGAACATCGCGCTGAGCCAGGCGCGTGCGGACGCGGTGAAGGGGTATCTGATCACGAAGAGCATCCCGCCGCAGCAGATGACGACGACGGGGGTCGGGCCGGATCAGCCTATTGCGCCGAATGATACGGCCGAAGGGCGGGCGAGGAATCGGCGGATCGAGTTCCGGGTGGGGCAGTAGGCGGAGCATTCGGGGGTATGGCGAGAATCCAGCAATTCCGATGAAATTCGCTCTGCGCTGCTTGCGATCGGCCATTCTTCTGGTTTTCGGTGCGGTCTTCGTGCTGGTGGGCGCATCGGGCGTCATCAATTCGGCCATCCTCGTTCGCGCTGGTGCATGGCCTCATGTCCCCGCCTTCGTCGAGCGATGCGAGTTGTCTCTGCGATATGGCAAGTCCGACGTGACATGGGAAGCGCGCGCCGTCTTCCGCTATGGTGCAGGGCAGACGCAGCACTACGACACGACGTGGCGGCCTGCCGGGTCGCCTGTTTATTCGCGTTCGGCCGCGTCGAACATCGGTCGCGAACAGTTCGCCGCGTTCACGAAGACGTATTGCGGCGAGGCCGGGAACGATGGTCTGCGCGTTTCGCCGATGTTTCCGGGTATTGCGCGGCGCAACGAAGCGGTTGTGGGCGGGGAATGGGTACGAGAAATCGGATTCGGTCTGTTCGCCTTGGTCGGCGGCTTGATGCTGTGTGCGGTGAGCATTGCGCTGCTTCCGTGGATCGAGGATCGCAAAAAGCATGCGGTGCGGCGCAAAGCACGGCGCGCGCGGAATCGCGCCAGCGGTGCGTGATGCGGACGTGCAGGCCGGTTTCGCGGAGTTGCTTGTAGGCCAGGCGCCATGCTGAATCTGCCGTGAGTCGATGTTCGGCGGTTCAGCATTCGAATATGGCGGTCATCTCGCGGAGCGCTCTTCCCTGATAGACAGCGAGGCTGGCGCTCCGTCATCCAGCAACGCCGCTCAATGAATGGGGGGAGTTGTGCCGCCCTTGTAGCCCCGCGCCCATTCCTGGCTCTGCTTGGCCGCCTGGTCGATACGTGCCGCGGCAAGATCGTCTTTCTTGCGCTGCTTCGCTTCCTTTGCGAGATCGCTCGACCCGAACGTATCCTTGTCGCGAGTGCGGAAGTACAGTGACGGCGCCAGCACGTGGTCTTGCCAGCTCGTCAACAACGTATCGTGGACAAGCATGTCGAACAGCGCCATGACCTCCTGCGGAAGCGGATGCTTGCCTTCGACCCCTTCCTTCCAGGCCGACACCAGCTCCATCTCGGCTTCCGGCAGCATAGCCGCCTCGATCGCGTCCGCGCTCGCCTTGTTATTGGAGTCCCACGAATCCGGCATGTTACGGATACGCTCGGCGGATTGCTTCAGGCCGTCCTGATACGACGCGCGGCGCAGCTTCTTTGCCGCTTCCTTCTCGAGACGCTCCCAGACCGTCGAATAGTCCTTCGGCGCTTCCGCGATCAGCTTCTCATAGCGCTTTTGTGCCGCGTCGCTCGCTGCCTTCATGCCCCGCAGCTTCGCCTGGTCCTCCTGGCTGCGGCTGGCCAGCATGCTCATGTTGATGCCTTGTCGCTGCAGTTCCCAGTCGAGTTGCGACTTCGCCGTCTTGCGCTGCAGGTCAGCGTCGCTCATGTTGCGTTTCCAGTCGGCAACCGGGTCGGCAATCGTGCGGCGGAAGTCGGGATCCATGTAGCGGGCTGCAATCCAGCGCATGAAGACTTTCGAATGCTCCATGAAGTCGGCGCCGGGCTTGCGCGGGACGAGGGTGCGGTAGGCGTTGACCAGCGCCTTGATTCGATACTCCTTACCACCGTACTTGATCGGATCCGAGAGCTTGAAACGCTTGAACACCGGCGCGTTGTACAGGTACAGATCCTCCATGGTGTCCATGACCGCGCCCGCCTTGATCGCTTCCAGCAACATGTCTTGCAGCGGGACTCTCATCAATTCGGCATTGAGCCCCATGGCCCCGCTCGGCGCGCCGCCGACGACATCACAGCTCGTGCCCGGATAGAGAAACTGTTCGCCACGGGTTTTCTCGAGACTGTCGAGTCGCTGATAGAAGCGCATCTCATGCGCAGCGGCAAAATGAACGCAGCGCTGCACACTGGCCGGGATGGCGAGAGGACGATCCTTGAAGCTGGTTTTGAGCATACCCAGATAAGGCACCATTCCGATCAGCTCGCCGGCCTCCTCCGACATGATGGATGAAACTGCATCGAGCAATCCGACGAATTTGATCTGAATCGACACACCGTCAATAGCGAGATCCGTGTCGTCCCTGCGCTTGTATTTCTCCGCCAGATCGTTGATGAACGCACGTGCGAGCACGCACCCTCGATCCGCGCCGAACACCGAAACCTCGATCGCCCGGACTTTCGGCATCTGGCTCTTGACGGCCTCGTACGCAGTCTTGAACTGGTCCTTGGCGGCGATCAACCGCGTATCGACACCTGTGCCGAAAGCTTTGGCCATGACGGAATTGTCACGCACGATCGGCACGTTCTCCATCGCTATACCGACAAAGAGGCTGCGAGCGACCGCCCAGCCCGCCTTCATCGGAGCGCCTTTGACGTTGTTCTTGAAGTCGTTCTTCGCGTTGCGCCACAGCAGCGTTCCGGTCGCCTTGGTTCGTTCCCAGTATCGCTCCGGCGATGCATTCAAGACGTTCATGACACGCCGCGCCTGAGCGGGAATGCGTTCGATATCCTTCCGAAGATCCTGGAATGCCTTGTCGATTGGTCGAAGCGAGAAATCCCCCTCGAGGAACCCATCGATGAGCTGCTTCTTTACGTCGTCGACACGTTTTTTTACGCTGGCCTGCTTGAGCGGCGTATTGACGCGCGTGAACGACTTGGCGACCGATTGCGCTCCGCTCAACGCCTTCTTGCCCCCCATCTTGCTCGCGGCTACGGCAGCATTGATCCATTCCTCGGCCTTGGCTGACTCGTTGAGGGGCGTGCCCAATCCCGAATAATAGAAGCGAAACCAGAACTGATTCGCGGGCCGTCTCGGATCCTCCATATCGCGATGCGCTTCCCAGAGCCGGGCGATATTGGAGTATTGCGAACTCGATGGATCGTCGATATCGCGATGGCGTCCGAATGCATCGAAGAAAAAGCCCATCCGAATCGTCGCGCCGCACGGCATGCAATCGCCCTTCGGGTACATCGTCGCATTCTGGTTTGCGATTTGGGCGTATACGGATGTTGGCGTCGCGTCATCCGGATCGAGTTTGACTCTTTCAGCCATGCTTTTTCTCCTCGACACGCGGCGGCGGAACCAGCCCGTCGGATATGGGTGGCACTGCGACCGGTTCGAACTTGTCGCTCGTCAATTCAGACAGAACATTCTTCGGCAACGATTGCATGGACTTCGCAAAAGCGCCTGGCTTGCCGGCATCCGCTTGCAACATGCGCTGGATCTCCGGATGCGAGTCGAAGCGACTGTTCACGAGCAGGTTGTAGTAAGCGTACTGCTTCAAATCGTCGAGATCGACGAGGCGGTACTTCAACCATGCCAACGCAACAACTCGAGCGACACGACGAAACTGCTGGTCTTCACGCTCGTCGTACCGCTTGCTCAATTGCGCCTGATACCTGCTCGCCATCCAGCGCGACACATCGATCATCGGAATACGCGATTCGTCCATCAACGCGCCAGGAAACTGAAGCTCGACGTGACGATCCGGATAGAAGTGAACCTCGAGGATTCGATCGCCTACCTTCTCCGGAACCTGCGATGGGGGCAACGTCGCCTTTGCCTCGGCGTGAAGCGTTTCCTCATTGCCTTTATGCCACTGGTCGACGTCGACGTAATTCCACTTGACCGTGAACTCGGTTCCCTGGAGCTTGTAGCAACACGTCACCCCGCCCCCACCACCCGGCAAGCTGTTCCCCCCACCCGCCTTGTTTCCGTGGGCATCGGTGATCGTGAACCCGTCCAGGTTGTACGGCAGATAGTTGTGAGCGATGACCGAAACGCCGCTATATGTCGGCTCCGACTTGCCGCACGCCGCCATGGCCGTCACGAGCAGACACCCAGCCAGAACACGGCTCGCCAGCCCCGAAAATCCCGTCGTGCTATTCACTGATGTTTTCCTTCCGAATATTGTCGAGCATGCGTTGCAGGCATATCCCACGCATCGGTATCGTTCCGCCCGTCACGTAAGCGGCCCTTCCACTCATAGCCAGAACCTCTCCCCACGAAATCAACCATGTCGCGCCTCGTCCATACGCGGTGACGGCAGCAAGCCGTCAGGAACCGCCGGGACAGCCACGGGTTCGAAGCGGCCGCTCGCCAAAGCCGACAGCACGTTCTTCGACAAGGTCTGCATCGACTTCGCGAACGTACCGGGTTGACTGGCATCAGTCTGCAAGATGCGCTGGACCGTCGGGTGCGAATCGAATCGACTGTTCACCAGCAGGTCGAAGTACACGTATTGCGCGAGATCACGCCAGTCGGTCAGCCGATATTTCAGCCACGCAGCAGCCACTGCACGCGCGATGCGACGATGCGATTGCCCGTCCGTATCTGCAAATTTCCTATCCAGTTGCGCCTGATAACGAGTCGCCATCCATCGGGAAACCTCGACGATCGGAATACGCGACTTGTCGAGAAGTTCGCCCGGAAATTGAAGCTCGACGTGACGATCCGGATAGAAATGAACTTCGAGAATGCGGGCGCCGAGCTGCTCAGGAACGACCGACGGTGGCATCACGACCTTTGTCTCGACCTCCTGCATGTGCGAGTCGTCCATCGTCCATCGGTCTGCATCGTAATACTTCCATTCGACCGTGAACTCGGCGCCCTTGAGTTGGTAGCAACACGTCACGCTCCCCCCACCTGCACCCGGCGGGTCGTCCCCGCCGCCGCTTGCCTTGTTTCCAAACGCGTCCATCACGGTGAAGCCGCTCATGTTGTACGGCAGATAATTCCGACCCATTACCGAAACTCCGCTATACACCGGCTCCGACTTGCCACACGCGCTCAAAGCCGCCGCAACCAGGCACATCGCCGGCGCGGACCTACGCCACGCCACGAAGCGCCTCCATCGATTCCCGCTCGTGCGCATCGCGAATCGCATTCCATGTCGCGTCGTCGATCGTCGCCAACGCGTCATTGAGCGTCGTCTCTCCATGCGCCACGGCTCCAAGGCACACCCGCACCGCGGGATGCTCGTCGAACCGGGGCGCAACCAGCACGCCCGTCATTACGTAGCACTGCAATTCCGCTTCTTCGGCAATCCCGTGCGCTGCTGCGCGTTCGAGTTGCTCGACAACCTGATCATGGAGTTCCGCATCGGACAGGTGATCGACCACCGCCGCCATCGTCTCGCGAAACTTCAGCACGAGCTTGTCCGGGTACCCGAGCTCGATCAGTAGCGCGTGCTGCCGCTCGCTGAGGTCCGGTGCGTCGCTTGCCGACATCACACCTTCAACCGCCGGCGTGTCGTTGCGCCACACGACTTCGTCGAGCCGACGATCGCGATATCGGATCTCGCTAAACGGCGCGACGAACTGCTGCGCCTGCGTGTCGCTCCACACCTGTCGGAGCCGCCCGAATACAAGATTGTCGAAGAAGAACAGGTAGTACGCGCGACCGTTCGGCAGCGCGTACTTCACGTACTGGCGCAGATGTGCATCCAGCGCGTCGAACGACCACGCCGAGCACAACCACGTCACCGCATGCAGATCGACGGCATCCAGCCACAGCTGACGCAGCACGCGATGCTGCTCCGCATCCCCGCCGTCGAGTGCGCGACCGTCGAACGCAATCAGGTACGGTGCGATATCCGTATAGGCATCCAGCCCGGTATCGGTCCAAAGGGACGCGTAACGCAGGCCGCGCACGGCTGCCAGCTGCGTGTCCAGCTCCTGATAACCGCGCGTGTCGACGAGCACGTACAGACGCATCGGTCTGCCGTCGCCGGCCTCGTGCTCCAGCGATGCCTTCAGCGTCTCCACGAACGCCGGCCATTCACGCTCGCGCGGATTGGGCCCATCCGCCGCCATCTCGATGGTGTCACCCGTATCGTTGACTTCGTCCATCAATCCGCCTCGACCATCGATTCACGACCGCTATGCGCATTCAGCACGCATTGCTTGCACGTGCCGCCCGGCATCGCGGGCAGCGGATACTGCATGCTCGTCGGTCCGCTGAACTGGTGCTGAGCGCCCTTGAAATCTACCTTCCCCGGCGCGTGAATCTCGATGTTGCCGCCCTTGATCCGGATATAGGCGCCACCCGACGTGAGCAGGATCTCCTGCTTCGCGGCCACGTCGACGGCCTCGGTCGCCGCCATCATCTTCACGGTCTTCTGCGCTGTGAGTTCGATGCTGTCCGCATGCGCCTGAACCTCGACCTTGCCCTTCGCGGCGAACAGCTTCATCCCGGCGTTCTGCGCGAACAGGCTGATGCGATCCCGGATGCCGGCGATCAGCGACTTCCCGCTGGTAATGAACGTACTTTGACCACTGACGATATTGGTCTGCCGGTCGCTCGCCAGGTGCACCGACTGCTGCGACGCCACCCCAATCCCCGCCGGGCTCGCGAACAACATCACCGGCTCCTTGAACGCATTCGCATTCCCCGTCCCGCCGCCTGCGGTCCTGCCACCGCCCGAGGCCGCCCCCGCCACGCTGTTCTGCGTCGCCTCGGCGAATTGCTTGAGCGCATCGCGACCGGTGCCGAGACTCTCCGCCTGATGCATCTCGCTGACCTGCGACATCGATTCGATCAGCCCCTGCGCATTGCCAAGCTGCTGCTTCGCCTCACTCACGTCGAGCGGCTGGCTGTTCGCCTGCTTCGGATGCGTCGTCACGTACAGGCCCTGCCCGGCTCGCATCGCGCCGTACGCGTCCGTGCGCAGGTCGAAGCCTGAGCCGAGATACGCACCGCGCGTGTTCCCGTTCTGCTCGATCAGATAGCCGAGATGAAGCAACGAATTCGCACTGCTGCTGAACAGGCGCGCGCGGTTCTGCCCGGTCGCGTCGTCGAGCACCATCTCGTTGTGCCCCGATCCTGCATACTCCTTCGACCGGAGGCCCGACAGGATCCCGTTGCTATGCCACTGCGGCCTGGTCGCACCGTTGTACACGCGATGCATGACGATCGGCCGGTCGCAGTCGCCGCCGATGTAGCCGATCAGCACTTCCTCGCCGACCCGCGGAATATGCACGCCGCCGTACCCGCCGCCGGTATCGGACTGCACGACACGCATCCAGCACGACGCGTTCTCGCGGCCTTCGCTCTGGCGGTCCCAGACGAACATGACCTTGATCCGGTTCAGCTCGTCCGTATAAACCTCTTCGCCCTTCGGCCCGACGACGATCGCCGTCTCGAGCTGCATCGCGGGCTTGCGATGCTCGAACGGGCTGCGGTACGGCACGCTCGCGCGCTGCGCTTCGACCTCGACGAGATAGAACCCGGCGGAGCCGTCGTCATGCCCAACTTCGAATGCCGCCGCTTCCCCGTGACCGGCCTTCACCTGCGCCAGCTGGTCCTGCAGGCTATGCGGAAAGCTCGCTTCGTGGTCCGAAACCGGCAGATTGTTCTCGATGTACCGCGTGACGCCGATGGCCGCGAACTCGCGCTCGCTCGCCGAATCGCGGTCGTGCTCGGGATGACCTGTCAGCGTGAAGCGCCGGCCGGCATCGATCGCGCGCACGCCGCCCACGCCGAAGAAGCGCTTCGCGCGCGACTCCCATTCCTCGAGACGAATCTTCGACAGGTGTTCGCCGCGGTCCTGGCCCGGATACGTGTACGCGCCGGTGTATTCGTAGATTTCCGCCTGGCCCGGCAGGTCCCCCTGGCCGGCCTTGGTCGGCAGCGACGTGCCGTTCGGATTGGCCGCCGACGACGGCGCTTTGTAGTCGAAGGTGCGCGTCGTGTGCAGCGTGCTTTGCAACGTCCGCGATGCGGTCCACTGCGTAAACCCGGCGGTTTCGGTGCCGCTGCCGGAACGATCGAACGTAACGACATTCGGGGACAGCGCATCGACCGCATGCACGTCGTCGGTGATGACGAGCGTATGCGCCTTCCCGTCTTCGCTGTGCCGCCAGAACCCGAACAGCCCTTCGTCCTCCATCAGCCGGTGCACGAAGTTCCAGTCGGTTTCGCTCTGGCGACAGTACGACCGGGACGGCAACGGTTTCGACAACGCGAACTGGTATTGGCCCCTGGCCTGCGGATGCGTATCGAACACGTCGGAGAGAATTGCGTCGACCGGCTGGTCCTGCCAGTACCGCATGTCGCTGCGGAACTTGAGGAAATGCATCCACGACGCGAAGCGCAGCTGGTAACTCGACAGGCTGCCGTCGGCGCCGAGCCGTCGCGCCGTGTGGACATAGCCGTTGATCGGCAGATACGACTTGTCCGGCTGCTGGATCCACAGCGTGATCGGCTGCGCGATCAGCGTCTTGAGCTCGACGTCGCTCGCGGTGGACACCAGATCGAGCGCCACGCTGAAATCGCGGCCGAGCGCCGAACTGGTCACCGCGCGGCGCGGCACGAGCGCATTGTTCGGCAGCGACGGGATGTCCGTCTTCAGCAGCCGATCCTGCTGGATCAGGCCACCGCGAATCGCCTGTGCCAGTTCGGTCACGTTCATGCGTCACCCTTCTTCTCGTTCATCGCGAGCCCGCCGGGCCCGCGCTCTCAGGTCAACAAGCGGCGGCTCACGACTGCTCGTCGGGCCTCACCCCCAGCAGCTCGCGGATGTGCGACAGCGACCCGTCGTCCTTCACGACGCTCTCGAGCCACTTGTGCAGCGGCATGTCGGCCCATTCGGCGGCCTTGTCCGCGAGATACGCGACCGGGCTGTGCGGCTCGGTCTGGCGGAAGTAGCGCGCGACCGCACGAAGCTGGTCGACGGCCTGCGCACGGTTCTGGATGCCGGCGATCATTTGCGTCACCGGCGGACGCGGAGCGGTCTGCGACTGCACATGGGTCTCCTCGGTGTGGAACGCGTCGCCGAAGCTCGGCTCGATGCGCTCGGGCTGCGCCTGCGGCGCCGACGGCGCATGCGGCGCGCTGCCCGTATAGCCCTGCTCGCGCGCGAAGCGCTCGACGAGCCGGTACACGGTCTCGAACGCGTCGCGCGTCTGCCGGAAGCTCGGCGCCGAATCGCCGGCGCGTTCGACGAGCCGCTCCTCGAACGCGTCGAGCGAGATTTCGAACGCCTTCAGGTTCGCGAGCAGCGTCGTGTAGAACGCGATCGACGTCACGCGCCGCGACGCATCGACCTGCTCGACCGACGGCTTGCCGCGCGCGATGTCGTCCGCATGTTCCGGATCGCGCTTCACGGCCTGCGCCACATGCTGCGCGACTTCCCAGTCGAGCGTGGTGAACGCGTTCGATGCGCCGTCGGTCACCGGAATGCCGCGCAGCAGCTCGGCCGTGCGGCCGGACAGCCACGCGACGTTGCCGAGCCGGTATTCGACGTCGTCGCCTTCCGGCAGCGGATGCACGGTGTCCCAGTAGTCGCGGCACAGGCCTTCCAGCAGCGCATAGCCTTCGGTGAGGCCGGTGATGCCGTCCTCCAGCGCGAGCGCCTCGGTCAGCCATACGGCGAGCCGCAGGTCCTTGGTGCACGTGCGCAGCAGCGCGCCCGCGTGATCGACGACGAAGCCCCAGTCGGCCTCCTTGATCTCGGTCACCCACTCGCCCTGGTCGAGCGTCGGATCGTCGTAGCGCCGCGCGTCCTGGATCGCGTCGAATTCATTCGAGAACAGCAGGTCGTCGCCGCTGGGCGACGCATCGCTGATCGGCGTCAGCAGCTCGGGGAGATTGATCGGCATGGTTCAGTGAATCCGTTGATGCATGAGATGTCGCGTGCGGGGGTTCATTCGACCGTATAGGCGAATTCGCCGGCCTCGTCCGCGCGCACCGCGATGCGCGCGATGGCCGCGCCGTCGGCGATCCGGCCGAGCACGTGGCCCGCGATCTCCGGCAGCAGCGTGCCGTTCAAAATATGGTCGACGTTGCGAGCGCCCGAATCGACCTCGGTGCAGCGCGCGAGCACCGCGTCGACGAGCGATTCGTCCCACTCGAACGCGGCCTTGTGGTTCGCTTCGATGCGGCGACGGATCCGTTCGAGCTTCAGCTCGATGATCTCGGCCAGCACGTCGTCGGAAATCGGGTAGTACGGCACGACCTTCATCCGGCCGAGGAACGCGGGCTTGAACGTCTTGTACAGCTGCGGGCGCAGCGCCTCGGCGAGTGCGTCCGGATCGGGCAGTTCCTCGGCCGGCTTGTTCAGGCACGCCTGCATCACCGCGGCCGATCCGACGTTCGACGTCAGGATGATCAGCGTATTGCGGAAGTCGATCTCGCGCCCTTCGGCGTCGTCCATCGTGCCCTTGTCGAACACCTGGAAGAACATCTCGAGCACGTCCGGGTGCGCCTTCTCGACCTCGTCGAGCAGCACGACGGAATACGGGTTGCGGCGCACGGCCTCGGTCAGCACGCCGCCCTCGCCGTAGCCGACGTAGCCCGGCGGCGAGCCCTTCAGGCCCGACACGCTGTGCGCTTCCTGGTACTCGCTCATGTTGATCGTGACCATCTTGCGCTCGCCGCCGTACAGGATGTCGGCCAGCGCGAGCGCCGTCTCGGTCTTGCCGACGCCCGACGGCCCGACGAACATGAACACGCCGCGCGGCTTGTTCGGATCCTCGAGGTTCGCGGTCGCCGTGCGCACGCGTTGCGCGATCGCATCGAGCGCATGGTCCTGGCCGATCACGCGCGCGGTCAGCAGCGGCTGCAGGTTCAGCACGGTGTCGATCTCGTCCTTCACCATCCGGCCGAGCGGAATGCCCGTCCACGCGGCGACGATCTCGGCGACGACGTGGCCGTCGACCTGCAGCGGCACCATCGGCTCGCCGCCCTGCAGCGCGTGCAGCGCCGCGACGCGTTCGGCCAGCTTCTCTCGCGTGGCCGGCACGTCGACCGGCTCGCCGTCTTCCGACGGACCGCGCGCCCGGTCGAGCGTGTCGCGCAGCTCGGTGATCTCGACGACGATCGCGCGCTCGGCTTCATAGCGCGCCTCGTCCTCGGTCAATTGCGCGAGCGCCGTGTCGCGCGCGCCGCGCAGTTCGCCCAGGCGCTCGTCGTGCGCGGCGCCGCCCGCCGCCTCGCGCTCCAGCGACGCGATTTCCGCGTCGATGCGCTCGATGCGCTTCTTCGTGTCGTCGATCGCCGCGGGCGTCGCGCTGTGCGCGAGCGCGACCTTCGCGCACGCGGTGTCGAGCACGCTGATCGCCTTGTCCGGCAGCTGGCGGCCACTGATGTAGCGATGCGACAGGCGCACGGCCTCGGTGATCGCGTCGTCGAGGATCCGCACGTTGAAGTGCTTCTCCATCAACCCGGACATCCCGCGCAGCATCGCGGCCGCGAGCGGCTCGCTCGGCTCCTCGACCTTCACGACCTGGAAGCGCCGCGCGAGCGCCGCATCCTTCTCGAAGTACTTCTTGTATTCGCTCCAGGTCGTCGCGGCGATCGTGCGCAGTTCGCCGCGCGCGAGCGCCGGTTTCAGCAGGTTCGCCGCGTCGTTCTGGCCGGCCTGGCCGCCCGCGCCGATGATCGTGTGTGCCTCGTCGATGAACAGGATGATCGGGTGCGCGCTCTTCTTCACCTCGTCGATCACGCTCTTCAGGCGGTTCTCGAACTCGCCCTTCACGCTCGCGCCGGCCTGCAGCAGGCCCATGTCCAGCACGTGCAGCGCGACGCCGCGCAGCGGCGGCGGCACGTCGTCGGCCGCGATCCGCAGCGCGAGACCCTCGACGACCGCCGTTTTGCCGACGCCGGCCTCGCCGGTCATGATCGGGTTGTTCTGGCGGCGGCGCATGAGGATGTCGATCGCCTGGCGAATCTCGGCTTCGCGGCCGATCACCGGGTCGATCTTGCCGTCACGCGCGCGCTGCGTGAGGTTGGTCGTGTACGTGTCGAGCGCGGGCGTCTTCGACGGGCCGGCCGCGGGCGCGGCGCCGTCGGCGGCCGGCGCGACGTCGCTGCCTTCCGCATCCGCCTGGCGCGGCTCGGCCTCGCTCGAACCGGCCATGATCTCGTCGAACTTGTGCTTCAGGTCCGTCACGTTCATTTCCGCGAACTGCGACGACATGCGCTGCGCGAACTGCGCGAGATCGGGCGCGGTCAGCAGCGCGAGCAGCAGATGCCCCGAACGGATGCGGCCGAGCTGCGAATCGAGCGATGCGATCAACCAGGCCTGTTCGAACAGCGCGATCAGGTGCACGGAAAACACCGGCGTGCGCGTGTTGCCCGTCTTCAGGCGCGTGAGTTCGCGCTCGAGATCGGCGCGCAGCGCATGCGGATCGACGCGGCTCGCACGCAACGCGAGCGGCAGGTCGCCCGTCGCCTGGTCAAGCAGCGCGAGAAACAGATGCTCCAGATCGACCTCGTAATGGCCGCGCGCCAGGCACGCGCTCGCCGCGCGCTCGGTCGCGTGCCGGCACAGCGGGTTCAGTTTCGTGATCAGGGTCTTCAGGGGCGTGCTCATGGCGTCGATCTCAGGTTCGATTGTTTGTTGTCGTTCGGAATCAGTGAATCACGTGCAGTTCATAGCGGGCGTCCGAGCGGTCTTCGGCTGCGTCGCGGGTGCAGAGGAACGCATCCCAGCCGAGCCGCGAGCCTGCGCCGAGCACGCTCGCGCCGACCTCGGTGCGTTTCAGCACGAGCTTCACCTCGTATTCGAGCGTGACGCCGGCGAGCAGCGTCAGCATCCGCTCGAGCGCGACGGCCTGCGCGCCACCGGGCAAGAACGCCTCGTAGTCGCGCTTGGACAGCGGGCCGACGACGATCCGCGCGCGCATGTCGCGCTGCCATACGCGTTCGCCGACGAGCGCCGTCGCGCCGAGCACCGCGTTGACCTCGCCGAGCACGCTCAGCTGGTCGGGCGGCACGTCGTACCACTTGCCGACGAACTGGTCGATCCTCACCGGCACGCGGAAGTAATCGGACAGCGTGCGCTGCAGGTAGGCAGCCGACATCGGCCGGTGCCGCGCGGCGAGCGCGTAGCCGGCGACGGCCTCGTCGAGCACGCCGCCCGCGCCGGCCGCGAGGCTGTCGCGCACCTCGTCGCTCGGCACGCCGGCGATCGCGAGCAGGAGCGGCAGGTAGCGCTCGTCGCGGTCGAGTTCGTAATGGAACGGCAGCCGGTATTTCTTCCACGCCGCGTAGAACAGCGCGGTCGCGCGGTTCGAGAACACGTCGAAGAAGGCGCGCGCCGCGTGGTCGCGCTTCAGGTGCTCGCGCGCGACGATCTGCTCGGTGTAGTGCAGCGGCAGCGCGCCCTGCCCGCCGAGCAGCCCGAAGAATGCGGGTGTCAGTTCGACGTGACCGAGCTCGCCGGCCGCGAGCGCGGCGCCGCGATCCTCGCCCGAGTCGAGCAGCGTGCCGTCGTCGTCGAACGAGCGGGCGCCTTCGATCTCGCTCGGCGGAAAGCCGAGCGACAGCGTGTTGCGGAATTCGATGCGCTGCGCGACGACGTCGCCCTGCCGCCACGCGCCGGGGGCATCGGACGCCTGCCGCGCGAATAGCCCTTCGAGCACGCGCACCGCCTGGAAGAACTCGAAGCGGTGCGGCTCGTCGAGCAGCGCGTCGACTACGCCAGGATCGATTCGCCGGTGCGGGGCTTGCATCGAATGATCTCCTCGCCGGTGCGCTTCGACACCACGACTAGTTGAACGAAACTGTTGAGATGGACGTACAGCCCGAAGAAGCTGTCGAGCACGCGTACGAACGACGCGAGGCTCGCGCCGACGAAGTGCTCCTCGTCGATCGTCAGGCGGATCTCGATGCCGCGCACGAAGGTCGCGAACGGCTTGCCGGGCAGCCACTGCACGGCGCCGCGCTGCTCGACGCCGGCGAGGCCGTCGATCTGGCGCATCGACACGGCGGTGCGCCGCAGGTCGTACAGCGTCAGCATTTCCTTGAGCGGCGCGAGCCCGTGCGCGACCAGCGACACGTGGTTCAGCGCGAGATGCGACACGAGCCGCCAGTGCGCGGCGCGGCCGCGCTCGAAGCGCACGCTCTGCGTCGGGCGGCGCAGCATCGAGATGCCGCTCGTCTGCGCGCCGCCTTCCTGGAACAGGTCGCCGCCTTCGAGGCCGAATGCGAGCATCGCCGGCAGGTCGCGGTTCGTGCAGGTGAGGTCGAGGCTCAGCGTGTCGGTCTGCGGCGAGGTCGGCTCGAAGTCGATGTCGACGATCGAGATCTCGGTTTCGTAGCCGGGGCTTTTCTGCGCGACCCAGTCGTTGCGGCGCGCGAACCAGTAGTGACCGATCCGTGCCGATTCGCCGTGATGCAGCGAATAGAACGGCCGGAACTCGATCACCGATTCTTCATGCGCCTGCTGCCGGACGAGCTTCACCGAATCGATCGAGTACACCTCGTACGCGAACGCGCGGCGCGCTTCGGCGATCACCGGATACGACACCGCGCGGTGCGTGATGCGGATCGGCTCGCCGTGCTGGCGGAACAGGTTGACGATCGGCGTGCAGAACAGCCGGAAATGGCTGGCCGTCAGCAGCTCGAGCAGCCGCGCGACGTGCGAATCGCTGCGCACGTCCTGCAGCACCAGATGCAGCGTCGCGCGCTGGCAGCGGCCCGACGCGCGCGCGATGGCCGCAAGATCGAAATCGACGAAATCGAACTTGTCGGGGAACGCGAAGTATTCGGTGAGCAGGCGATACGCGGGGTGCGACTTCGCCGGGTAGTCGATCAGCGCGTCGTCCTCGTCGAAGCCGGCGTGCGCGATCGGCAGCTTGCGCAGCGCGGTCCAGCGGCCGTTGCGCTCGGGCTCGACGTACGCGCCGAGCACGTTGACGAACAGGCAGTCGGTCAGCGCAGCGACGAACGACTGCTCGCCGTGCAGGTGCGCGCGCAGCGTCGGCAGCTTCAGCGCGCCGAGATCGAGCTGCGCGGCGAGCGATTCGAACGTGATCGAGATCACGCCCGTCGCGTTGGACGGCAGCACCGTCGCGCTCGGCGCGAGCGCGACCGGCGTGTAGCGCGCCTCCGAGATGCGGATCGGCGCGAGCGTCACGTCGTACGCGGTGCGGAACCGGCACTGCACGCCGCGGATCGGGCGGCTCTTCAGCTCGGTGCCGCGGTCGATCACGACCGGTTCGGTCTGCTGGCCGGGCGACGCCGGCGTGAACTGCGCGATCGAGCACGACGGGAACGGCCGCAGGTAGTGCGGATACAGCACTTCCAGCAGCGCTTCGGTGAATTCCGGGTAGTCGTCGTCGAGCTTCTTGTTGATGCGCGCGCCGAGCAGCGCGAACGACTCGATCATCCGCTCGACGTGCGGATCCTCGCAGTGCTCGCCCGACAACGCGAGCCGCGCGGCGATCTTCGGATAGCGCTCGGCGAAATCTCGCGAATAGCGCCGCAAAAACGATAATTCGCGCTCGTAATACGGCAGCAATTCTTCCATCGACGACCCCGAACCTCAATATTTCCTGCCGGACCCTGATCCACCACCGGGCGGTCCGGCCCGCTCGGCAGCTCGATTCACAGCATTCTGGCCGCGCGTGCGCGCGTGACCGAATACTGCAGCGTCGACGGCTGCAGCATCGCATCGAAACTCACCGGCTCCTCGGCCGGGTGCACGACGAGCAGCGCCTGGATCGCGAAGTAAAGCGCGTTGGTCGACTGCTCGTTCAGCTCGAACGTCACCTGCACCTGCTGCAGCCGCGGCTCGTGGCGCGCGATGGCCTGCTGGATCGACTTGCAGATGAACGCGCGGTCGTAGTGACTCGCGAGGCTCAGCCCCGCGAAATCGTTCAGCCCGTAGGTCAGCACCGACTTCTGGCATTCCGGCAGCGCGGCCAGCTCGATTTCGGTGTGCGCGATACGGGTGTTGAGGATCGCCTCGACGTCGCGGGCGACCGTGTTCTTGAGCTCGTCCAGCGACAATTGCCGCATCGCGGCCGAGGCCGGCAGATGCGGTTCGTCGTCGAACAGCTTGTCGAGAAAACTGGGTTCGAATCTTTTCATCGGCCGGCGTGCACAGCGAAAACGGCAACGGGACGCCGAGCGCCCCGTTGCCGCAACCGACCTTAGACCGCGTAGGTCTTGTCGTTCTTCGTCAGGCTCCAGGCGCCTTGCGTGTTGCCGCCCTGGTTGCCGCCGATCTTCTGCTGGGTCTGCTTCCACTGCACGGCCGCGTACTTCAGCGAGAACGTCTCGAGCGGCAGACCTTCTTCGCGAACGCTCGGTGCGATGCTCGAGATGATCACGTACTTGAGCTTCACTTCCAGATACTGCACGCGCTTGCCTTCACCGTCCGCGCGCGAGAAATGGACCGTCACTTCATCGAACGTGGTGCCGCCCGACGCGTGCTGATACAGCAGCGGGCTCGACGAATCGATTTCCTTCGTGAAAATCATGTCGCCGTGCTCGCAGCGCGTCATCGTGTGACCGCCTGCGGTCGATGCCGTTGCCGAACGCGGCTGAACGATCGAGTGATCCCACGATTTCAGCTCGATCCAGCCTTGATGGTCCTTGTCCGCGGATTCACCCTTCACCGCCGGACTACCAAACTGCAAGTGCATATGTAACATGGCCCTTCGACTCCCCAAAGAGGTGGTTTTAACGTCCTACCCAGGCGGCCCGCCCGGGCGATTTACTCGCTTATGAATTTGCCGGTTTGGGCAGATCAGCGACAAGTCGCAGAGAAATCGAGAGTTCGTCGAGCTGAAAGTGCGGACGCAGGAACGCGACCGAACGATACGAGCCCGGCTTGCCCGGAATCTCCGACACTTGTATGGATGCCTCGCGCAGCGGAAATTGCGCCTTCTGTTCCTGAGACGCGTTGTCGTCGAGCAGGACGTACTGCGAAATCCACCGGTTGAGGAAAGTCTCTACGTTCTGCGCCGATGCGAAGCTGCCGATCTTGTCCCGCATCATCGCCTTCAGGTAGTGCGCGACGCGCGATACCGAGAAGATGTACTGAAGCTGGGCGGACAGGACGGCGTTCGCATTCGCGCTGTCGGTGCTGTATTTTTTCGGTTTCTGCACCGATTGCGCGGCGAAGAACGCAGCGTAATCCGAGTTCTTGCAATGCACGAGCGGGATGAAGCCGAGGTCGCTCAGCTCCTTCTCGCGGCGATCGGTGATCGCGATTTCGGTCGGGCACTTCAGCGCGACTTCACCGTCGTCGGTCTTGAACGTGTGGGTCGGCAGGTCCTCGACGAGGCCGCCGCCCTCGACACCGCGGATCGCCGCGCACCAGCCGAAGTCGTCGAACGCGGCCGTCAGGCGTGCCGCGAAGGCCCACGCCGCGTTGCACCACAGGTACTTGTCGTGCTCGGTGCCGTCGACGTCCTCGACGAAGTTGAAGTTCTCCGCCGTCTGGCCGTCCTTCGGATTGAACGGCAGGCGGCCGAGGAAGCGCGGCAGCGTGAGGCCGACGTAGCGCGAGTCTTCCGAATCGCGGAACGACTTCCACTTCGCGTATTCGACCGTGTCGAACACCTTGCCGAGATCGCGCGGCTTGCCGAGGTCGGAGAACGACTCGAGGCCGAGCAGCTCGGGCGACGCCGACGCGATGAACGGCGCGTGCGCGGCCGCCGCGACGTGCGACATCTGCTCGATGAAGTACATGTCTTCCGGCTGGCGCGAGATCTCGTAATCGCCGATCAGCGCACCGAACGGCGAGCCGCCGAACGTGCCGAACTCTTCTTCGTAGACCTTCTTGAACAGCGCGCTCTGGTCGAACTCGCTCGCGCCCTTGAAGTCGCGCACGAGGTCGCGCTTCGGTGCGTGCAGCGCCTTGATCTTGATCGTCTGGCCGGTGTTGCTTTCCTTGACCAGGTAATCCATCCCGCGCCACGTGCTTTCGAGGCGCTGGAATTCCGGCGCGTGCATCACCGCGGACAGCTGCGTGGAGATCAGGCGATCGAGTTCCGCGACGCGCGCGTCGATCGTCGCCGACAGGTTGTCCGACACGATCACCGTGCCGTCGAGCACCTGGTGCACGAGTTCGCCGATCAGGTCCTTCGCACGTGCATGCTCGGAATCGGATTTCGCGACCTTGCTCTTCTCGACGATGTCGTCGAGCAGCGAAGTCCCGGCGGCGTATTCCGCGCCGCTCGCTTGGGCCGCAGCCGTTTGCTGGTTCATCTCAACACTCCGTCGTCATTCGCCGTCTTTGTCGCCGCCGGTGCCCTTCGCGAGCTCCTGCAGCTGCTGCGTGTTCTTCAGCACTTCGGACAGCAGGTCCTCGAGCTTGTCGTTGCCGGCGAGCTTGTTGCGCAGGTCGGCGAGCTTCGAGCGCGCCTCGAGCAGGCGGCGCAGCGGCTCGACCTGTTCGACGACTTCGTCCGGGTTGAAATCCGACAGCGAACGGAACTTCAGGTCGACCGCGAACTTGCCGCCTTCCGGGCTCAGGCGGTTTTCCACCTGGAATGCGGCACGCGGCTCGATCGCCTTCATCACGTCGTCGAAGTTGTCACGGTCGATGTTGACGAACTTGCGGTCGCGCAGCTTCGGCTGCTCGACTTCCGACTGGCCCGCCAGATCGCCGACGACCCCGACGACGAACGGCAGTTCCTTTACCTCGATCGCGTCGCCCTTCTCGACCTCGTAGGTGAGTTGGACGCGCGGCGGCCGTATTTTCTGCAAGCTTTTCTGAATGCTTTCTTTCTTGGCCATCTCGACGGCTCCCAGGTTAGTTGTGGTTATCGCGTCAGTTGCGGTCAGTTGCGATCAGTTGCGCAGTGCGCTGAACGGATCGGCGCCGCCCTTCTGCGGCGCGGTGTTGCCCGACGCCGTCGGCGTGGTGGCAGCACCGGCGGCGACCTCGGTTGCAGCGCCGGCGCCGGCCTTCGGACGGTGAATCTGGCGACGCACGACCTTGCGCGTTTGCGCCTTCTGCTCCGGCGGGAACAGCGCCGATTCGCCGAGCGTGTCGCGCAGCTGCTTCGCGAGCGCCTGCGCGTCCGACTTCGCATCGCCCGCGAGCGACGAATCCTGGCGCAGTTCGCCGAGCGACTGCGTCGCGATCCGCAGCCCCGCGACCGCGAGCACGCTCTTCGCCTGACGGTCGGTCGCATCGCGCTGCAGTGCTTCCTGCGCGGCGACGATCGCCTGGCCGTAGTGGTTCTGGGCAAACTGGATCTGCGCGATGCGCGACCACGGCTCCTCGCGCGTCGGATCCGACTTCGCGAGCTGCTGGTACAGGCCGAGCGCCTTGTCCTGGTCACCCGATTTCGCGACGGCGTCCGCATCGGCCAGCGACTTGTTGAACACCTCGGCAGACGGCGGCGCCGGCGGCTGGCTCGCACAACCGGCGATCACGCCGCAAGCCAGCACTACCCCAGAAAGTTTTGCGAAGAGACGGTCTTTCATCGTTATATCCACCGGCGCGTGAGTATTAAAATCGTTGAGAATCTGGTTCTTTTGCTTTGCAAGAAGCGCGCGGGTATAGTACCGATCAATTTTTCATAATTCAATCGCTGCGTGCAGAGTAATTCCTTTTAAAATCGTGCGCCACCCCCTCGAAACGCCTCTGGCAGCGGCTCGCCGACGGCTTTCGCATCGACCGGAATGCGCAAGTTTTACTTGGCCTGCAACGCTTTGCGCGAACGACGGAAAAAATTTCCGAAGGCACGCTGCCGGGCGCGTGTGCTTAATAGTTGAACGGCCGATACGCCGGGGATTCGCGGCGAACGCGGAAATACCCGGCAGTTTTGACAGGGGAGTTAAAGGCGGCACGCCGTAAACACGATGAGATCGTCCATGATTCGCTATGCGCTGCCGCTGATTGCCTGCGCGCTCCTGGCCGGATGCGCGGCCGCCCCGCTGCTCGGCTCCGCCGCGAGCGCCGTCATGCAGGCCGCCGGCGTCGGCAAGCCCGACGTGCCGGATGCCCAGAAACCGCCGCGCAACATCGGGCTCACGCTCGCCGCCGCGCCGAACCTCAATGCCGCGAACGATCACAAGCCGCTCGCGTTGGTGGTCAGGCTCTACGCGCTGAAGGATCCGACTTCGTTCCAGCAAGCGCCGTTCGATGCATTCACCGATCCGACCAAGGAAAAGGCCGCGCTGGGCGCCGATCTGCTGAACGTGCGTGAAATCACGCTGATTCCGGGCCAGCGCTATACGGCAACCGAAAAGCTGTCGCGCGAAGCGCAGGCATTCGGCATCGTCGCGCTGTTCCGCGATCCCGCAATCCAGCGATGGAAACTGACGTTCGACCCGGCAAAGTCGGAGAAATCCGGCATAATCATCGGCCTGCATAATTGCGCGATGACGGTCACCGACGGCTCTGTCATCGCACCGCAACAGGGTGCGCCTTCGCAACCGCTGAATTTGCTTTCGTCGGTGACCTGCGGTTAAACATGACGCACGAATGTCATTTAACAAGAGTTAACAAAATGGCGATTAATTCGGGCACGAACAAATCGATTACATCGCAACGCGACATTAACCGGATTTGACATGAGTTATTCGGCCAAGGTGCTGTGGGGGGAAGGGCTGTTCCTCCGGCCTCAACACTTTCAGCGGCAGGACGCGTACCACGAGGCGCGCCTGTTCGAATCCATCCAGGCGATCCAGCCGTACAACTGGGGCGTGCGCTCGGTGCGCATCGACCGCGATGCGCTCGGCAGCAACGTGCTGCGCGTGGCCGAGCTCGCGCTCGTGTTTCCGGACGGCGCGCTTTACGCCGCGCCGCAGGCCGACGACCTGCCGCCGCCGATCGCGCTCGACACGCTGCCCGACGGCATCAACGAATTCGTGTTCTACCTCGCGCTGCACCCGCTGCGCGAGAACGGCACCAACTACAGCGACGATCCGGCCGCCGGCTTCATGACGCGCTTCGTCAGCGAGCAGACGAGCGTCGCCGACAACTTCACCGACGCCGCCGAAGCCGACATCACGTTCCTGAAGACGCAGGTCAAGCTGATCGCGCACAGCGAGCCGCGCGACCAGCTTCTGTCGGTGCCGCTCGTGCGCGTGCGCCGCACAGCGACGTCCGGCTTCGAGATGGACGACAGCTTCGTGCCGCCGTGCCTCGCGATCGACGCGTCGCCGATCCTGCACCAGCGGCTGCGCCAGCTCGTCGACGCGCTGCAGGCGAAGGTGAACGCGCTGTACGGTTTTCACCGCGAACCGTCGAAGAACATCATCGAGTTCCGCTCGGGCGACATCGCGTCGTTCTGGCTGCTGCACACGGCGAACGCCGCGTTCGCGACGCTCGCGCACCTGCACCAGCACGCGGCGCTGCATCCGGAGCGGCTGTTCCAGGAACTGCTGCGCCTCGCGGGCCAGCTGATGACGTTTTCGAAGGGCTACACGCTCGCCGACCTGCCCGTGTATCGCCATGACGATCCGGGCCCGAGCTTCGCGCGTCTCGACCTGATGCTGCGCGAGCTGCTCGACACCGTGATCTCGACGCGCTACTTCGCGATCACGCTCGACGAGGTGCGTCCGTCGTTCCACCTCGGCCGCCTCGATTCGGGCAAGATCGACGACAAGACCGAGTTCTATCTGGCCGTGTCCGCGGACATGCCGAACGTCGAGCTCATCGATGCGGTGCCGGCGCGCTTCAAGGTCGGCGCGCCCGACGACGTCGACAAGCTCGTGCTGTCGGCAATGCCCGGCGTGCGGCTGTCGTACATGCCGCAGGTGCCGCCCGCGATTCCGGTGCGGCCCGGTGCATGCTATTTCCAGCTCGACTCGCGCGGCGCATTGTACGAGCGCATGCTGCAGGCCCAGTCCGCGATGATCTACGCGCCGACTGGCATCAATGACCTGAAATTCGAACTGATCGCGGTCACATCATGAGCTACGCGCCTTCCCTGTTCGGCGACAACGCGCCGGCCCCGCTGCATACCCCGGCGTCGACCGACGCCGCGTTCCAGGCCCGTTCGCTGCTCGACCTGCTGTACGACGGGTTCTTCATGCTGTTCCTGCTCAAGAACGGCCGCGAGCCGGACAGCGCGAGCGAGTTCAGCACGAAGATCCAGGAGTTTCTGGCGGATTTCGAGCGTGGCGCGAAGAAGCTGAACATCCCGGCCGAGGACGTGTATGGCGCGAAGTTCGCGTATTGCGCGGCGGTCGATGAAATGGTGCTGTCGTCGCAGTTCAAGATCCGCACCGACTGGGAACGCCGGCCGCTGCAGCTCGTGCTGTTCGGCGAGCAACTCGCGGGGGAGAAGTTCTTTCAGTATCTCGAGGAATGTCGCGCGCAAGGCGCGGCGCGGTTGCAGTCGCTCGAGGTGTTTCATATGTGCCTGCTGCTCGGGTTCCAGGGCAAGTATCTGCTCGAGGGGCCGGAGAAGCTCGCGTATCTGACCGCGCGGCTGGGGGATGAGATCGCGCATATGAAGGGCAAGCGGGCGGCGTTTGCGCCGCATTGGCCGCTGCCGGATCAGATCGCGCATCGGTTGAAGCGGGAGGTCCCGGTTTGGGCGATCGGGGCGGTGTTTGCGCTGGTGGCCCTGCTCGGGTATCTCGGGCTCAATACCTATCTCAAGGACAAGACGCTGCAGGCGTTGGCGCCTTATTCGCAGGTGATCAAGGTCGGGCCGGAGTCGGCGAATTTGACGATTTCCTTGCCTTGAGGGGCAGGCTTCGTTCGGATGTTGACGCTTCGTGAAGAAAGGACCGCTCGGCGGTCCTTTTTTACTGTGGTGCGTGGGGCGCGTCGTCGTGCGTCGTGCGTCGTGCGTCGTGCGTCGTGCGTCGTCAGAGCAGAATGAATTCCTCGTTGTCGACGTAGAACACGAACGCGTCGAACAATTGCGCGACGCTCGGTTCGTCGACCTGGTCATGCGCATTGATCACGATGTCCTCGATCGTCGCGCTATTCAGCGTTACGCGCCAGCCGGGTTGCGGTGCGGTAGCGGGCGGCGCGGCGGCTTCGGGGTCGTCGGCGGCTTCGGTGAATGCGCCCTCTGTATCGAGCGTCCACGGCATCGGCGGCAAACAGAGCCAACCGGAAAAATCGCCGGGATGTTCGAGAATGTGTTTCAGCGACGCGGTGGTCGCGGTGATGGTCGACATGGGTATTGCGGTGGTAACGGGACTGGAGTCAATACGCCCGAGCCAAGATGCGGCGGTTGCACAAGCGTGTCTGCGCAGCGGCGCTCGTGTCGAGCAAGGCGTGATTATGCCAAGTTCGTATGCGCGGGGTTGGCTCGGCGGGAGCTATCGGTCAATGAACGGATGCGCTACCGTACCCCCTTATTCACGCGATAGGCGTAATACGGAACATTGTCGACGACGTACGACAAATCATCCGAAAAATATCCCCCGGAGAGATTCATATTCCATTTTAGGATATCCGTCTCCACCCTTCTTCAACCGAAAAAATAATCTTCCGAAGCCCTTGCATACTTACCCCTCAACTATCGTATGACAGTGCGCCCGAGTCCCGAACGATGCTGCAAGGGTTGACTGCTGTTCCGAAGCACAAATTCAACTTTCGCGAAGGCAAAGCGGGAGTCCGTCACGCGAGAGTGATGCCACCATTCGTGGCAACCCAATCATACGTCGACATATTTATATCTCAACCCAAGATCCATCATTACTCGCGCTTGCAAGCGCTACTTTCCGATAACAAAGAATGCATCTAAAACCTTGCCCTTCGATTTCAAATTTCTTAGCTGCACGAACTCAGGCGTCGAAAATCCTCTACCTATCTTCAACCCCTCTAGTTTGTGACCTGCATACTCACACACCTCAATCGACAAAATAACTTCCGCACCATCTTTGGCATTTTTAAAGCCGTCATCACTCCCCGCAAAAAACGCGAAGCGAATCACCCCCCGGTCAACTTATCATTCACCATTTTTTTCGAATTTTTTACCTTCCTTGAGGCCATTTAGCGCACCAAGGAACACCCCCCTCTTTCAAATCAAAGATGAATGAAATTCCACCGCATTCCCACAACACCTCCAACATCATTGACATCCATTATTCCCAGCATCAAGTGGAACTTGCACGTTCTTTGTAACAAGACGATTTCCGTTACCCGTCGCCGCAAGAGCTCAAAACGAACATACGGAGTATCCGGCACAGTGGCGCCGCCCACCCCATGACCGCCACTATAATCTGATGGCGTCACGCAAACCTGACGCTTTCCCGGCCCAATCTTCACAAAATCGTCGCACAAGAACTTCGTTCGCTCCTCCTTCAGAGTACCTCTAAAAACAACACGCCGCCATTCAGAAATATTTTTATCGACTTATTCGACTTATTCGACTTATCCTTTCCAAGCAAATCACAAGCACGACTACGGGGTACGTATTTGAGTCCCACTGGATCAATCCAGTCAACCGGATTGGTAGCATATACCCATACTACCCGAACGCCGATCTTCAACTCATCATACAGACAACAAGGGCCGCTCACGCGGCCCTTTGCACTTACGGCAACCAATCTACGACGAGTGCCAGCAGTTCATCGAGATTACCAGGACCGCCGTACCCGACGAATTCCGTTTCGGTCGCCTTCACTGTGATCCAATCGTCTTCATCGCGCTCTGCGTTCATATCGATGGGCTTCCTTCCTGATGCACCGCTTACCTTAACCTTCCAGCCCGGGTTGTCGATATTGGCAATCTCGACGCCATAAGAGTGCTCCCAAATGTCGTTACATTGGGAGGTATACCAGTTTTGCAAAGCATTAATAAGATCACTCATTTGCACAATCCCTTTCGTCTCGCCAACTCCCTTGCAACGCGAACATCTTGTTTAGTCGCAGCCCTTGTAACCTCCGTCTTTTTCGATGTCGTCACCTGGCCGTTTGGTCCTATGTTAATTTTACGAGTCTGAACATGAGGTGTCGGAATATCGGTTCCCGTGGCCTTATCGAAATGCGATGCCCCTTGCAGGTCAATGTGGCCCTGTGTTGTGGGCGTAGAGAACGTTACCGAGTTTTGGTTGATCTGATTGGAAAGTTCTTGGGCCATCTCCGTTGGATCTTTCGGCCCCTGAGACGCGTAATCATTGCAGCTAGGCAAACATTTACGACATTGCTTCGAAAGACCTAACGGATCGACCCACTGCACTGGATTGGGCGCGTACTGGAAGACGTTGATGCCGCCTTGTAACCCGATCGGGTCCTTGCTAACGAAGCGGCCCGATTGGGGATCGTAGTAGCGGTTGCGGTTAAAGTGCAACCCCGTCTCTTCATCGACTTGCTGCCCCTGGAACCGCAGTGAATTCCTCGCCACGATCCCCGCCGCCTTCGACACTCGCGCAACGACCTCCCGCGCTTCGCCCCACGCCTTATACGACGCTTCCCACACGACGTCTCCGTCGTCATCCGTCAGCAACTGCGGCGTCCCGATCTGATCGCAGTGGTAATAGAACAGCGCCGCGTCACCCCGCCGCTCCGGCATCTTCTGCAGCGGATCCTCCTCCGGCACATAGCGGTCGGTACTCTTCCACTCCGGCGTCGAGATTCCCTCAACCGGTTCCGCCACATACTGCGCCAGCGGCACAAACGTTCCCGGCTCGTAAAGATAGTGCGTGCCACGCTCGCCATCGCTCTCGTACGCCAGCGCGTCGCCATCCCACCCGAACACCGTCCGCTCGCCGTTCACCTCCTTAGCGATCCGTCGACCGAACGCATCATAGAAATACCGTGACTGACTCTGCCGCGACGCCTCCGCAACCCGCGCCGACAGCAAGCGATTGAACTCGTCCCACTCGTATTCCTGCTGCCCCGCAGGCGTACGCTTGCGCACCAGATTCCCGCGCGCGTCGTACTCGAAGTGCATCCCCGCATACGCCTTCAGCAGGTTGCCCAGCACCTTCGGCACCTCGACCGGCAACGTGCTTTCCGGCCGCACCGGGCTCGAACGGGCGGCCGGCGCTTCGGTGGACCGCACCGGATCGATGATGTTGCTCGCCGGGTCGAACGCAAACTGCTCCTTCGCGACCGGACTGATCGCCTCGATCAGCCGCCCGACCGGATCGTATCGGTAATCCGTCCCGCCCTTGCGACTATCCTCGATCCGCGACAATTGCCCGACCGCGTCATAGCGATACCGCCGCTCGGCGAGCGGCGCGGGCGAGGTCGACCGCTGGATCGTCTGCTGCAGTACGCGTCCTGCCGGGTCGTAATGCGTGCGCTGTCCGACCTTGCTCGACAACATGCGTACCGTCTCGCGATGCAGGTCATCGCGCTCGAATTGCACACGCTCCTCGCCATCGAGCAGCATCCCGTGCACATGCCCCGAGCCATACATCAGCCAGTCAACCGCATGCCCATCCGGCCGCACGGTACGTCGTCGGTTGCCGAGCTCGTCGTATTCGTGGTGCCAGACGTAGCTACGCCGCTCGCCGAACAGATCGTACGCGTGATGTTCGCGCACCAGATTGCCGACCGGATCGAAGAAGAACTGCACGCGGCTGTACCGGTTCACCGCGTCGATCAGCCTGCCGCTCCGGTCGTAGGCAAACCGCTCCTCGCTTTCCCCCGCCACACGCTTCATCAGGCGACCGGTTGCGTCGACGTCGATCGATATCACGCAACCCGCTTCATCAACCGAAACAAGGCTGCCGCTGTCCGGGTCGTATTGATAACGCGTCGACTTGCCGTCAAAACCGATTTCCTCGATCAACCGCCCCGCCGGATCGTAGTGGAACTGGTACGTCGCAAGGTTCGCATCGGTCAGCGCGGTCAAGCGGCCGAGACGGTCGTAGCGATACGCAATCGTCTGCCCGAGCGCGTCCGCGCGGCTCGCAATACGACCCACTGCATCGTAGCCGTATCGGGTCGATCGATTGAGTTGATCCGTATGCCGCAACAACCGACCTTCAGCGTCGTATTGCACGTGCTCGACACCAGCCGGCGAACGCGTCTCCGTCAATTGGCCGTTCGGGCCATAACCATAGGCAACCACGCCACCGGACGCGTCCTTTGTCTCGATCACGCGGCCGATATCGTCGTACCGCCACTCCGTCTTCTTTCCGGAGCAGTCCGTGTAGCTCGTCAATTGCCCGGCGTCGTTGTATCCAAGCGCCTTCGAGCCGCCCTTCGCATCGGTGATCTGCGTAGGCAACCCCTTGTCGTTGTAGGCGTACTTCGTCGCATGCTCGAGCGGATCGATTTCTTCGACGAGATTGCCCGCATCGTCGTACTTGCGCTGCCACACATGGCCGTTCGGATCGACGAGCCGGATCATCCGATCCTTGCCGTCGTATGCCATCTCGACGATGCTGCCGTCCGCGCGCTCGTGCCAGGTCCGGTTGCCACGTGCGTCATAACGCATCTGCTCAATGCTGCCGTCTTGCAGAATGTGCAGCGTCAGATTGTTATGCTCGTCGCGCCGGAACCATTCCTCGCTGCCGTCCGGATAGGCGATTCGATAAACGTATCCCTTGATGTTGAAGTAGTAGCGTGACATCTGACCGAGCGCATCGGTCACGTAGGTCAGCCGAATGTTCGGATGCCATGCAAGGCGGATATCGAGGCTGCCGTCGTCCGCGTACTCGCGCACGCATTTCGCGTTCGCGTTGTCTTCAGCGTCCGCGCCGTCCCATTCGAGCGTCATCCCGCGGCCGGTGCGATCGGTATAGCGCGTCACGAGATGACGGTGGTACTGATAGCTCCACGCGTTGCCATACCGGTCGGTTGCGCGCACGAGATCGCCCGCTTCGTCATAGGCGTAGCTCGCAAGCGTACGGCGCTTTCCATCGTCGAGCACCTGCTCGATCAGCACGATCCGGCCTTGCTTGTCGTGCTCGAACGACAGCACGTTGCCGCTCGCATCGATCAGGCGTGCCACGCGGTCGAGCGCGTCGTAATCGAGCGTGATCGCATTGCCTGCACGGTCCTTCTGCATCGCAAGCCGGAACGCATTGCCGCGCCGTTCATACACGTGAAGCTCGTCGTGGCCGTATGCGATCGCGACCCACGTCTCGTCCAGACGCGTCAGCGTCAGGTTTTCCGCGAGATCGTCATGCACACCTCCGGCTGCAAGCGCTCGATATTCGATGCTGCGCCCGCTGGCATCGCGAAAGAACCATGTATCGCCTTCGACATCGATGCGCGTCGTGTATGGCGTGAGCCACCGCGCGCCAAGTTCTCCGTTGTCGTATGCAGAGAGGCGCGACCGGTACGTGCGCGCCCAGACGAGCGGCAGTGCGCCGGGCAGTTCAAAGTCCGTGTGAGTGAACGTCTCATCGCCGAAAGCAAAATCGATCGACCCGGTCGATGCGCCAATCCCGCAACTTTTACAAGGACTCTGGCCGGCGCCTTCCGCATGCGCCTGCTGTCCGATCGCACCCGCCGGCTCCTGAGGACGATCGTGCTGCGCGCGCCCCTTGCCGCCGGGCGGCACGTCGGCGGTCTTTTCGTGAAGCTTCCCGCGTGCGCGCACTCTTGCCACGGCCTCGATCACTTGCGCGATCAGCCACAGCATCTTGCCTTCTTCGCTGCCGTTCAGATCGCGGATCGCCTTCGCGACTTTCGGCGCCTCGTCCTTCAGGAACGCGACGATATCGCGGAACGGTTGCAGCCACGAATCCGGAGCAAGCTTCGCCGCAGTCCCGACCGTCGCGTTCCCGGCTTGCTTCCCCAACGCGATCGAACCTTCGTAACCGTACTCGATCGCATCAACCACCAGCATCGGGTTGTACCAGGACCGCTTGTCCATCTTCCGGGCGATCTGTGCAGTACGCCGCACGTTGGCACTGCTGTCGAAAATTTGCCCTTTGAGGGCGAGTTCCAGCCCGGTAGCAATACCGAGCATCAACTCCTGCGCCTTATGCGCGCAGTCGTTCAGCAGTTCGACAAGAACGTCCTGCAGGGTCTTCAGGAAGTTCTCGATTTCGGTCGCGGCCGCGGCGTTGACATGCGTGACGAGCACCGAAATGAGCGCCGCGCCGAGATTGCCGCGAGACACCAGCAATTGATTGCGCACGAGCGCCAGCAGCGGCCGTGCCGACAGTCGGAACGACGCGAGTGGCGGCGGAACCGGAATGACGCCGATCAGGTTGATCGCAAGCCCAAGGTAATCGAGCAGATTGGCGTGGCGCTTCTCGACGATCATCACGATGTCGCACACCGCATCGTAAAACGCCATCAGGTTGCCGATGATCGGCACCGCGCTTGCGAAGGTCTTGAGATCCTCGAACGAAATGTGATTGCCGCTGATCTTGAGCAGCCACTTGTTGAAACGGTCGCCTCCCGCCGCTACATCTTTCGGCGAAATATCGCTGAGCCAGGAAACGGCCTGTTCCTTCTCGGCGCCAGGTGGAAGTTGTTGTGCCATGTCGTTGTTCGTTCAATTCGTTTTTTCAAGACGGCTGACGAGCCGCCCTCTCAGGATTTCAGCGGTCCGCCGAACCCGCTCGTCGGAAGCTTCATGCCGGTCGCACCGGCGGCTGACGCCACCGTCGTAGCGCCCTTTCCGGCGATCCCGGCGACACCGGGTAGCGCGCCCTGCAGCGCACCGGATGCCGCATTCGCAGCCGGCGCGGCCAGCGCCGCGAGCCCACCTTGGCGAGCTGCCTGCACCATCCCGGCCACCTGCTTCGCGGCACTGCCCAGGCTCGATGCCGTCTGTAGCGCGGAAACCGCGCCTGCCCCACCCAGCGCACTTGCCGCGGCCGGCAATGCGGAACTCGCCAGTCCGCCCAACGCAGCACCGGCTCCACCTCCGCTCGCAAGCCCCATCGCAGCCGTCGTCGCCGCAGGCGCCATCCCCTTCAACTGGCTCGCGAGTTGCTCCGTCGCCGCGGCTTGCGCCGCCTGCGGCGACGGCTCGACGGGCTCGACCGGCCACTGCGCCTGCTTGAAGTAATTTGCGGGTTGAGCCGACTCGCGCGGATCCTTCCCGAACTCGACACGCACCGCACCCGGCGGCAAACCGCTCACAGCCGTATAACCGCTGTTGTCGAGCGCCCCTTTCTTCAGCACGGCGCCGTTCACGTCTCTCACCGTGAACAGCCCGCCCTTCACTGCCTCGCCGTTCACGTACTTGTGAAACAGCTCCAACTGCCCCGGCTGGTCCGGCCGCGGGCTCGGCAGCGGATATCCCATGCTCGCCGGCCCCGCGAATGTATGCGACGCGCCCTTCACATCGACCGCACCCGGCGTATGAATCTCGATGTTGCCGTCCTTGATGCGGATGTACCCGCCGCCACTCGTCAGCAGAATCCCCTGGTCGGCCGCGATCTCGATCCGGTCAGTTGCGGACACAACCTTCACCGCCTTCTGCGCGGTCACCTCGACGTTGTCCGACTGCGCCTGGATCTCGACCTTGCCCTTGCCGGCGAACAGCTTCATCCCCGCGTTCTGAACGAACAGGCTCAGCTTCTGCCCGATGCTGCCGATCAGCGACTTGCCCGCGGCGACGTGCACGCTCTGTCCGCTCGCGACGTTCACGTGATCGTTCGCGACCACGTGCAGCGACTGCTGTGTCGACATCCCGATCCCCGACGGGCTGCCGAACAGCATCACCGGCTCCTTGAACGCATTCGCGCTGCCCGTGCCGCCGCCTGCCGTGCGTCCGCCTGACGCGTTGCCCGACGCGCTGTCCTGCGTCGCGTCGGTGAACGCGCGCATCGTGTCGTGGGCTTCCTTGAGGCTTTCCGCCTGATGCTGCTCGCTCACGCCCGACATCGCCTCGACCAGGCTTTCGCCCGTCACCAGTTGCTGCTGCGCTTCCTTCACGTCGAGCGGCTGGCTGTTCGGCGCCTTCGGGTGCGTGGTCACGTACAGGCCCTGACTCGCCCGCACCGCGCCATACGCATCCGAACGCAGATCGAACCCGCTGCCCAGATACGACCCGCGCGAATTGCCGTTCTGGTCGATCAGGTAGCCGAGATGCAGCAGGCTGTTCGCGCTGCTGCTCATCAGCTGCACGCGGTTCTGCCCGGTCGCGTCGTCCATCACGAGGTGGTTGTAGCCGCTGCCCGAATACTCTTTCGATCGATACCCGGACAGAATCCCGTCGCTATGCCACTGCGGCTGGTTCGCGCCGTTGTACACGCGCCCGACTGCCAAAGGCCGGTCGCAATCGCCACCCACGTAGTCGATCAGCACTTCCTCGCCGATGCGCGGCACGTGCACGCCACCGTAACCGCCGCCGGTATCCGACTGCACGACGCGCACCCAGCACGACGCGTTCTCGTTGCCCGGATTCAAACGATCCCATACGAACTGCACACGAATCCGGTTCAGCTCATCCGTATAGACTTCCTCGCCCTGCGGCCCGACGACGATGGCCGTCTCGAGATGCATCTTCGGCTTCTCGTGCTCGAACGGGCTGCGATACGGCACGCTCACGCGCTGCGCTTCGACCTCGACGAGATAGAAGCCGACCGAACCGTCGTCATGCGGCACGCGGAACGCGGCGTCGGCACCGTAGCCCTCCTGCGCTTGCGTCAACGCGTCGCGCAGGCTGTACGGAAAGTCCGCGCTGCTGCTCGCGACGGGCAGGTTGTTCTCGATCCACCATTCGACGCCGATCGCCGCGAACTCGCGCTGGTCGGCCGGATCGCGATCGTGTTCGGGATGATCCGCCAGCGTAAAACGACGGCCGGCATCGATCGCGCGCACGCCGCCCGCGCCGTGGAAGCGCTTCGCTTGCGACTCCCATTCCTCCATCCGCAGCTTCGTCAGATGGTCGCCGCGCGTCTGGTCCAGATACGTGTACGCACCGGTGTACTCGTAGACTTCGAGCTGGTCGGGCAATTCGCCCTGGCCGCCCATCGTCGGCAGCGTCGTGCCCTTCGGGTTCGACGGTTGCGACGGATTCTTGTAGTCGAACGTGCGCGTCGTCCGGGTCACGCTCTGCAGCGTGCGCGAGCCCGACCATTGCGTGAACGCGTCGGCTTCGCTCGCCGCGCCGCCCCGATAGAAGCGCACGGTCTCCGGCGACAGCGGCGCGAACGCCTGCAGGTTGTCGGTGATCACGAGCGTATGCGACTTGCCGTCGTCGGCCTGCTGCCATGTGCTGTAGAGGCCTTCGCTCTCCATCAGCCGATGCACGAAATGCCAGTCGGTGTCGTGCTGACGAGTGTATGAACGGCTCGGCAGCGGTTTCGACAGCGCGAAGCGGAAATGCCCCTGCGCCTGCGGATGCTGGTTCAGCACGTCGCTGATGATCTGGTCGACGGTCGTGTCGTTCCAGAGCCGCTGGTCTCGGCGAAACTTCAGGAAATGGATGAAATCGGCGAACGTGAGCTGATAGGTCGTGAGCCCGCCGTCGGCGCCGAGGCGGCGCGCGGTGTGCACGTACCCGTTGATCGGCCGGTAGCTGCGATCGCCTTGCTGGATCCACAACGTGACCGGCTGCGCGATCAGCTTTTTAAGCTCCAGATCGCTGTCGGTCGACAGCACATCGAGCGTGAATTCGTACGCGCGCCCGATGCGCGACCGGCCGACGGCCCGCTGCACGGTCAGCACGTTGGCGCCCAATGGCGTATCGAGCTTCAGCAGCCGGTCCTGCTGAAGCAACCCGCCGCGCAATGCGGCAACAGTGTTCTGCATGTTCATGGCAACGGCCTTTTCTTCTTTTGACGCGCCCTCGGATGGCGCGTGATGCGATTTTCGCTCGCGCGATTTTACAGACAAATTACTAGCCGACTCGGAAAATGACCTGATTTAAAAGAGTATTTTTAATCGTTGGTCCGAACGTCCACGGCAAACCTTTCTAACGCTCGTCCAGCGCTCACGTGCCACGTCGTCACACCGCGCTGCCACCCCGCCGCCCGCTGAAATCGATTGCAATCAGGGCCAATTCGACTTCCGGCGCCGCCCGGTTGCGAGTAGTGTCTACGTGCCCGTCATTCGGCCCGGCCCGGGCACGATCGATGCCCGGTGCGCCATCACCACACTAAACACTGGAGATCCACGATGAAACGTTCGAAGTTCCTGCTATCTGGCCTGCTGCTCGCGTCGGCCCTCGGTTTCACGGCCGTCGCCGCGCACGCCGAAGACCTGCTCGACTCGGTGAAGAAAGCCGGCGTGCTGCGCGTCGGCCTCGAAGGCACGTATCCGCCGTTCAACTCGCGCGGCACGTCGGGTCAGCTCGAGGGCTTCGACGTCGACGTCGCGAATGCGGTTGCCGGCAAGCTCGGCGTGAAGACGCAGTTCGTCCCGACCGAATGGAGCGGGATCATCGCGGGGCTGCAGGCCGGCAAGTTCGACGTGATCGTCAACCAGGTCACGATCACGCCGCAGCGCAAGGAGGCGCTCGACTTCAGCGAGCCGTACACGTACTCGGCCGCGCAGCTGATCCAGCGCAAGGACGACACGCGCAACTTCAAGTCGCTCGAGGACTTCAAGGGCAAGAAGCTCGGCGTGACGCTCGGCACCAACTACGACCAGATGGCGCGCAGCGTGCCGGGCATCGAGGTGCAGACGTATCCTGGCGCACCGGAAAAGCTGCGTGATCTCGCGGCAGGCCGGATCGAGGCGACGCTCGACGACCGCCTGATGCTGCCGTACATGATCAAGACGTCGAACCTGCCGCTGCGCTCGGGCGCGGTGCTGAACGGCGGCAAGCAGGAGATGGCGATCCCGTTCCGCAAGGGCAATCCGAAGTTCGAGAAGGCGATCAACGATGCGCTGGAGTCACTGCGCAAGGAAGGCACGTTGAAGAAGATCTCGATGCACTGGTTCGGCAGCGACGTGACGGTGCCGGTCGCGCAGTAAGCGGTTCGCCGCGCTCGCGTTGCGTCACGTCACTCGCTGCGGCGAAGGCGTGACGCCTCTTCTCTCCCGCTCTCTTCGCTCAGGCCGCTTCGTCGAAGCGCGCGAGCAGCATCTGGCCGATCGGCGTCAGCGCCGGGCGCGCAGCCACCTCATTCACGCGTACCTGCGTATCGTCGACGAGCCGCTTTTCGACGAGCACGGCGAACGCGGGGTTCGCCAGGTCGACGCTGTCCGGTGCGCGGGCTATGCGCAGCAGCATCGAGAATTCATGCGGACTCAACATGGTCCTTGTCTCCTGATCGTCCGCGATCCGGTTCGAACGGCGTCGATCGTGTTTTTGAATGGAATGACGCGAGGCATAGTCGATGCGCCGCCGGGAGCGAGATCCCGGTTGACCGTTGCGCGACGCAAGCACGGCGTCGCGTGCGGGTTACGCACGCCCGAATCGCGACGGTGGCGCCGCGGCGGAACGTGCAACGTTAGGGGCGCAGCATGACGCGGGCGTGACAGGGAAAGGGGGGCGCAACGATGTGCGATGCGCACTCGGATTGCCAGCGCAGCGCACGTCGTGCGGATCGGGGCGGGAGCGTAGGCATCTTCAGCCTCGAGGGCGATGCTTGTGACCGAGTTGGATGCCGTATGCCGAAGCCGGTTTGCCATGCGGTCGGCGTCGCGTGTTTCGCCTTGGATATCCAAAAAAACAAAGGGCCGGGAGAATCAATCTCCCGGCCCTTCGTTCAATATGGTGCCGGCTGCAGGACTCGAACCCGCCACCTGATGATTACAAATCAACTGCTCTACCAGATGAGCTAAGCCGGCGTAAGCGCGAGATTCTACCTCATTTCACGATCTTGAGGCGAGGTCTGCTGCCGCCTTTCGAGCCATCCCCGTCGGTTTTCGGCGGTTCGTCGGCGCCTTCGGACGGTTCTTCGTTCGCACCTTGATCGGCAACCGGCGCCAGCACGACAGGCGACTCGTCGCGCCGCACCTCATCGGCCTGCTCGGCATCGTCCTCGAACGCGCCCGAATCCGCGCCCTCGCCCGCCACCGCATCGACCTGGAACGCCATCCCCTGGCCGTTCTCGCGCGCGTAGATCGCGAGCACGTTGGCCACCGGAATCTCGATCTTGTGCGCCTTCCCGGAGAACCGGGCGGTGAACTCGATCCACTCGTTACCCATCTGCAGCTGGCTCGTCGCCTCGAAGCTGATGTTGAGCACGATCTCGCCGTCACGCACGAACTGACGCGGCACGCGCGTCGAGTTGTCGACCCTCACCGCGATATGCGGCGTGTAACCGTTATCGGTGCACCACTCGTACAGCGCGCGCAGCAGATAAGGCTTCGTTGAAATCTCTTGCATCACAATCCTCGAACCCGGAGCGGGCACGCGGCACGCCGCGCCGCCCGCTCCGTCTTGCCCTCATTGCATCATCAACGACGCATGACCTTTTCGGACGGCGTCAGTGCTTCGATATAGGCCGGACGGCTGAAGATCCGCTCGGCATACTTCATCAGCGGCGCGGCGTTCTTCGACAGTTCGATGCCGTAGTGATCCAGACGCCACAGCAGCGGCGCGATCGCGACGTCGAGCATCGAGAACTCCTCGCCGAGCATGTACTTGTTCTTCACGAAGATCGGCGCGAGTTGCGTCAGGCGATCGCGGATCGCGAGGCGTGCCTTCTCGTGGTTCTTCTCCGCTGCCTTGCCCTTCTCGTTCTCGAGCGTGCTGACGTGAACGAACAGCTCCTTCTCGAAGTTGAGCAGGAACAGGCGTGCACGGGCGCGCTGCACCGGGTCGGCCGGCATCAGTTGCGGGTGCGGGAAGCGCTCGTCGATGTATTCGTTGATGATGTTCGATTCGTACAGGATCAGGTCGCGTTCGACCAGAATCGGCACCTGACCGTACGGGTTCATCACCGAGATGTCTTCCGGCTTGTTGAACAGGTCGACGTCACGGATCTCGAAATCCATCCCCTTCTCGAACAGCACCAGCCGGCAACGCTGGGAGAACGGGCAAGTTGTGCCGGAATACAGAACCATCATATTTGCGTTTCCTCAAAAAAGCCGAGGGCCGGCACGCGGCGCAACCCCTTTCACGGGTTCCGCCTTGCGCCGGCCCCACGCCGGTCAGGCGTGTTTACTTGATATCTTTCCAGTACGCGGCATTGAGCCGCCAGGCCAGGAAAGTCAGGACACCGAGAAAGACCAGCACCCACACGCCGAGGCGTTTGCGGGTCTGCTGGGCCGGCTCGGACATCCATGTCATATAGGCCACCAGGTCGGCCACCGCAGCATCATAGTCCGGCGGCGACAACGTCCCCGGCGTGACCTGCTGGAAGCCGACGAGCGTGTGGACCTTCTCGCCCGTCTCCTCGTCCGTCTTGTCTTCGAATTTGGCAGTGCGCTGCCCCTGCAGTTGCCACAATACATGGGGCATGCCGACGTTCTCGAACACCGCGTTGTTCCAACCGCTCGGCCGCGTATCGTCGCGGTAGAAACTCCGCAGATACGTGTACAGCCAGTCGCGACCGCGCGCCCGCTCCTCGACCGACAGGTCGGGCGGTGTCGTGCCGAGCCAGTTCTTCGCGTCTTCGGGCCGCATCGCGACGGACATCGTGTTCCCGACCTTGTCGGTCGTGAACAGGAGATTCGTTTCGATCTCCTTCTGGGATATGCCCAGATCCGTCAGACGGTTGTAGCGCATCAGGTTCGCGCTGTGGCAGTTCAGGCAATAGTTTACAAACAATTGCGCGCCGTGCTGAAGCGAAACGAGATTTTCCGTGTTATCGGGCGCCCGGTCGAGCGGAAAATTACCCTCCGCGTGCACGGCCGGCGCCGCCAGCAGCGCGACGGCCGTCGCCCCGATCAGCGCGAGCGTCGAAAGCAGTTTCTTCATGTCGTTCTCTCCTCGCTCTCGTTAATGGGGCTTGAAGCGCACCCGCTCCGGCGGCTGCTTGAACGTGCCAAGCGGCGTCCAGACGGGCATGCCGAGGAAGAACGCGAAGTAGATCAGCGCACAGCCCTGCGCGATCAGCGTCGAGACCGGCGATGGCGGCCGCGTGCCGAGGAACGCGAGGATCAGGAACGCCGCGACGAAGATCCCGAGGAACACCTTGTGGAACAGCGGCCGGTAGCGGATCGACTTCACCGGGCTGCGGTCGAGCCACGGCAGGAAGAACAGCGTGATCACCGCCGAGCCCATCACGACGACGCCCCAGAACTTCGATTCCGTCAGGAACATGAATACGACGATCGCCGCGGCCAGCACCGGCAGCCCGACCTTCCACTTGCCGCGCGCACGGATCAGCGCGAGCACGCCGAGCAGCGCGATCACGATCATCAGCACGATCTTGAACGGGTCGGTGGTCGCGCGCAGCATCGCGTAGAACGCGGTGAAGTACCACACCGGCGCGATTTCCGGCGGCGTCTGCAGCGGATTCGCCGGGACGAAGTTGTTCGACTCGAGGAAGTAGCCGCCCATCTCCGGCGAGAAGAACACGATCAGCGCGAACACCATCAGGAACACGCAGACGCCGAAGAAATCGTGCACCGAGTAGTACGGGTGGAACGGGATGCCGTCGAGCGGAATGCCGTCCGCGTCCTTCTTCGCCTTGATCTCGATGCCGTCCGGGTTGTTCGACCCCACTTCGTGGAGCGCGACGAGGTGCGCGATCACGAGGCCGACCAGCACGAGCGGAATCGCGATCACGTGGAACGCGAAGAAGCGGTTCAGCGTGACGTCGGAAACGACGTAGTCGCCGCGGATCCACAACGACAGGTCCGGGCCGACGAACGGGATCGCCGAGAACAGGTTCACGATCACCTGCGCGCCCCAGAACGACATCTGGCCCCACGGCAGCAGGTAGCCGAAGAACGCCTCGGCCATCAGGCACAGGAAGATCGCGCAGCCGAAGATCCACACGAGTTCGCGCGGCTTGCGGTACGACCCGTACATCAGCCCGCGGAACATGTGCAGGTACACGACGACGAAGAACATCGACGCACCGGTCGAGTGCATGTAGCGGATCAGCCAGCCCCACGGCACCTCGCGCATGATGTACTCGACCGATGCGAACGCGAGCGTCGAATCGGGCTTGTAGTTCATCGTCAGGAAGATGCCCGTGACGATCTGGTTGACGAGCACCAGCAGCGCGAGTGAGCCGAAGAAGTACCAGAAGTTGAAGTTCTTCGGCGCGTAGTACTCGGAAACGTGCTTCTTCCAGGTGGACGTGAGCGGGAAGCGCTGGTCGACCCAGCCGGTGAGACCTGTCGTGGAGACTTCCTTGTTGTCGGCCATCACGCTTCTCCTTTCTCGTCCTTGCCGATCACGAGGGTCGTCGCCGACGTGAACATGTAGGGCGGGATGTCGAGATTCTGGGGCGCCGGCTTGTTCTTGAACACGCGGCCGGCGAGGTCGTAGGTCGAACCGTGGCACGGGCACAGGAAGCCGCCCGGCCAGTCGTCCGGCAGGTTCGGCTGCGGACCCGGCGTGAAGCGTTGGCTAGGCGTGCAGCCGAGGTGCGTACACACGGCCATCACGACGAGAATGTTCTTGCGATCGGCCCGCGAGCGATATTCGTTCGCGCAATACGCGGGCAACGGCATCGAATACGGGGATTTCGAGGTCGGATCGGCCACTTCCTTGTCGGCCTTGACGACGTCGGCCAGCATCGAATCGGTGCGATTCAGGATCCAGACGGGTTTGCCGCGCCACGGCACCGTGACCATCTCGCCGGGCTTCAGGCTGCTGATGTCGACCTCGACCGGGGCTCCGGCCGCTTTCGCTTTCGCGGACGGCGCAAGCGACGCCGCGAAAGGTATGACGGTGGCTACGCCTCCCACGCCACCTGCTACGGATGTCGCAATCAGCCAGGTACGGCGGCCGCTGTCGACGCGTTTCTCTTCCTTGTCTCGCATCACACGCCCCACTTCTGAGTTGGATTTTCCGTCACGACTTTTCATTCCGCCGCTAGTTTGCGCGAATGGAGTCGCCATTTACAAGGCCCGGAGACGAAAATCCCTTCGAAGTAATTGATAGTTAAGGGTTTTCCCCCACTATCGGAGCGATTAAATCATTTCGCTTTTAAGCATGCGCTACATTGCGAATTTTCGGTGCACCGCCGCAAATCCGGCGTTCAGACCGGATTATGAATATCGATAAAAAGGTGTTCGAGATCGAATTCTTCGGACAAGTGGGCGCCGAGCGCCTGGATTCCGTAGCGCTCGGTCGCGTGGTGCCCTGCCGCAACGAACGCGACGCCGCTTTCGGCCGACGCGTGCGTGACGGATTCCGACACCTCGCCGGTCAGGAACACGTCGGCGCCCGCGTCGATCGCCGCGTCGAAATAGCTTTGCGCGGCGCCCGTACACCATGCGATGCGGCGCAACTGCATCTCCGGATCGCCGAGCACGAGCGGCGTGCGGCCGAGCGTGCGCTCGACCTTCGCGACGAAGTGCTCGAGCGAGACGGGCATCGGCAGCGTGGCCATCCAGCCGAGGTCGCCATCGCCGAAACGCTGCTCGCCGAGCAGCCCGAGCTTCTCGCCGAGCTGCGCGTTGTTGCCGAACTCGGGGTGCGCGTCGAGCGGCAGGTGGAATGCGAACAGGTTCAGATCGTTCGCGAGCAGCAGCTTCAGCCGCTGGTACTTTCGGCCGGTAATCTGCGGCGCCTCGTTGCGCCAGAAATAGCCGTGATGGACGAGCACCGCATCCGCGCCCCATTCGAGCGCGGCTTCGAGGAACGCGACCGACGCCGTCACGCCGGTGGCGATCTTCTCGATCTTGCGGCGCCCCTCGACCTGGAGGCCGTTCGGGCAATAGTCCTTGAAGCGCGCGATTTCAAGGGTATTGTTCAAGTACAATTCAAGTTCGATCCGATCCATATAAACCTCTAATCCTTTCAGATGCTTAGACGCTTCTGGCTGTTCTTCGCGCAGGCGGTGACCGTACTGCTCGCGCTGATGTTCATCGTCGTGACGCTCAAGCCGCAATGGCTGCAACGGCAAGGACAGCTCGGCAAGCAGCTCGCCACGCCGATCGTCGCGCTGCGCGAAGTCGCACCGGGCATCGGCGGCGCCCCCGCGACCACGTCGTACGCCGAGGCCGCGCAAAAGGCGATGCCCGCCGTCGTCAACGTCTTCTCCAGCAAGGACGGCTCGCTGCCGCCCGATCCGCGCGCGAAGGATCCGCTGTTCCGCTACTTCTTCGGCGACCGCAATGCGCGCAAGCAGCACGACGAACCGGCCGCCAACCTGGGCTCGGGCGTTATCGTGAGCCCTGAAGGTTACATTCTAACGAACCAGCACGTCGTGGACGGCGCCGACCAGATCGAAGTCGCGCTCGCCGACGGCCGCACGGGCACCGCGAAGGTGATCGGCAGCGACCCGGAAACCGACCTCGCCGTGCTGAAGATCAACATGACGAACCTGCCGACGATCACGCTCGGCCGTTCCGACCAGTCGCGGGTCGGCGACGTCGTGCTCGCGATCGGCAACCCGTTCGGCGTAGGCCAGACGGTCACGATGGGGATCATCAGCGCGCTCGGCCGCAATCACCTCGGCATCAACACGTTCGAGAACTTCATCCAGACCGACGCGCCGATCAACCCGGGCAACTCGGGCGGCGCGCTGGTCGACGTCAACGGCAACCTGCTCGGCATCAACACGGCGATCTACTCGCGCTCGGGCGGCTCGCTCGGCATCGGCTTCGCGATTCCCGTGTCGACCGCGCGCACCGTGCTCGAAAGCATCATCACGACGGGCTCGGTCACGCGCGGCTGGATCGGCGTCGAGCCGCAGGACGTCACGCCGGAAATCGCCGAATCGTTCGGGCTCCAGCAGAAGTCGGGCGCGATCGTCGCGGGCGTGCTGCAGGGCGGGCCGGCCGACAAGGCCGGCATCAAGCCGGGCGACATCCTCGTGAGCGTGAACGGCGACGACATCACCGACACGACGAAGCTGCTGAACACCGTCGCGCAGATCAAGCCGGGCACGCCGACCAAGGTGCATGTCGTGCGCAAGGGCAAGGAGTTCGACGTGAAGGTCGTGATCGGCAAGCGCCCGCCGCCGCCGAAGCAGGCGCTCGACGAACAGGACAGCGACAGCGAATGATCTCCGGCGGGCGGCGTACCGGCGCCGCTTGCCGGCCAAGGACGGAAACAAAAAAGGGCAGCCTGATCGGCTGCCCTGTTGCTTTGGTCCGGCGGCGTTGCTCCGGCATGCCTTCTTCACGGTGAAGAAGCTGCGGGCACCCTCGCGATCTGCGCCATCCGGTCGGCGCGCGCGGCTTCAACGCTGTCGAGGGGCCGTATCGACGACCGCGATCATGCCGGCCGCCGCGCACCGGTCCCGCATCAACTCGCGGCGCCGTTCTCCGCCTCGGGTTCTTCCGTCGGCTTCGGCACGAAGAATCGCGCGGCCAGCAGCCCGATCTCGAACAGCACGACGAGCGGCAACGCGAGCATCAGCTGCGAGAACACGTCCGGCGGCGTCACGACCGCCGCGACGACGAACGCGCCGACGATCACGTACGGCCGCATCTCCTTCAGCTTCTTCAACGTCAGCACGCCCATCCGGACGAGCAGCACGACGACGATCGGCACCTCGAACGTGACGCCGAACGCGATGAACATCCCGAGCACGAAGCTCAGGTAGTTGTCGATATCGGTCGACATCTCCGCGCCGAGCGGTGCGTTGTAGTGCGCCATCACGCGGAAGATCGTCGGGAACACGAGGAAGTACGCGAACGCCATCCCGCACAGGAACAGCACATAGCTGCTGCCGACGAGCGGCGCGACGAGCTTCTTCTCGTGCTGGTACAGCCCCGGCGCGACGAACGCCCAGATCTGGTACAGCACGATCGGCAACGCGATCACGAGCGCGACGAGCATCGTGACCTTCATCGGCACGAAGAACGAGCCGGTGACGTCGGTCACGATCATCCTGCCGCCCTTCGGCAGGTTTTCCATCAGCGGCCGCGCGAGCAGCCGGAAGATGTCGGGCGCCCAGTACACGAGCCCGAGGAACACGACGATCACGGCCAGCCCCGCGCGAATGATGCGGTCGCGAAGCTCGACGAGATGGGAAATGAAGGTTTCTTCCGGGGCGTCGCCCGGGTTCTGCTGGGGGTCGCTCACACCGGCCCTCGGTAGGATTGACGAGCGAGCATGCGCTCGGCTCAGAAGAAGCGCGTCGGCCGGCGCAGGCTGGCCGGCTGGTGGCGCGCGACACGCGCGGCGCCCGACTGCACGTGCGTGCGGCGGGTCGTCGCGCGCTTGTACCAGACAGGCGTCGCCGCCTGTTTCACACGCCAGTTGCGACGCTTCGGCGCGAGCGCGGCCGTGCTGCCGCGCCACGACGGCGCCGCGGGCGTGTCGGAGCCGTACGTACCGGCATCGACCGAGCCTTCGTTAAGGCCGCCGACCGCGGAGTTCCACGTGTCGTTCAGTTCCTTCTCGTGCTCGCGCAGGTTGTCGTGAATCGTCGTCTCGACATTGCGCGCGGCCGTCTCGAAATCGGTCTTCATCGTCCGCAACGCGTCGAGTTCGATTTCGCGCGAGACCTCGGCCTTCACGTCGTTGATGTACCGCTGCGCGCGGCCGAACAGTGCGCCGGCCGTACGCGCAACGCGCGGCAGGCGCTCGGGGCCGAGCACCACGAGCGCGACGACGCCGATCAGCGCCATCTTCGAAAGACCGAGATCCAGCATCGCGAATGCCTGTCAGCGTGCCGGCGTTACGCCTTGTTCGAGTCGGAACGCGTCGTTTCCTTCGCGTTGACGTCGACCGAGCCGTTGCGCGGCAGCTGCTGCGCATCCGCCGGCGTCTCGCCGTCCTTCATGCCGTCCTTGAAACCCTTCACGGCGCTGCCGAGGTCGTTGCCGATGTTGCGCAACTTCTTCGTACCGAAAACCAGCGCGACGATCAGCAGCACGATCAGCCAGTGCCAAATGCTCAATCCACCCATGATGAAACCTCTCCTCAACCACGCCGCGTCGCGGCGCAAATCGCCGGCGGCACGCCGGCTTCGACTATCGATGCGGGGAAACGCCCCGCGACGTCAACCCATCCGCAGCCACGGGCGCGGGCCGGCCAGAATGTGCGCGTGCAGGTGGTAAACCTCCTGCCCGCCGCCGGGGCCCGTGTTGATCACCGTGCGAAAACCGGTTTCGCCGCCCGTGTACGCGACGCCGAGCTGGTCGGCCAGACGCGCGACCAGCAGCATCAGCCGGCCGAGCATCGGCGCGTCGGCCTCGCTCGCCGCCGACAGCGTCGGCACGTGCCGGCGCGGAATCACGAGCACATGCGTCTCGGCCGCGGGGCGGATGTCGCGGAACGCGACGAATTCGTCGTCCTCGTGCACCTTCGTGCTCGGGATCTCGCCCGCCGCGATCTTGCAGAACAGGCAATTCGGATCGTGACTCATGTTGCTCCTGCGAAACGCCCGCGCGCCGGTCAGAACCAGGCCTGCGGATCGAGCGTCTTGTTGTCGTTCAGGTACAGCCAACCTTTGATGATACGGTACAGCGTCCAAATCCACGTGACAAACATGATGACGAATCCCACGCCCACGAACATCAGCGCGAAGCCGATCACGTAAGCGATCAGCGCGCGCCAGAACGTGCGGATCTGCCACTCGAAATGGTCGGCGTACGGCGTGCCGGCCACGTCGCCGCGCTTCACGTAGTTGATGATGATCGCGATGAGGCCGGTGACGCCGCCCGTCAGCCAATGAATCGCGTAGAGGCCGTACAGCACGTGCGTCAACGTGCGCAAACCGTTCAGCCGCTCGGCGTCCGCTGCACCCGGCACCGACGGCGTCGGAAGCTGGCTCGGCGTATCGGTCATGATGCTACCCCCGTTGGATGACAATTCTTACAGCTTACCGCACTGTCGCCGGCGCGGCAGGCCGCGAGCCGTCAACCGCCGTTTTCCTCGCGCTCGCGGCGCTTGCGCAGCGCCTTTTCCTCTATGCCCGACAACCCTTCGCGGCGCTCGAGTTCGGCGATCACGTCGGCCGGGCTCAGGTCGAAATGCGACAGCATCACGAGGCAGTGGAACCACAAATCGGCCACCTCGCCGACCAGCGCCGTCGGCGCGCCGCCCTGGCGTACGTCCTTCGCGGCCAGCACGACTTCGGTCGCCTCTTCGCCGATCTTCTTCAGCACCGCGTCGTCGCCCTTGTGGAACAGGCGCGATACGTACGATTGTTCGGGGTCGCCGCCCTTGCGGCTATCGATCACGGCCGCGAGGCGCAGCAGCGTGTCTTCGGTCGATTGCGTCATTTGTAGATGTGTTCGGGGTCTTTCAGCACCGGATCGACCGCGACCCAGTCGCCGCCGTCCACCGTACCTTCGAATTTCTGGAAGAAGCACGAATGCCGGCCGGTGTGGCAGGCGATGCCCGACACCTGCTCGACCTTCAGCAGCACGACGTCCTCGTCGCAATCGAGCCGCACCTCGTGCACGTGCTGCACGTGGCCCGACTCCTCGCCCTTGAACCACAGGCGCTTGCGCGAGCGCGAATAGTAGACCGCGCGCTGCGTCTCGATCGTCTTCGCCAGTGCCTCGCGGTTCATCCACGCGAACATCAGCACGTCGTTCGTCGACGCTTCCTGCGCGATCACCGGCACGAGGCCGTTGTCGTCCCAGCGGACCTTGTCGAGCCACGCGGGCAAGGATTTCGTTTGCGTATTCATCACAGCCTCACCGCGATGCCCTGCTCGGCCATGAAGCGCTTCGCCTCGCCGACCGTGTGCTCGCCGTAGTGGAAGATGCTGGCGGCCAGCACCGCGTCCGCGCGGCCGTCCTTGATGCCGTCCGCGAGATCCTGCAGGCAGCCGACACCGCCCGATGCGATCACCGGCACCGGCACCGCGTCCGACACGCCGCGCGTGAGCGCGAGGTCGAAGCCCGACTTCGTGCCGTCGCGGTCCATGCTCGTGAGCAGGATCTCGCCCGCGCCGAGTTCGGCCATCTTGCGCGCCCATTCGATCGCATCCAGGCCAGTGCCCTTGCGGCCGCCGTGCGTGAAGACTTCCCAGCGCGGCGCCTCGCCGTCGGCCGACACGCGCTTCGCGTCGATCGCGACGACGATGCACTGCGAGCCGTACTTGTCGGCCGCGTCACGCACGAGCTGCGGGTTCGCGACCGCCGACGAATTCATGCTGACCTTGTCCGCGCCGGCGTTCAACAGGCGCCGCACGTCCTCGACGGCGCGCACGCCGCCGCCGACGGTCAGCGGAATGAACACCTGCGACGCAACGGCTTCGATGATCGGCAGGATCAGGTCGCGCTGGTCGGAGGTCGCGGTGATGTCGAGGAACGTCAGTTCGTCGGCGCCCTGGTCGTCGTAGCGGCGGGCGATTTCGACGGGGTCGCCGGCATCGCGCAGCTCGACGAAGTTGACGCCCTTGACGACACGCCCGGCAGTCACGTCCAGGCAGGGGATGATGCGTTTAGCTAGAGCCATGATGTACGCCATAGGCCGCGGTGGAACGGCCGGTTGCGGAAGCCTCGCGCGAGGCTTCCGGTCGGGGCCGCCTGCGGGCAGCCCCGGCGAACGGGACACCGCGGTTACGCGTTGTCGAGTTCGCCGTTCAGTTCGTCCGCGCGCTTTTGCGCGGCCGCGAAATCGAGATCGCCGGAGTAGATCGCACGGCCGCAGATCACGCCTTCGACGCCGTGCTCTTCCACTTCGCACAGGTTCTCGATGTCCGTGAGGTTCGACAGGCCGCCGCTGGCGATCACCGGAATGCCGACCGCCTGCGCGAGCTTCACGGTCGCCTCGATATTGATGCCCTGCAGCATCCCGTCGCGGCCGATGTCCGTGTAGACGATCGACTCGACGCCGTAGTCCTCGAACTTCTGCGCGAGATCGATCACCTCATGGCCCGTCAGCTTGCTCCAGCCGTCGGTCGCGACCTTGCCGTCCTTCGCGTCCAGGCCGACGATGATGTTGCCCGCGAACGCGGTGCACGCGTCCTGCAGGAAGCCCGGATCCTTCACGGCCGCGGTGCCGATGATCACGTAGGACAGGCCCGCGTCGAGATACTTCTCGATCGTCTCGAGGCTGCGGATGCCGCCGCCGAGCTGAACGGGGATTTCGTCGCCGACTTCGTCGAGGATCGCTTCGATCGCCTCGAGATTCTTCGGCTTGCCGGCGAATGCGCCGTTCAGGTCGACCAGATGCAGCCGCCGGGCGCCGAGATCGACCCACTTGCGGGCCATCGCCGCCGGGTCCTCGGAGAAAATCGTGGCCTGGTCCATATCGCCCTGTTTGAGGCGCACACACTGACCGTCTTTGAGATCGATGGCCGGAATCAGCAACATAGCAATCGGGTGTCGTCGTGGAAAATGAAAAGAATCCGGCGCGCACCGGCCAAACCGGTGCCGCGCCGTCTCGCTAGTTTAGTACAACTCTTTCGGTGCTTAAGCGTGCGAGCCCCGCACGACAGGCGTTTGCGCCCTGTCGACTGTGGCTCGCGCACCACGTTCACGGCTTCCAGTGTACGAAGTTGCGATACAGACGCAACCCGACTTCCGCGCTTTTCTCGGGGTGGAATTGGGTCGCGAAGAGATTGTCCCGCGCGACCGCTGACGTAAACGGCGCGCCGTAGGCCGTTTCGCCGACCGTGTGCGCCGGGTTGTCCGGGCTCACGTAATAGCTGTGAACGAAGTAGAAATACGCGTCGTCGGGCACGCCGTCCCACAGCGGGTGCGGCTGCGACTGGCGCACGCGGTTCCAGCCCATCTGCGGCACCTTGAAGCGCGAGCCGTCGTCCTGCAGCCGGCCGTCGAGCTCGAAGCGCACGACCTTGCCGGGCAGCAGGCCCAGGCCCTTCGTGTCGCCTTCCGCGCTCCAGTCGAACAGCATCTGCTCGCCGACGCACACGCCGAGCAGCGGCTTCGTGCGCGACGCCTCGATCACCGCTTCCTGCAGCCCCGATTCGCCGAGGCAGCGCATGCAGTCGGGCATCGCGCCCTGGCCGGGCAGCACGACACGGTCGGCCGCGCGAATCGCGGCCGGCGTGTCGACGATCGCCACGTCGGCGGCCGGTTCGGCCTTCTTGAGCGCCTGCGCGACCGAGCGCAGGTTGCCCATCCCATAATCCACAATCGCAATCGAAGTTTTCATCTCAGTGCAGGCAGTAGCGCCCTCAGTCCATTGACGATGAATTCCACCGCCAGCGCCGACAGCATCAAACCCATCAGCCGCGTGGCGATGTTGATGCCGGTGCGGCCGATCCAGTTCGCGATCGGCTCGGCAAGCCGCATCGCGAAGAAACACAGCAGAGCCAGCGCCGCGCCGATCGCGACGAGCCCGGCTCGCTCATACCAGTGATGCGAGTTCGCCGCATAGATGATCACCGTGCTGATCGAGCCGGGGCCCGTGAGCAGCGGAATCGCCAGCGGCACGACCGCGATGTTGTCCTTCTGCTCGGCTTCATGGCGCTCCTCCGGCGTCGAGCGGGTGTTGCCGGCCTGAGCGTTCAGCATGCTGATCGCCATCAGCAGCATGATGATCCCGCCGCCCACTTCGAGCGAGCCGACCGATATGCCGAAGAAGTCGATGATCTGCTGCCCGAGCAGCGTCGTCACCGTCATCACGCAGAACACCGACACCGACGCGATCCGGATCGTGCGGCGCCGCTCGTCGTCCGTCTGCTGCGCCGTCAGGCTCAGGAAGAACGGCACCGCGCCGACCGGATTGATCAGCGCGAGCAGGGAAATGAACGATTTGAGCAGATCCATCGCAAGCCGGCGCGCCGCGCCGAAGCCGTGAGGTTGTCCGTGGCGTCCTGTCCGTTCGAAAGTTAGAGGCTGCCCTTCGTCGACGGAATCTGCCCCGCCGCGCGCTCGTCGAGCTCCACCGCCGCACGCAGCGCCCGGCCGAAGGCCTTGAACACCGTTTCGAGCTGGTGGTGCGCGTTGATCCCGCGCAGGTTGTCGATGTGCAGCGTGACGCCCGCGTGGTTCACGAACCCGCGGAAGAATTCGATCGACAGGTCGACGTCGAACGTGCCGATCCGCGCGCGCGTGAACGGCACGTGGAATTCGAGACCCGGCCGGCCCGAGAAGTCGATCACGACGCGCGACAGCGCCTCGTCGAGCGGCACGTACGAATGGCCGTAGCGGCGGATGCCCTTCTTGTCGCCGATCGCCTTCGCGACGGCCTGACCGAGCGTGATGCCGACGTCCTCGACCGTATGGTGGTCGTCGATATGCGTATCGCCATGCGCTTCGACCTCGAGATCGATCAGACCATGTCGCGCGATCTGATCGAGCATATGGTCGAGAAACGGCACGCCGGTGGCCAGCTTCTGCCGGCCCGTACCGTCGAGATCGAGCTTCACACGGATCTGCGTTTCGCTGGTATTGCGAACGACTTCCGCCACACGCATGGCAATTCCTTGATTGAGTCTGATGTAAATGGGGATTGATCGTCGCGCGCCGCCGCGCCCTGGGGTCAACCGGGCAGCGCGAGTTTCAAGGCAGCCAGCAGGCGCGCGTTTTCGTCGGGAGAACCGACGGTCAGCCGCACGCATTCGGCCAGCAACGGATGCATTTTACTCACGTTTTTGACCAGCACCCGCTCGGTGAGCAACGCATCGAACACGGCCGCCGCGTCCGGCACGCGCACCAGCAGGAAATTGCCGGCGCTCGGGAACACCGTCGCGCCCGGCAGCGCGGCCACGGCCTGCGCGAGGCGCGTGCGTTCCGCACGCAGTTCGGCCGCCTGCGCGTCGAGCACGTCGAGGTGGTCGAGCAGGAAATCGGCGGTCGCCTGGGTCAGCACGTTGATGTTGTACGGCGGGCGCACCTTGTCGAACTCGGTCAGCCACGTCGGCAGCCCGGCGAGATAGCCGAGGCGGATTCCCGCGAGGCCGAGCTTCGAGACCGTGCGCATCACGACGACGTTGTCGAACTCGGCGGCACGCGGCAGCCACGAGCGCTCCGCGAACGGCTGGTACGCCTCGTCGATCACGATCAGGCTGTGCCGCGCGGCCGCGATGATCCGCTCGACGTCGGCTTCGTCGTACAGCGTACCGGTCGGGTTGTTCGGGTATGCGAGATAGACGATCGCGGGCCGGTGCTCGGCGATCGCCGCGATCATCGCGTCGGCGTCGAGCGTCAGGTCGGCCTTGAGCGGCACGCCGACGAATTCGAGCTGCGCGAACTTCGCGGACAGTTCGTACATCACGAAGCCCGGCACCGGCGCGAGCACCTTCGCGCCCGGCTTCGCGCAGGCCACCGACATCATGCTGATGATTTCGTCCGAACCGTTGCCGAGCAGCACGTCGCACGCGGCCGGCACGCCCATCGCACGGCGCAGCTTGTCGAGCAGCGCGCCCGGGCGCGGCGCCGGGTAGCGGTTCAGCGCGACCTGCGCGAGGCGCTCGCCGAGCGCCGCCGCGAGCGGCGCCGGCAGCGAATACGGGTTCTCCATCGCATCCAGCTTCACGAACCCGCTCGCGTCGGGCACCGGGTAGCTCGTCATTGCGAGCACGTCGCGGCGGATGATGTCTTGTGGCGTCGTCATGGTCTCAAGCCGGCGTGCGTCGCGCCGGCGTCAAATTGGTCGGCAAGGCGGCGGCTGCCGCCCTGCGCTTGGTCTCCTCGTCGTCCGGAGTCGATGCGTCGGCATCGGCTCCGGCGCGCGGGTCACCCCTTCATCCGGAGTTCGGCGCTGCGCGCGTGCGCCTGCAACCCTTCGCCGTATGCGAGTTCGGAAGCAATCTCGCCCAGCGTCTGCGCACCTTCGGCGCTGACTTCGATCAGGCTCGAGCGCTTGATGAAGTCGTACACGCCGAGCGGCGACGAGAAGCGCGCGGTGCGCGAGGTCGGCAGCACGTGGTTCGGGCCGGCGCAGTAGTCGCCGAGGCTTTCGCTCGTGTAGCGGCCGAGGAAGATCGCGCCGGCGTGGCGGATCTGCTGGCCCCATTGCTGCGGCTCCAGCGCGGAAATCTCGAGGTGCTCGGGCGCGATGTCGTTCGCGATCCGGCACGCTTCGGCCATGTCGCGCACCTTGATCAGCGCGCCGCGGCCTTCGAGCGACGCGCGGATCACGTCCTGGCGCGGCATCGTCGGCAGCAGCTCGTCGATCGCCTTCTCGACGCGCTCGAGGAACGCGGCGTCCGGGCACAGCAGGATCGACTGCGCGAGTTCGTCGTGTTCGGCCTGCGAGAACAGGTCCATCGCGACCCAGCTCGGATCGGTCGTGCCGTCGCACAGCACGAGGATTTCCGATGGTCCGGCGATCATGTCGATGCCGACCGTGCCGAACACGCGGCGCTTGGCGGACGCGACGTACGCATTGCCCGGCCCGCAGATCTTGTCGACCGCCGGCACCGTGGCCGTGCCGAACGCGAGCGCGCCGACCGCCTGCGCGCCACCGATCGTGAACACGCGATCGACGCCGCCGAGCAGCGCCGCGGCGAGCACGAGGTCGTTCTTCACGCCGTCCGGGGTCGGCACGACCATCACGATCTCGCCGACGCCCGCGACCCGCGCGGGAATCGCGTTCATCAGCACCGACGACGGATAGGCGGCCTTGCCGCCCGGCACGTACAGGCCGACGCGGTCGAGCGGCGTGACCTTCTGGCCGAGCACCGTGCCGTCGCTTTCCGTGTACTGCCAGCTATGGGTGCCGCACTCGATCTTCTGTTTCTCGTGATACGCCCGCACGCGTGCGGCGGCGGCTTCCAGCGCCGCGCGCGCCTTCGGCGCGAGGCCGTCGAGCGCCGTCTGCAGCGCGTCCTGCGGCAGTTCGAGCGCGGCGACGCTGCTGGCGTCCAGCCGGTCGAAGCGGTTCGTGTACTCGAGCACCGCGGCGTCGCCGCGCGACTTCACGTCGGCGAGAATCTGCGCGACCGACTGCTCGATCGCTTCGTCCTCGCTCGCCTCGAACGCGAGCACCGCACGCAGCGCGGCGTCGAAGCCGTCGCTGGTCGAATCGAGTTTGCGGATGGTGATGGCCATGGAAGTTCCGTTACGGTGATGCGCTCAATTGCCATTCTGCGACGCGCGTTCGAACGCGTCGAGAATCGGCTTGAGCGCCGCGCGCTTCAACTTCAGCGCAGCCTGGTTCACGACGAGGCGCGACGAGATCGCCATGATCTCCTCGACCTCGACCAGATTGTTCGCCTTCAGCGTGCCGCCCGAGCTGACGAGGTCGACGATCGCGTCGGCCAGCCCGACGAGCGGCGCCAGCTCCATCGAGCCGTACAGCTTGATCAGGTCGACGTGCACGCCCTTCGCGGCGAAGTGTTCGCGTGCCGTTTCGACGTACTTGGTCGCGACCCGCAGGCGCGCGCCCTGGCGCACCGCGTTCGCGTAGTCGAAACCGGCCGGCACGGCGACCGACATCCGGCAGCGTGCAATGTTCAGATCGATCGGCTGGTAGAGGCCCGAGCCGCCGTGCTCGACCAGCACGTCCTTGCCGGCCACGCCGAAGTCGGCCGCGCCGTATTCGACATAGGTCGGCACGTCGCTCGCGCGCACGATGATCACGCGCAGGTTCGGGTCGGTCGTCGGCAGGATCAGCTTGCGCGACGTTTCCGGATCCTCGGCCACCTGCACGCCGGCGGCCGCCAGCAGCGGCAGGGTTTCCTCGAAAATCCGGCCCTTCGACAGGGCGAGGGTCAGCGGCGCGGTCATGCTTGGCTCCCGGAGAGGCGGCGCACGTTCGCGCCGACGGCGGTCAGTTTGGTTTCCATGCGGTCGTAGCCGCGGTCCAGGTGATAGATGCGGTCGACGAGCGTTTCGCCTTCGGCGCGCAGCCCGGCGATCACGAGGCTCGCCGACGCGCGCAGGTCGGTCGCCATCACGTTCGCGCCGGACAGCTTGTCGACGCCCGTCACGAGCGCCGTGTTGCCGTCGATCGTGATGTTCGCGCCGAGCCGGTTCAGCTCCTGCACGTGCATGAAGCGGTTCTCGAAGATGGTCTCGACGACCTGCGCGGTGCCCGTCGCGACCGAATTGAGGGCCATGAACTGAGCCTGCATGTCGGTCGGGAACGCCGGGTATTCCGACGTGCGGATCGTCACCGCCTGCGGGCGGCGGTCCATCTTCACGCGCAACCAGCTGTCGCCTTCCTCGATCGACACGCCGGCCTCGCGCAGCTTGTCGATCACCGCGTCGAGGATGTGCGTGCGCACGCCCGTCAGCATCACGTCGCCGCCCGCCGCCGCGACCGCGCACAGGAACGTGCCGGCCTCGATGCGGTCGGGAATCACCGAATGGCGTGCGCCGTGCAGCCGCTCGACGCCCTGGATCACGAGGCGGTCGGTGCCGATGCCGTCGATTTTCGCGCCCATCGCGACCAGCAAGTGTGCGAGATCGCTCACTTCCGGCTCGCGTGCCGCGTTCTCGATCACCGTCTCGCCGTCGGCCAGCGTCGCGGCCATCAGCAGGTTTTCCGTCCCCGTCACCGTGATCATGTCGGTCACGATGCGCGCGCCCTTCAGGCGCTTCGCGCGTGCCTCGATGAAGCCGTGCTCGATGCTGATCTCGGCGCCCATCGCCTGCAGGCCCTTGATGTGCTGGTCGACCGGCCGCGCGCCGATCGCGCAGCCGCCCGGCAGCGACACCTTGGCCTCGCCGAAGCGCGCGAGCAGCGGCCCGAGCACGAGGATCGACGCGCGCATCGTCTTGACGAGCTCGTACGGCGCGACGAGGTTGTCGACGCGCGATGCGTCGAGCTGCACGCGGCAGCCGTCCGTTTCGCTCTTCACGCCCATCTGGTTCAGCACCTTCAGCGTGGTGCGCACGTCCTTCAGGTTCGGCACGTTGTCGAGTTCGACCGGCTCGGCGCTGAGCAGCCCCGCGCACAGGATCGGCAGTGCGGCGTTCTTCGCGCCCGACACGACGATCTCGCCCGACAACCGGCGACCGCCTTCGATCACCAGCTTGTCCATCCCATGTCCCTGCGATTCCCCGTTGGCGGCCGGGTGTGCCGTGGCGACGCTCTGGACGGCGTCGCGCTCGTTGACGGTGACTTGCACTCAGTGGTTCCGGTTTATGCGTTCTGCCATTCGGCGGGCGTCAGCGTCTTCATGCTGAGCGCGTGAATTTCCTGCTTCATGCGATCGCCGAGCGCCGCATAGACGAGCTGGTGCCGCTGGATCGGCCGCTTGCCTTCGAAGGCCGCCGACACGATCGTCGCGAAGAAATGCTGGCCGTCGCCTTCGACTTCCAGATGAGTGCAGGCGAGACCGCCGGCGATGTATTGCTTGACCTGTTCGGGAGTCGGCAACATGAGGGGCTCCTGTCGGCGCGCGCCGCCCGTGGCGGCCGCCGCCGTCGATATCAATGACGCAGTTTGTAGCCGGTCGCGAGCAGCCGCATCGCGAACATCGCGAGCAGCACGAAGAAACCGGTGACGATCGCGAGGCTTGCGAGCGGGTTGATGTCGGACGCGCCGAAGAACCCGAAACGGAAGCCGTCGATCATGTAGAAAAACGGGTTGAGACGCGAGATCTCGCGCCACACGGGCGGCAGCGAGTGCGTCGAATAGAACACGCCGGACAGGAACGTCAGCGGCATGATCAGGAAGTTCTGGAACGCGGCGAGCTGGTCGAACTTCTCGGCCCAGATCCCGGCGATCAGCCCGAGCGTGCCGAGGATCGCCGAGCCGAGCAGCGCGAACGCGATGATGAACAGCGGCGCCGCGAAATGCATCGGGATAAACCAGATCGTCACGACGAACACGCCCGCGCCGACCGAGAGCCCGCGCACGACGGACGCGAGCACGTACGCGCCGAAGATATCCTTGTAGGACAGCGGCGGCAGCAGCACGAACACGAGGTTGCCGGTGATCTTCGACTGGATCAGCGACGACGAGCTGTTCGCGAATGCGTTCTGCAGCACGCTCATCATCACGAGGCCGGGGACCAGGAAGCTCACGTACTCGACGCCCGGATACACCTCGACTCGGCCCGACAGCGCGTGGCCGAAGATCGTCAGGTACAGCAGCGCCGTCACGATCGGTGCGCACACCGTCTGGAACGACACCTTCCAGAAACGCAAGAGTTCCTTGTAGAACAGCGTTTGAAAACCGCTCATGCCAATCCCTCGACGACTTCTGCTCCGTTCATCACCTGGACGAACACATCCTCGAGGTCCGCCTTGCGGACCTCGATCTCGTCGAACGTGCAGCCCGCCGCGCGACACTGCGCGAGAATCCGTTCGACATCGTCGTAGCTCGCGAGACGCAGCAGATGCTCGCCCGGCGCGCGTGCGGCCGGATCGGTCTCCAGCCCGCGCAGCTCGGCGGGCAGCGCGCCCGTTGCCAGTCGCAGGTACAGCTGCAACCCCGCGAAGCGCCGCAGCAGCGCGTCGGTGCGGTCGAGCGCGACGACCTCCCCGCGGCGCAGCATCGCGATGCGGTCGCACAGCGACTCGGCTTCCTCGAGGTAATGCGTGGTCAGGACGATCGTGTGGCCTTCGCGGTTCAGCCGCGAGATGAATTTCCACAGCGTCTGGCGCAGTTCGACGTCGACGCCGGCCGTCGGCTCGTCGAGCACGATCACGGGCGGCCGGTGCACGAGCGCCTGTGCGACCAGCACGCGGCGCTTCATGCCACCCGACAGCGCGCGCATGTTCGCGTCGGCCTTCTCGGTGAGGTCGAGATTGGCCATCACTTCGTCGATCCAGTCGTCGTTGCGGCGCAGCCCGAAATAGCCGGACTGGATCCGCAGCGTCTCGCGGACGGTGAAGAACGGGTCGAACACGAGTTCCTGCGGCACGACGCCGAGCGCGCGGCGCGCACCGCGGAAGTCCTTGACGACGTCGTGGCCGCGCACCGAGATACTGCCTTCATCGGCCCGGGCGAGCCCGGCGAGGATACTGATGAGCGTGGTCTTGCCTGCGCCGTTCGGGCCGAGCAGACCGAAAAACTCGCCCTCCTCGACCGACAGGCTGACGCCCTTGAGCGCCTGAAGCGATTTGTAGCGCTTCCTGACGTGACGGATTTCTATGGCTGACATGACTGTGCGCGGCGCAGGGGCCGCGACGCCTATTCTGTGCGTGCTGCGAAAGAAAATGGGGGCCGGACGCCGATTGGCTGCCCCGCAAAACGCTTGATTATAGGGCAAACCGGCTGGTGGAGCCGGCGCCTAAGGCGCGCGGCCTGAAGCGTGCGCGCGCCGGCTGGCGCGGCAGGCTTCGGTCGGACAGGGTCAATGTCGCCCGGTGCCGTCGATGAGCGCGTCGACGCCGTAGGCGCGCGCGAGGCTGGCGAGCTTCGAGGGGAGATTGAGGATGTCGAGGGTCGCACCGCGCGCTTTGGCGGCACGTTGCCATGCGAGCAGCACGGCGAGCGCGGACGAGTCGAACTGCGTCAGCGCCGCGCAGTCGACGGCGGTTTCGCCCGCGTCGATGCGCGCGAGACCGTCCGCGAGCGCGGACTTCGCGCTCGCGACGGTCAGCGAGGAGCCGGCCGCGAAGCCGCTCACGACGCCTGCTTGCCGGCGGCAAGTTCCTGGTTGCGCTGCGTCAGGAACTTGATCAGGCCGTCCACGCCGCTTTGCTGGATCTTCTCGTTGAACTGCTGCTGGTACGTCTGGATCAGCCATGCGCCCAGCACGTTCAGGTCATACACCTTCCAGCCGTTGGCCGTCTTGTACAGGCGGTAATCGATCTGGACCGGCTGGCCGTTGTTCATCGCGACCGTCTTCACGACGACGTCGGTGTCGGCCGGATCGGCACGGAACGGCGGGTACTGGATCTGCTGGTCCGGCTTCAGCTGCGCAAGCGCGCCCGAATACGTGCGGATCAGCAGCAGCTTGAACTGCTCCTGAACCTGTTGCTGCTGCTCGGCCGACGCCGTGCGCCAGTTGCGGCCCATCGCGAGCTGCGTGGTGCGGCGGAAATCGGTGTACGGCAGGATGTCCTTGTTGACGATCGTAATGATGCGGTTGGTGTCGCCCTGCTTGATTGTCTGCTGCTTGACCTCGTCGAGCACCTGCTGCGTCGCCGTCTTGATCAGCGCCTGCGGGTTCGACTGGTCGACTTGCGCGTGAGCTGCGCTGCCGAACGAGAACAGCGCCGCGAAAACGGGAATCAGGAACAGTTTTTTCATCATGGAGACCTGCATGAAGAGTCGATGCGAAGGTTGGAGCCGGTAGATTACGCGAAGGTTCGCGTGCGCTACCGACTGAATCGTTTCCGGCTGTAACGAATGTAAGCGCGTCAGTGCAGCCGGATGCTCGGGAAGCGGAATCCGCCCGGCGACGGCGGCGCCACCTGCATCGGCGGCACGGTCGTCGCGCTGGCCGGGTTCGGCGCCTGGGCGGCACCCGACGCCGGTGCGGCAACGGCCGCGCCCGATGCGCCGGCCGGCGCCGTCGCGCCACCGACTGCCGCGGCGCCCGCCGTCCCGGCCGCACCGGCTGCCGCCGGTGCCGCGCCGTCGTCCGGCAGGTCGTACTTCGGCAGCGCATCGTTGCTCGACGTCGTCGAGGCCTCGCCGCGCGCGTTGTCGATCAGCATCTGGCGGCGTTGCAGGTACGCGTTGCGCACGAACGAATACTTGTCGAGCGCCGCGGCATCCAGCACGTCGCCCGCGCCGAGCAGGTTCGCACGCGTATTGACGAGGTTCACGCCGAACAGGCCCCAGCTCAGGCCGTCCGGCTTCACGTAGGTGAGCGGGTTGCCGACGTAGTCGACGCCGAGGCCGGCCGTGTCGCGCAGCGTGCTCGGGCCGAGCAGCGGCAGCACGAGATACGGACCCGACGGCATGCCGTAGCGACCCATCGTGATCCCGAAGTCGGCCGTGTGCTTCGGCAGTTTCGCGATCGTCGCGACGTCGAACAGGCCGCCGACGCCGAACACCGTGTTGATCACGACGCGCATGATGTCGCCGACGCCGTCCGCGATCCGCAGCTGCACGATGTTGTTCGCCGCGATGTAGACGTCGCCGATGTTCGAGAAGAAGTTCGTCACGCTGTCGCGCACCGGCTGCGGCACCACGTACTGGTAGCCCTTCGCGACCGGTTTCAGCGCGTACGTGTCGACCGTGTCGTTGAACTTGTACATCGACCGGTTGAAGCCTTCGAGCGGATCGCCCTTGGTCGGCGTCTGCACGGTCGCGCAACCGCTCAATGCGGCGACTGCCGCCACCGCGAGCGCGGCGTGCCTGATGCGGATCGTCTGCATGGTCATTACCCTCTTGTCTTTCTCTCGTGTGGTTATTGGGCGGCCGAACCGGACACCGCGGAGGCCGGCACCGCGACCGGTGCGGGCGCCGCCGGTGCAGCCGAGGCGCCGGATGCCGGCTTCGCGCCACCCGCGTCGGCTGCCTTGCTGTACAGGAACTGGCCGATCAGGTTCTCGAGCACGATCGCCGACTGCGTCATCGTGATCGTATCGCCCGCCTTCAGCATTTCGGTGTCGCCGCCCGGATCGAGGCCGATGTACTGCTCGCCGAGCAGGCCCGACGTCAGGATCTTCGCGGACGAATCCTTCGGGAACGGATACTGGCCGTCGATATCGATCGTCACCAGCGCCTGGTAGGTGTTGGGATCGAAGCCGATCGCCTTCACGCGACCGACCACGACACCCGCGCTCTTCACGGCCGCGCGCGCCTTCAGCCCGCCGATGTTGTCGAATTTCATCCGCACCGAGTAGGTCGGCTGAAACGAAAGCGAGCTCATGTTGCCGACCTTGAGCGCCAGGAACAGCACCGCAAGGAAGCCCACCACCACGAACAGGCCGACCCAGAAGTCGAGAGCAGTCTTTTTCATCGTCATCCCAAAATTTGGCTTGGCTGAGGCTTAGCTGAACATCAGCGCGGTCAGCAGGAAATCGAGGCCGAGTACGGCGAGCGACGCGAACACGACCGTCTTGGTCGTCGCGCGCGACACGCCCTCGGGCGTGGGCTTCGCTTCATACCCTTGAAACAGCGCAATGAAGGTCACGGCGAACCCGAACACGATGCTCTTGATCACGCCGTTGCCGACGTCGGCCCATACCTGGACCCCGCCCTGCATCTGCGACCAGAACGCGCCCGGATCGACGCCGATCAGCACGACCCCGACGAAATAGCCGCCGAGCACGCCGACCGCGTTGAAGATCGCGGCGAGCAGCGGCATCGCGATGATGCCGGCCCACAGGCGCGGCGCGATCACCGTCTTGACCGGGTCGACGGCCATCATCTCGAGCGCGGTGAGCTGCTCGCCGGCCTTCATCAGGCCGATCTCGGCCGTCAGCGACGTGCCGGCGCGGCCCGCGAACAGCAGCGCGGTCACGACCGGGCCGAGCTCGCGCACGAGCGACAGCGCGACCAGCAGGCCGAGCGCCTGCTCGGACCCGTAGCGATTCAGCGTGTAGTAGCCCTGCAGGCCGAGCACGAAGCCGACGAACAGGCCCGACACGGCGATGATCACGAACGAATAGTTGCCGAGGAAGTGGATCTGCTTCGTGACCAGCCGCGGCCGGCGCAACAGCGGGAAGAATTCCAGCACGAGGCGCACGAACAGCCGCGTGCCGTAGCCCGCGCGCTCGAGGCCGCCGATGACGTAACGTCCGATCGCGCTGATCATGCGCGCCCTCCGCCGAGCCCGAAATCCGCTGCTAGCGGCGGGCTCGTGTAATGAAATTTGAACGGGCCGTCCGGCGCGCCGTCGATGAACTGGCGCACGCTCGGGTCGGTCGATGCGCGCAGCTCGTCGGGCGTACCCTGCGCGAGCACGCCGCCGTTGGCCAGAAAATACACGTAGTCGGCGATCGCGAACGATTCCGGCACGTCGTGCGTGACGAGGATCGACGTCGCGCCGAGCGCCTCGTTCAGCGTGCGGATCAGGTTCGCGGTGATGCCGAGCGAGATCGGATCGAGGCCCGCGAACGGTTCGTCGTACATGATGAGCTGCGGGTCGAGCGCGATCGCGCGCGCGAGCGCGATGCGGCGCGCCATCCCGCCCGACACCTCGGACGGCATCAGGTCGCGCGCGCCGCGCAGGCCGACCGCGTTGAGCTTCATCAGCACCAGATCGCGGATCAGGTCGTCGGGCAGGTCGGTGTGTTCGCGCAGCGCGAACGCGACGTTCTCGAACACGGACATGTCGGTGAACAGCGCGCCGAACTGGAACAGCATGCCCATCTTGCGGCGCAGCGCGTACAGGCCGTCGCGCGTCTGCGCGCCGACGTCGGCGCCGTCGAACAGCACCTGGCCGCGGCGTGCGCGCACCAGCCCGCCGATCAGGCGCAGCACGGTCGTCTTGCCGCAACCCGACCCGCCCATGACGGCGACGACCTGGCCGCGCCCGAAGCGCATGTTCAGGTTCGACAGGACGAGGCGGTCGCCGTAGCCAAAGTCGACGTCGCGAAGTTCCAGCAGGGTCTCGGTAGGAGTGGGGCTCACGGAGCTGACAGTCCTTTTACGCAGAACGCCGAATTATAGGGCCTGCATTGGAATGATGTCGTGACGCCGTTCCGGGCCCTGCGGTCAATGATTGTCAAATTGTCGGGCAAAGCATTGCTGCAACGCAACAATCGCCGCCCGATAATCGTTGGCGCCCGTGATCGCGCTGACCACCGCGACGCTGCCGACGCCCGTCGCCAGCACGTCCGGCAACGCGTCGAGCCCCACGCCGCCGATCGCGACGAGCGGCGCCCGCGCCCCCGCGAAGCGCGCATAGCGGGCAATCCTCGCCAGGCCCTGCGGCGGCGCCGCGACTGCCTTGGTCGCGGTCGCGTAGACGGGACCGAGCGCCAGATAGCTCGGGCGCTCGTGCAAGGCCCGCAACATCTCGTAATAACCGTGGCTCGACAGCCCGAGCCGCAGGCCGGCGCGCGCGAGCGCGGCCAGATCGGCCGTTTCCAGATCCTCCTGGCCCAGATGTACGCCGTACGCACCCTCTTCTACTGCGATCCGCCAGTGATCGTTGATGAACACACGCGCATCGGGATAGCGGCGCCCTGCCGCGACCGCGCGCGCGATTTCACGGCGCAATGCGTCCGGCTCCGCGCCTTTCACGCGCAGCTGCACGGTCCGCGCGCCGCAATCCAACACGCGCTCGACCCATTCGGCATCCGGGACGACCGGATACAGGCCCAGTTGCGCGGGGCACGGCGGGAATGCCGGCTCCGGTGCGGCGGCCAGGCCGGCGACACGCGGGAACCGTGCCGCGTCGACCGGCCACGCATCGGCATCGCGCGTTTCGTCGCCGTCGCGCCACGCCAGCGCGAGCACCAGCGCGTCGATCGGCGCGAAACCGCAGTCGAGGAACGCGGCGAGCGCCGCGATCCAGTCGTCGGCGAGCGGATGCGCGGCTTCCAGCGCGTGGCGCACGCCCACGGCATGCAGCACGGCGCCGCGCTCGTCGAATTCGATCGCGACCGCGTCCGGCGATGCGGGGCGCGATGCAGCCGACGCGCGCGCCTGCGCGGCACGGTCGCCGGCCGACACGATCAGCACGTCGCCGTCGGCCGGCACGTCGGGCGCCGCGACGCAGAGCCGCCACGGCGTCGTGCCGGCCGGCCAGTCGCCGAGGCGCGCGCGAATCCGCTCGGCCGCTTCGGCCAGCTCGTCGGCCGGCGGCCAGAAGGCATCGGCGAAGCGCACGCTCATGCGCCGCCTCCGTCCTGGTGCCAGAACGGCATCCCGACGACCGGCGTGCTCGCATGCGCGGTCTCGCGCGCATCCATCGGCCCGGCGAGGTAGGCCGCACGGCCGGCCTCGACGCCCTGCGCGAACGCGCGCGCCATGATCTCCGGGTGCGTGGCCTGCGACACGGCCGTGTTCAGCAGCACGCCGTCGAAACCCCACTCCATCACCTGGCACGCGTGCGACGGCACCCCGAGCCCCGCGTCGACGATCAGCGGCACGTCCGGCAGCCGCTCGCGCAACACGCGCAGCCCGTACGGGTTCACGACGCCCTTGCCGGTGCCGATCGGCGCGCCCCACGGCATCAGCGCCTCGCAACCGACGTCGAGCAGGCGCCGGCCGATCACGAGATCCTCGGTGCAGTAAGGCAGCACCTTGAAGCCGTCCTTGACCAGTTGCGCGGCCGCCTCGATCAGCCCGACCGGGTCGGGCTGCAGCGTGTAGTCGTCGCCGATCAGCTCGAGCTTGATCCAGTCGGTGTCGAACACCTCGCGCGCCATGTGCGCGGTCGTCACCGCCTCGGCGACGGTCTGGCAGCCGGCCGTGTTCGGCAGCAGCGGCACCGCGTGACGCTTGAGCAGGTCGAAAAAGCCGGCCTCGGCCGTGCCGCCGGTCATCTGGCGGCGCAGCGCGACCGTCACCATCCCGGGGCGCGACGCGGCGATCGAGTCGGACAGCGACTGCAGCGACGGATAGCGCGACGTGCCGAGCAGCACGCGGCTTGCGAAGGTTTCGCCATACAGCGTCAGCGCGTCGGCGGAAGTGAGGGACGTCATGTCGTTTTCCTGGAAGAGCGGGGGCGAACCGGCGGCGCTCAGCCGCCCGCGACGGGGTGCACCACGTCGAGCTTGTCGCCCGTCGCGAGCGCGCGCGCCGCATGCTGCGTGCGCGCGACGAAATTGCCGTTCAGCGCGACCGCGTACGGCGGACGCGCGCCGTACGCGGCGAGCGCGTCGGCCACTGTCGCGCCGTCGGGCAGCGTCAGCGTCTGTTGGTTGATCTGGATATCCATGAGGCTTGATCGAATTCGGTCGGCGGCGCGCATCAGGCCGGCTGGCGCGCGTCGTCGCGGTGATGAAGGAGCGTCGGCCAGCGCGCGGCATCGCGCCACGCGGCGAACGCGTCGGCATCGGCGAACGTGCCGCCGAGCGCGGCGTGCGCGAACGCGACCGCCGCATGCGCGACTTCCGGCGCGATCATGAAGCCGTGCCGGTACAGGCCGTTGACGGCGAGCGTCGTCGCGCCGTCCCAGATCACCGCCGGGCGATGGTCGGGCAGCGTCGGGCGGCACTGTGCGTTGAGTTCGAGGATGCGCGCCTCGCCGAATGCCGGGTGCACGGAGAACGCCGCGCTCAGCAGTTCGAGCGCCGAGCGCACGCTGACGGGCGACATGTCCTCGCCCTCCACCTCGGTTGCGCCGATCACGTACAGGTCGTCCTGTTTCGGCGCGATGTACAGCGGATAGCGCGGATGCAGCAGCCGCACGGGCCGCGTGAGCCCGATGCCGGGCGCATGCACGCGCGCGACCTCGCCGCGGATGCCGCGCAGCGCGGGCAGCGCGGATTTCGCGCCGAGCCCACGGCAATCGATCGTGAAATGCGCGTCGGGCCGGTTCGCGTCGTCGATCGTCGCGTGCCAGTGCAGCTCGACGCCGCGTTGCGCGAGGCCCGCCGCGAGCGCGCGCAGGGCCTGCCGGTTGTCGAGCTGCCCTTCGCGCGGCAGCATCAGGCCGCGCGCGAAGCGTCCCGCGAGCGCGGGCTCGGCCGCGTCGACCTGGCCACCGGCCAGCGCGACGAAGCCGCCGTCGAACAGCTCGGCCGGCGCGTTCGCGCGCACGCGCCGCTCGAACAACGGCGCCTCGGCACGATCCGCGTGATGCCAGACGACGAGCGTGCCGTGCTGCTGGAAGAACACCGGTTCGGGCAGTTCCGCGAGCCATTGCGGCCAGCGCGCGAGCGATGCGGCGCCGAGCTCGGTGATCAGCAGCTCGGCACTCGCCGCCTCGGCGAGCGGCGCGAGCATCGCGGCCGCGACCCACGCGGCCGACTGCTCGCCGTCCGGGCCGCCGCGTTCGTACAGTGCGACGCGATGCCCGTCGCCCGCGAGCCGCCACGCGATCAGGCGGCCGACGAGGCCGCCGCCGAGTACCGCGAAATCCGGCCGGGAAGCATGGAGGTTCATCGCGCCCCCTCCCCGCGAACCAGGCGGGCGCATGCGACGGACGTCGACGCGCGCACACGGTCCCGTGCAGACGCACGCGACAGCGGATCGGGAACAGCGCAAAAGACTGAAGATTGAGCGGTCATCATTCCTTCCGTAACGCGCGACGCGCGTACCCAAAAGGACGAAACCGGCAGCAAAGGCCGGCCGGGCGGGACTCGGGCGCTGACCATGTGGGATGGCGGCCAGCGCGGCCCGGCGGGATCAGAAACTTCCCTCGCCGGTATTACCCGGATCGGGTGCGAAGGGTCTTTCTCAGCCTCGCCGCGTTGCCCGGAACTGTCCGTCGGCCGCGCTCGAAGCACCCCTGTTTCGTCGTCGGCCATTAGACCATAAAAGCGGAAAGCGCCGCAAACTGTCCCCTTGCGGCAAATTCGCCGTCGCGCCGCGCCGCTCTGGCACAATGCCCGCAGGCCGGCCGCGCGAGCGGCCGGTTGCCGCGTCACCGCCGGCCTTAAGTGCCGTTTAAGACGCGCGGGCCACCATCCGGACGCCCGCCGTCAGTCGGCACCTCGTCCCGGCATGCCGTATCGCGGCGCGCGTCCGGCTCCGCCCGGCCCGCGCGCCGGCTACTCATCAGGAAGCACATGACCCAATCGATCGATCCCGTCCGCTCCGCCTCCGACGCGCCGCAGGACGAGCGCCCGGTATCCGCGTGGAGCCTCATCAAGCCCTACTGGGTGTCGTCCGAATGGAAAGTCGCGTGGGGGCTGCTGGTCACGATCATCGCGATCAACCTCTGCGTGGTCTGGATCAACGTCAAGCTGAACAAGTGGAACGCGCAGTTCTACAACGCGCTGCAGTCGAAGGACGTCCACGACTTCCCGAACCTGCTGATGCAGTTCTCCGCGCTCGCGTTCGGCTTCATCATCCTTGCGGTGTACGGCCGCTACCTGCGCCAGATGCTCGGGTTCCGCTGGCGCCAGTGGCTGACCGACCGGTTTCTCGGCCAGTGGCTCGGCGATCGCGCGTTCTACCGGATCGAACGCGACCGCCTCGCCGACAACCCCGACCAGCGGATCACCGACGACCTCCAGTCGTTCGCGACGACGACGCTCGCGCTGTCGCTCGACCTGCTGTCGACGGTCGTCACGCTCGTGTCGTTCATCACGATCCTGTGGTCGCTCGCCGGCGCGCTGACGCTCTCGCTCGGCGCGACGCCGATCACGATCCCCGGCTACATGGTGTGGGCGGCCGCGCTGTACGCGGTGGTCGGCTCGCTGATCATCCAGAAGGTCGGTCACCCGCTCGTGTCGATCAACTACCAGCAGCAGCGCGTCGAGGCCGACTTCCGCTTCGGGCTGATCCGCGTGCGCGAGAACGCCGAGCAGATCGCGTTCTACGACGGCGAGAAAACCGAGACCGCCAACGCGCAGAGCCTGTTCACGCGCATTCGCGACAACTGGTGGCGCGTGATGAAGTACACGAAGCGCCTCACGTTCGTGCTGAGCTTCTACGGGCAGATCGCGATCATCTTCCCGCTCGTCGTCGCGGCGCCGCGCTATTTCGCCGGCGCGTTCTCGTTCGGCGTGCTGATGCAGATCTCGTCCGCGTTCGGCACCGTCAGCGATTCGTTCTCGTGGTTCATCAACAGTTACTCGACCCTCGTCGAATGGCGCGCCACCGTCAACCGTCTGCGTGAATTCAAGCGCGTGATGGGCACGTCGCACCTGAAGGAAAGCCTGTCGCCCGCGACCGAGCACGGCGGCATCAACCTGCACTACGTCGATGCCGCGAAGCTGTCGACGTCGTCGCTGAAGCTCGCGCTGCCGAACGGCAACGCGCTCGCGAACATCGGCAACGTGACGATCGAACCCGGCTCGCGCTGGCTCGTGATCGGCAAGTCGGGTTCCGGCAAGAGCACGTTCATGCGCGCGCTCGCGGGCCTCTGGCCGTTCGGCGACGGCGCGATCGACGCGCCGGTCGGCGCGCGGATGATGTTCGTGCCGCAGACAAGTTACCTGCCGATCGGCACGCTGAAAGCAGCGCTCACGTATCCGGCCGCGCCCGACACGTTCGCCGACGACGCGTGCCGCGACGCGCTGCGCGCGTGCCGCCTCGAAGACTACGTCGAGCGCCTCGGCGAGACCGGCCACTGGACGCGCGTGCTGTCGCCGGGCGAACAGCAACGTCTCGCCGGCGCGCGCGTGCTGCTGCACAAGCCGGACTTCCTGTTCCTCGACGAAGCGACGAGCGCGCTCGACGCCGACAACGAAGCGCGGCTCTATCACCTGTTCGCCGAACGGCTGCCGAAGGCCGCGATCGTCAGCATCGCGCACCGCGAGTCGCTGGCCGCGTTCCACGTCGGCACGATCAACGTCGAACGCGTGAACGACAGCGACAAGGTCGCCGCGTAACCGCTCAACAGAAGGCCGGTGCATGCCGCGCCGGCCTTCTCTTCCTCGTTCTTCCTGCCTTCCCGCCTTCCCGCTACGCCGGCACGACCGGCACCGACACGATCGGCACATGCGACACGCCGTCGTGCGACAGCCGGCTTTCGAATAGCGTCAGCGCGGCGAAACGCAGCGCGCACGGCCGCCCGGTCGCGCCGCCGTGCGCGGGCTGCCCGTCCGCGTCGCGCGGCAACCGCGCGAGCGTGACGTGCGGCCTGAACGGCCGGCGGTCGGCCGGCACGCCCAGTTCGCGCAACAGCGCGGATAAGTCGGCATTCAGCGCCGTACAGGCAGGATCGGGCGCGAGTTCCGCGACGATCAGCCTCGCTCGCGGCAGGCTCGGCCACCACGCGATCCGCTCGACCGGCTGCAACGGCAGCGCATGCGCGGCCGCGAGCGCCGGCAGGCGCGCGGCCAGCGCGTCGCAACGCGCGCGTTCGATCGCGCCGATGAACGCGAGCGTCACGTGCAGTTGCGCGGGCAACGTGCGCCGCGCGCCGCGGGTGACCGGCAGCGCATGCAGCGCGTCGCGCGATGCCGTGTCGGGCATCAGCGCGACGAACGCACGAAGCCGGTCGCCGTTCACGACTCGCGCACCGCCACGCGCGCTTCGGCCACCGCATCGGCCGACACCGGACGCTGCGGCAGCGGGCCGTGCTCGCCCCACACGTCGGCCGGCAGCACGCGCGCGAGCTCGGGAATCGTGTTGCGCGTGAACACCGGATCGGCAATGCCCTGCGCGCGCTGGCGGCGATAGTCGCGCCACGCGGCATGCGCATACTTGCCGAGCGCGAGGATCGCAACCAGGTTGATGATCGCCATCAGCCCCATGCTCGTATCGGCCATCGCCCACACGAGCGGCAGTTGCCCGACGCTGCCGAACATCACCATCCCGAGCACCGCGATGCGGAACAGCGGCAGCACGCCGCGCCGCTTCGTGATGAAATCGACGTTGCCTTCCGCGTATGCGTAATTGCCGATCACCGACGAGTACGCGAAGAAGAAGATCGCGACGGCCATGTAGATGCCGCCCCAGCCGCCGACGTGGCTCGCGATCGCGCGCTGCGTGAGCGCCGCGCCTTCCATGCCGGTGCCGAGTTCGTACTGGCCCGACAGCAGGATCACGAACGCGGTCGCGCTGCAGATCACGATCGTGTCGACGAACACGCCGAGCATCTGGATCAGCCCCTGCACGACCGGATGCCGCACGCTCGCGGTCGCGGCCGCGTTCGGCGCGCTGCCCATGCCGGCCTCGTTCGAGAACAGCCCGCGCTTCACGCCCATCGCGACCGCCTGGCTGACCGCATAGCCGGTCAGGCCGCCCGCCGCCTGCTCGAGCCCGAACGCGCTCTTCACGATCAGCGCGATCACGGCCGGCACCATCGCGATGTGGGTCGCGACCGCGTAGACCGCCAGCGCGAGGTAGCCGATCGCCATCACCGGCACGATCACCTGCGCGACCGACGCGATGCGGCGAATCCCGCCGAAGATGAGCGGCGCGGTGAGCAGCACGAGGCTGAGGCCGACCGTCTCGCGGCTCCAGCCGAACGACGTATGGAACGCGTCGGCGATCGCATTGGCCTGCACCGCGTTGAACACGAAACCGAACGCGAGGATCAGCGACAGCGAGAACAGCACGCCGAAGCCGCGCGAGCGCAGGCCCGTCTGGATGTAGTACGCGGGGCCGCCGCGATAGCTGCCGTCCGGATGCGACACCTTGAAGATCTGTGCGAGCGTCGCCTCGACGAACGCCGACGACATCCCGACAAGCGCCGTCATCCACATCCAGAAGATCGCGCCCGGCCCGCCGACCGTCAGCGCGACCGCGACACCGGCGATGTTGCCGGTGCCCACGCGGCTCGCGAGCCCGGTCGCGAACGCCTGGAACGACGAGATGCTGCCCGGCTCGCCCTTGCTGCCGACCAGTTTCATGCTGAGGAACAGCGCCTTCAGCTGGATCATCCGGAACCGCAACGTGAACCACGCGCCGGCGCCGAGCAGCAGCGCGATCAGCACGTAGTTCCACAGCACGCCGTTGACGGCGTCGATCAGCCCATGCACGAGTGCTTCCATCCAGAGTCCTTTCAAATGGGGTCGATCATGGTCGGCTGCGCGTGGCGCGCCGGAAGGACGACATGATATGACAATTCGCAAGAAATCTTACAAAACGAAAGGACTGTGGCGCGACGCTGGCCGGACTGCCAACGCTTCAAGATTATGCGACTCGCCACACGCAGAACCATGTTCTGCGCAATGAACTTTGACGTTTGGAAACGTTGTTCGAACCGCCGAACGAGGAGGACATGTCTCGCGGAACTGCTTCGATTGGACGTTGCCGCGCCTCACGCTCGGCTCACAAGGGGGTTCCGCTCGAGGCTGGCGCGCGGATAAGAACCATACAAAATTCTTGCAGAACAATCCAAAAAGGCAAACGCTGTGTCTTTCGCAATACGAATCAATTACCGAAAGACAACCAAACGGGGTGTGAAATGCTCAAGCACGACACGCTGGCATCTGAAAATGTCATGAATGGCGACAACAAACGGCAACACCAGAACAGGTGCCGCTTCCTGATTGCTTCGACCGCGCTACCGCTCGGAACCTTGCTGAAACATACAACGAGCGCGGCGCAATCAAATGTCCTACCACCGATTTCGGTTACCGCACCACGACCGCCTGATTTCAACTTTGGCGATTTCAAAATCAACTCGAACGAAATACCCGGCGCCAATATCGGGGCAGGAATACCACCCCCATCGGTCTGCTTCAATCAATATTGCGCGTCCAACTACATGCTCCTTTTTGCGAACACGGGCAACATGGTTCGCGCGACCGAAATGTTCTTCAGGTATTTGCCGGCAATCGGACGCAACGACACAAACTTCTGGCGCAATCAGCTTGTGCTGGTCGGCGGATTCACGCCATGGCTGGCCATAGGCGGCTACAAGTATTTGCCCGGCGCCAACCAATATGGGTTTAATTTCGCACCCGGGCATTATGCAAACATTTCCGCATTATTTGGCATCTACGTCGGCCAACTGGACAAAGCCCTGCCCACATCGAAATTCGATTTTTATGGCAACCCACTGATGTTCATAGAGGCAGTCAATCACTGGATACACGGAAACGGAGTCCAACGATCCATCAACATCGAATCTCTAAACTTAAAAATGAATGTTAGCGATTTCGGAGAAATATCGCGAGCCATCGAAAACCAAGGATATGGCCCTGGCATTTATCCAATCGACAGCGGATTCAGCACCAACATCTTCAACCATGGAACTCAGGATCTGTGGAGCGCAACCGTCTTGGGACGAATATCCGGCCGAGTTCACGGAACATTGGAACTACTCGCCGACAACACATATCGATTCAACGGGTATTACACACTCAATCCAGACAGGTTTGATGCCGATCCATCAAATCGACCATTTCTTCAAGAGGCAGCCACCACGTTTCTGGCGAAACTCGGTTCGGTGCTAGGGCATACGGACTATCAGATAATCTTCACCGGCGAAAAGAATATCTCATTTTCTGGCCAAAGACCCGTGCGAAATGCCGAAATGCGCCCCCCGGAGGCCGTTCATAGGCCATCATTTGGCGGCTTGATGCGCCCCGGCCGCTTCTAGGATCGAGAATTCCTGTCGCGCGCGCAATCTCGACAACCAAACACACGCCGAATCCGATCATGCTTTCGACAGTCTTGTGCTTCGTGATGCGTTGGATCCTCTGGATTATCGCCGCCGCCATTGGCACGTTCGTATTGCTGTTCGTCGTCGTGGCGTTTTCTCGGTACGAGAGGACGGAAGGCAGTTGCCCCGATGCATCCATCGAGGTACTCCGCGGAAAGATCCTCGCATACATCGAAGACCAAGGGGTGCAGTCCAATCGCATCCAATTCGATGGTGCCCCGCGATATCACGCATGGAAACTCGGGGTCTGGGAATTCCCCCTGCTCGTCGACGGAACAAAGTACATCGCGATGATCGATTGCAACGAACAACTAGCAAGCTATTGGCGAGTCAAGGAATCACCGCACGCCCCCCCATCTCCTGGCAATTGATCGCACATCGGAACATAAAGCACTCGGCACGTTCGAAAAAAACGGCGCTTTGGCTCTATCGCGCGACCGATTGGACGGACAAATCGACATGGGGGCATCGAATGACGCTCGTTGACATACTCCAAACCGTCCTGACAATGTTTGTCGCCATGCGGCAAGCCCCGTCGCGACGCGATGATGGGCACACGATCGTCAACGGCTGCTACACAAAAAAACCGGGCGCCCTCTCGGACGCCCGGCTTTCATCGAAACCCGCTCGCGATGATACTCAGCGCGGCAGTTCCGAATGCCCCATCAGGTACGCGTCGACCGAGCGCGCGCACTGGCGGCCTTCGCGGATCGCCCACACGACGAGCGACTGGCCGCGACGCATGTCGCCTGCCGCGAACACCTTGTCGACCGACGTGTAGTACGAACGATCGCCTTCGGTCGCCGCACGCGCGTTGCCGCGTGCGTCCTTCGCGACGCCGAACGCCTCGAGCACGGTGGCTGCCGGCTGCGTGAAGCCCATCGCGAGCAGCACCAGGTCGGCCTTCATCTCGAACTCGGAGCCCGGCACTTCCTGCATCTTGCCGTCCTTCCACTCGACGCGTACCGCGATCAGCTTCTCGACCTTGCCGTTCTTGCCTTCGAGACGCTTCGTCGCGACCGCCCAGTCACGCTCGCAGCCTTCCTCGTGCGACGACGACGTGCGCAGCTTGATCGGCCAGTACGGCCACACGAGCGGCTTGTTTTCCTCTTCCGGCGGCTGCGGCAGCAGCTCGAACTGCGTGACCTGCTTCGCGCCGTGACGGTTCGACGTGCCGACGCAGTCCGAACCCGTATCGCCGCCGCCGATCACGATCACGTGCTTGCCCTTCGCGAGCAGCTGGTCGGCGAGCTTGTCGCCCGCGTTCACGCGGTTCTGCTGCGGCAGGAAGTCCATCGCGAAATGCACGCCCGCGAGTTCGCGGCCCGGCACCGGCAGGTCGCGCGGCGTTTCCGAACCGCCCGCGATCACGACCGCGTCGAATTCCTCCTTCAGCGTGTCCGGCGAAATGGTTTCCTTCGCGAGGCTGCCGATCGACTCGGGCAGCGGATCCTTGCCGATGAACACGCTGGTGCGGAACGTCACGCCTTCCGCTTCCATCTGGCGCATGCGGCGATCGATCAGCCACTTCTCGAGCTTGAAGTCGGGGATCCCGTAACGCAGCAGGCCGCCGACGCGATCGTTCTTCTCGAACACCGTCACGTCGTGGCCGGCACGCGCGAGCTGCTGCGCAGCGGCGAGGCCCGCGGGGCCAGAACCGACGACCGCGACTTTCTTGCCGGTCTTGTGTTCGGCCGGCAGCGGCTTCACCCAGCCTTCCGCCCAGGCCTTGTCGATGATCGCGTGCTCGATCGACTTGATGCCGACCGGATCGTTGTTGATCCCGAGCGTGCAGGCTGCCTCGCACGGCGCCGGGCAGATGCGGCCCGTGAACTCGGGGAAGTTGTTGGTCGAATGCAGGACTTCGATCGCCTGCTGCCAGTCCTGGCGGTAAACGAGATCGTTGAAGTCCGGAATGATGTTGTTGACCGGGCAGCCGTTGTTGCAGAACGGGATGCCACAGTCCATGCAGCGTGCGCCCTGGACCTTCGCGTCCGCGTCGGTCAGCGCCGCGACGAATTCCTTGTAGTGCTTCACGCGCGTGAGCGGTGCTTCGTACGCCTCGTGGCGGCGTTCGAACTCCAGAAAACCGGTTGCCTTGCCCATAAGGTGCTCTTCTGTTCGGTGTATCGGGTGGGGGAGCCGCGCGCGGCCGTCAGGCGCGCGCGGCATTCGCTATGTCGTTCGTCGCTCAGGCGGCCAGCACTTCCTTCGCCGCCTTCTTCGCACCGATCTCGCCCAGCGCGCGCTTGTATTCGTGCGGGAACACCTTCACGAACTGGCGGCGCGCCGCGTCCCAGTTTTCCAGCAGCGACTTCGCGCGCGGCGAACCCGTGAACTGGAAATGACGCTCGACGAGCCCCTTGAGCAGCGCTTCGTCCGTCGTGCCCGCATGCCAGAGCGCGCGGTCGACCGTGCGCTCCTGCTCGGCCTGCTGCAGCACCGGCTCGAGCGCGACCATCGACTTGTTGCACTTCGCCGCGAACGTGCCTTCCGGATCGTAGATGTACGCGAGACCGCCCGACATGCCGGCCGCGAAGTTGCGCCCGGTTTCGCCGAGCACGACGACCGTGCCGCCCGTCATGTATTCGCAACCGTGGTCGCCCGTGCCTTCGACGACCGCCGTCGCGCCCGAGTTACGCACGCAGAAGCGTTCGCCCGCGACGCCGCGGAAGAACGATTCGCCTTCGATCGCGCCGTACATCACCGTGTTGCCGCAGATGATGTTTTCCTCGGACTTGCCGCGGAAGTCGTTGGTCGGACGGATGATGATCCGGCCGCCCGACAGGCCCTTGCCGACGTAGTCGTTGCCGTCGCCGACGAGGTCGAGCGTCACGCCCTTCGCGAGGAACGCGCCGAAGCTCTGGCCGGCCGTGCCCTTCAGCTGGATGTGCACCGCGTCGTCGGCCAGGCCTTCGTGGCCGTGCTTCTTCGCGATCACGCCCGACAGCATCGCGCCGACCGTCCGGTTCACGTTGCGCACCGGCTGGATGAACGACACATGCTCGCCGTTCTCGATCGCGGCCTTCGCCTTCTCGATCAGCACGTGGTCGAGCGCGCGCTCGAGGCCGTGATCCTGCACGTCGACGTGACGCGGCGCGACGTCCTCGCACTCTTCCGGCTGGTAGAACACGCGCGAGAAGTCGAGGCCCTTCGCCTTCCAGTGCTCGATGCCCTTGCGCGTATCGAGCAGGTCGGCACGGCCGATCAGGTCGTCGAACTTCGCGACGCCGAGCTGCGCCATGATCTCGCGCACTTCCTCGGCGACGAAGAAGAAGTAGTTCACGACGTGCTCGGGCTGGCCCTTGAACTTCGCACGCAGCACCGGATCCTGCGTCGCGACGCCGACCGGGCACGTGTTCAGGTGGCACTTGCGCATCATGATGCAGCCTTCGACGACGAGCGGTGCCGTCGCGAAGCCGAATTCGTCCGCGCCGAGCAGTGCGCCGATCACGACGTCGCGGCCCGTCTTCATCTGGCCGTCGGCCTGCACGCGGATGCGGCCGCGCAGGCGGTTCAGCACCAGCGTCTGCTGCGTTTCGGCGAGGCCGAGTTCCCACGGCGTGCCCGCATGCTTGACCGACGACAGCGGCGACGCGCCCGTGCCGCCGTCATGGCCGGCGATCACGACGTGGTCGGCCTTCGCCTTCGCAACACCGGCCGCGACCGTGCCGACGCCGACTTCCGACACCAGCTTCACCGAGATGCTCGAGCTCGGGTTCACGTTCTTCAGGTCGTGGATCAGCTGCGCCAGATCCTCGATCGAGTAGATGTCGTGGTGCGGCGGCGGCGAGATCAGGCCGACGCCCGGCACCGAGTAACGCAGCTTGCCGATGTATTCGGACACCTTGTGGCCCGGCAGCTGGCCGCCTTCGCCCGGCTTCGCGCCCTGCGCCATCTTGATCTGGATCTGGTCGGCCGATGCCAGGTACTCGGCGGTGACGCCGAAGCGGCCCGACGCGACCTGCTTGATCTTCGAGCGGAGGGAATCGCCATCCTTCAGCGGAATGTCGCTGACGATCTCGTCGCCGATCACCGACTTCAGCGTCTCGCCCGACTTGATCGGAATGCCGCGCAGTTCGTTGCGGTAGCGCTTCTCGTCCTCGCCGCCTTCGCCGGTGTTCGACTTGCCGCCGATCCGGTTCATCGCGATCGCGAGCGTCGCGTGCGCTTCCGTGCTGATCGAACCGAGCGACATCGCGCCCGTCGCGAAGCGCTTCACGATGTCCTTCGCCGGTTCGACGTTTTCGATCGGGATCGCCTTGGTCGGCTCGACCTTGAACTCGAACAGGCCGCGGAACGTCATGTGACGCTTGGTCTGGTCGTTGATCAGGTGCGCGTATTCCTTGTACGTCTGGTACGAGTTGCTGCGCGTCGCGTGCTGGAGCTTCGCGATCGAGTCCGGCGTCCACATGTGGTCTTCGCCGCGCACGCGATACGCGTACTCGCCGCCCGCGTCGAGCATGTCGCGCAGGACCGGGTTGTCGCCGAACGCATCGCGGTGCAGGCGGATCGCTTCTTCCGCGACTTCGAACAGGCCGATGCCGCCGACCTTCGAGGCCGTGCCCTTGAAGTACTTCTCGACGAGGTCGCTCGACAGGCCGAGCGCTTCGAAGATCTGCGCGCCCGTGTACGACATGTACGTCGAGATGCCCATCTTCGACATCACCTTCTGCAGGCCCTTGCCGACCGCCTTCGTGAAGTTGTAGACGGCCTTCTCCGGCGACAGGTCACCCGACAGGCCTTCGGCCATCTTCGCGAGCGTTTCCATCGCGAGGTACGGGTGCACGGCTTCCGCGCCGTAGCCCGCGAGCAGCGCGAAGTGGTGCGTCTCGCGTGCGGAGCCCGTCTCGACGACGAGGCCCGTGCTCGTGCGCAGCCCTTGCTGGACGAGGTGCGAGTGGATCGCCGACGTGGCGAGCAGCGCCGGGATCGCGACGTGCTCGGCGTCCGTCTTGCGGTCCGACACGATCAGCATGTTGTAGCCCGACTTGACCGCGTCGACGGCTTCCGCGCACAGCGACGCGAGGCGCGCCTCGATGCCTTCCTTGCCCCATGCGACCGGGTAGCAGATGTTCAGTTCGTACGCGCTGAACTTGCCGCCCGTGTACTGGTCGATCGCGCGGATCTTCGCGATGTCCTTGAAGTCGAGCACCGGCTGCGACACTTCGAGACGCATCGGCGGGTTGATGTTGTTCGTGTCGAGCAGGTTCGGCTTCGGGCCGATGAACGACACGAGCGACATCACCATGTTCTCGCGGATCGGGTCGATCGGCGGGTTCGTGACCTGCGCGAACAGCTGCTTGAAGTAGTGATAGAGCGTCTTGTTCTTGTTCGACATCACCGCGAGCGGCGAGTCGTTGCCCATCGAGCCGACGGCCTCTTCGCCCTGCTGCGCCATCGGCGCCATCAGGAACTTCAGGTCTTCCTGCGTATAGCCGAACGCCTGCTGGCGGTCGAGCAGCGCGGCGCCCTGCGTGCGGCCGGCCGCGACGTCCTCGGCCTTCGGCTCGATCTCGTCGAGCTTGATGCGCACGGCGTCGATCCAGCTCTTGTACGGCTTCGCGTTCGCGAGGTTGTCCTTGAGCTCCTTGTCGTCGATGATGCGGCCGTGTTCCATGTCGATCAGGAACATCTTGCCCGGCTGCAGGCGCCACTTCTTGACGATCTTCGATTCGGGGATCTGCAGCGTGCCGGCTTCCGACGCCATGATGACGAGGTCGTCGTCGGTCACGATGTAGCGCGCCGGGCGCAGGCCGTTACGGTCGAGCGTCGCGCCGATCTGGCGGCCGTCGGTAAACGCGATCGCGGCGGGGCCGTCCCACGGCTCCATCATCGCGGCGTGGTATTCGTAGAACGCGCGGCGATTCTCGTCCATCAGCGTGTGCTGTTCCCAGGCTTCCGGGATCATCATCATCACCGCGTGCACGAGCGGGTAGCCGGCCATCACCAGCAGTTCGAGACAGTTGTCGAACGATGCGGTGTCCGACTGGCCCGGGTAGATCAGCGGCCACAGCTTCGGCAGGTCGTCGCCGAGCACGTGCGACGCGATCGCGCCGGTACGCGCGTTCAGCCAGTTCACGTTGCCCTTGACGGTGTTGATCTCGCCGTTGTGCGCGATCATCCGGTACGGGTGCGCCAGCTCCCAGGCCGGGAACGTGTTGGTCGAGAAGCGCTGGTGCACGAGCGCGAGCGCCGACACGACGCGCGCGTCCTGCAGGTCGCGGTAGTACACGCCGACCTGGCCCGCCAGCAGCAGCCCCTTGTAGACGATCGTGCGCGCCGACATCGACGGCACGAAGTATTCCTTGCCGTGCTTGAGCTTCAGCGCCTGGATGCGGTGGCTCGCGGTCTTGCGGATCACGTACAGCTTCCGCTCGAGCGCGTCCGTCACCATGATGTCCTTGCCGCGGCCGATGAAGATCTGGCGGATCAGCGGCTCGCTCGCCTTGACCGTCGGCGAGATCGGCATCGTATGGTCGACCGGCACGTCGCGCCAGCCGAGCACGACCTGCCCTTCTGCCCGCACCGTCCGCTCGAGCTCCTGCTCGCACGCGAGACGCGATGCATTTTCCTTCGGCAGGAAGATCATGCCGACCCCATATTCGCCGGCCGGCGGCAGCGTCACGCCCTGCTTCGACATTTCCTCGCGATAGAACGCGTCCGGAATCTGGATCAGGATGCCGGCGCCGTCGCCCATCAGCGGATCGGCACCGACCGCACCGCGGTGATCGAGGTTCTCGAGGATCTTCAGACCCTGCTGAATGATCTCGTGGCTCTTCTTGCCCTTGATGTGAGCGACAAAGCCGACGCCGCAGGCGTCGTGTTCGTTTTGCGGGTCGTACAGACCTTGTGCGGCGGGCACCGCGGCGAGCGGCTGCTGGTGGTCGTTCATGGGGACACCGTCGTAAAGGGGCCTCGAGGGCCGTTGAACCATTTTTTTGTTGCCGTCGATCCCGCTCCCGACGGGAGACGGCACGGCCGACAGTGGTTGGGCGAGCTTCACCCGGGCCACCGGAATTCGGAATATACGCGACGAATCAAAGGAATAGCAACAAAAACCGCTTGATAGAACCCCATTTAAACAGATGCTCGGATCTGGTGCTGTTTTATTGGGGCCGTATCATTTTGGTGCAAAAAGAAGCGGCACCCGCGGCGCCGCCTCGTGATCCGCCTTTCCCGCGTTACTGCTGGATCGGCGGCGTGTTTTCACGCACCTTTCTGGGGCGTCCGCGCGGCAGCGGCGACACGCGGCGGTTCGCCGTGCGCGCCGCCCACTCGCGGTAGTTCTCGCCGCCGAGCACCCAGCCCTTGAGTGTCGCCTGCTGGAGCTGATCGGCCTGCCGCTCGTCGAGCGGCTGCTCGCACAGCTCCTTGTACGCGCGCTGACGGTCGAACGGCGTGTTGCCGAGCGCCCAGTAGAGCGGATGGTCGGTGATCAGGCTGTCGACGGTGAGCCCGACGTGGTGCCGGTAGCTCGACCAGCGATAGGCGTCGGGCGTCGCGACCAGCTGCGCGCGCACCGGGCTCATCTCGACCACGCGGCTCGCGAGCAGGAAATAGCGCTCGCCTTCGATCACGGTCGCGCGATAGCGGCCTTCCCACAGGGTGCCGCGCCGCGAATAGCGCCGGTTGAAATGCGCGACGTAGCGGCGGCCCACCGCCTGCATCGCCTTCGGCAGGCTCGCCTCGTCGCTCGGCGTCACGAGGAGCTGCACCTGACGCGGCAGCAGCACGTAGGCATGCACCGAAAGATGGTGATCGCGTGCCGCGGCCTTCAGACAATCGATGAAGAGTTCGTAGTCCTGGTCGTCGACAAACGCGGGTTGCTGATCCAGGCCGCGCAGTATCACGTGCTGCGGCTGGTCGGGAACGTAGAGTCGTGCTAACCGTGCCATGCTGAATGTCCGTTTGAACGCGTTAGGAAATACCCGAAGGTCCGAAAATGCGCACCTGCGTAGAATGCCTGTCCTGGCGGGGCGCGGAAGCGTACGGTCGTGCGAATCCTAGGGAGAAAGCTCTAACTTGCGAGCTTGTTTGGTTTTAAACGCAGTCGTCATAATGAGCACGCCTTTGATCGGAGGAGACACAATGAAACGAAAACTGGCCATTACGGGGGCCGTGGCGCTCGCATTCGCGGGCGGTACGGCACACGCACAATCCGCAGGTGATTTCTACGTCAGCACCGGCTGGCTGCACTTTTCGCCGCAGGACAGCAGCGACCCGCTGTTCGTCTACGGCGTCGGCGGCACGCCCATCAACCAATCGATTCCCAACACCGGCGCCGGCATCAACGACGCCGATACGCTCGGTCTCGCAGCGGGCTACTTCGTCACCGACCATATCTCCACCGAGCTCGTGATGGGGATACCGCCGAAGTTCGACATTACCGGCAAGGGTCGGTTCGAAAACTTCGGCGTACTCGGCCGTGCGTACCAGTGGAGCCCCGCCGTATTGCTGCGCTACCACTTCAACGACGCCAACGCGAAGTTCCGTCCGTATGTCGGCGTCGGCGCGACATATACGTGGTTCACCGGCGCAAAGATCACGAACAGCAGCTTCGAGAACGGCGTGCTCGGCGGCCCGACCAGCGCGACGACCAGCAACCAGTGGGCGCCCGTGTTCAACGCCGGCTTCACGTACAACTTCACGAAACACTGGTTCGGCGGCCTGTCGATCTCGTACATCCCGATCAGCGTCACCGCGACCTTCACGACGGCCCGCCGGACGCCGGTCGGCACCCTGACCGAAACGTCGAAAGCGAAGATCTCGCTCAATCCGATCGTCACGTACCTGAACATCGGCTACCGCTTCTAAGCGTAGTCGAATATTTGGGGAATGGTTAATCCTGCTGCAATTTGTAGCCGATTTTTCGTGACGTAACGTCTCCACGATGGAAAACGCCCCGGCGGAAACCCGCCGGGGCGTCGTTTTTTTGCCTCAGGGTTTTCCCGCCACCAGCATCGCGCGGGACCGGTCGCTACGCGATGTCGTCCAGCGCATCGGCGGCGATCAGGTCGATCCGGTCCGTGCAGACCGCATCGACGCCCCAGCGCGCGAGTTCGCGCGCCCGGGCGAGGTCGTTGACCGTGTACACCAGGATCCGCAGGCCGGCCGCCTTGATCGCGCGCACGAGCGGTTCGTCGAGCTCCTTGTGGCTTGCGTGCAACGATACGCAGCCGAGCGCACCGACGACCTGCGCGTGCCAGTCGTCCGGTACCGCCTCGTACAGCATCCCGCGCGGCAGTGCCGGTGCGCTCGCGCGCGCCTGTTGCAGCGCCTCGAACGAGAACGACGACAAGAGCGGCGGCACCGCCGCGCCATGCCAGTACGCGGCCGCATCGGCCGCGACCCGCTGCCCCGTGTCGCGCTCGCGGCCCGGGCACGGCTTGATCTCGACGTTCGCCGCCAGCCCGTGCGCGACGCAGCGCGCCGCCGCCGCCTCGAGCGTCGGCATCCGCTCGCCCGCGAAACGCGCGTCGAACCAGGCACCGGCGTCGAGCGCGGCCAGCGCCGCATAACGCATGCCCGCCGCCGGGCCGCGGCCGTTCGACGTGCGGTCGACCGTGTCGTCGTGCAGGAGGAACGTCACGTCGTCGGCGGATAGCTTCGCGTCGAACTCGACCATCCGGTGACCGCGCCGCGCGCCCTCGTCGAACGCGGCGAGCGTGTTCTCCGGTGCGAGCGTGCCGCCGCCGCGATGGGCGACGACGCGCGGATAGGGCCAGTCGGTTCGGGAAGTCATCATGCGCCTCGCAACGGGTTCGTCAGGATCAGCCGGCCCGCTTGCCGGTCTCGGGATCGAAGAAATGCAGCCGGTGCGCGGGCAGCGCGGCACCCAGCGCCGTGCCGCGCGCGGGACGATCCGCGTGCGGCAGCCGCACCGCGACGTCGTGGTTGCCCCAGCGGCCGTGCGCGAGGTTGTCCGCGCCGAGCAGCTCGCACGAGTCGACCGGCAGCGTCGCCTGCGCGACGCCCGGCTGCGGCGTCATGTGCTCCGGCCGCACGCCGAGCACCCAGTCGCGCCCGGTGGCGATCGCGGTGCCGATGCCGGGCGCGCCGGCGACCGGCAGCGCCGGGCCGCCGCCCGCGACCGTAAACGTCGCGCCATCCTCCGACAGCCGGCCGTGCATCAGGTTCATCGCCGGCGAGCCGATGAAGCCCGCGACGAACACCGTCGCCGGCTTCTCGTACACGTCGACCGGCGCGCCGATCTGCTCCGCATAGCCGCGGTTCATCACGATCACGCGCTGCGCGAGCGTCATCGCCTCGATCTGGTCGTGCGTCACGTACACGCTCGTGGTCGCGAGCCGCGCATGCAGCCGCTGGATCTCGAGCCGCATCTGCACGCGCAACTTCGCGTCGAGGTTCGACAGCGGCTCGTCGAACAGGAATACCGACGGCTCGCGCACGATCGCGCGCCCCATCGCGACGCGCTGCCGCTGGCCGCCCGACAGTTCGCGCGGCCGCCGCGCGAGCAGCGGCTCGAGCTCGAGGATCTTCGCGGCGGCAGCGACCCGCGCGTCGATCGTCGCGCGCTCGATGCCGCGGATCTTCAGCCCGTAGCCCATGTTCTGCGCGACCGTCATGTGCGGATACAGCGCGTAGTTCTGGAACACCATCGCGATGTCGCGATCCTTCGGCTCCAGCGCGTTGACCACGCGCTCACCGATCGCGATCTCGCCGTCCGTCACCGTCTCGAGCCCCGCGATCATCCGCAGCAGCGTCGACTTGCCGCAGCCCGACGGGCCGACCAGCACGATGAATTCGCCGTCGGCGATCTCCACGTCGATGCCATGCAGCACGTGCTGCTTGCCGTCGTAGGATTTCCTGACGCCCTTCAAGCTCAGCGCAGCCATACTTGGTCCTTCTCCCGGTTGCCGTCCGTGGTTATTTCTCGGAATCGACGAGGCCGCGCACGAACCAGCGCTGCATCGCCAGCACGACGACGAGCGGCGGAATCATCGCCAGCAGCGTCGCCGCCATTACGTATTGCCATTCGGTCGCGGCGTCGCCGCTCGCGATCATCGTCTTGATGCCCACCACCGCCGTCGACAGCGACGCCTCCGTCGTGATCAGGATCGGCCACAGATACTGGTTCCAGCCGTAGATGAACGTGATCACGAACAGCGCCGCGATGCTCGTCTTCGACAGCGGCAGCACGACGTCCCGGAAGAAGCGCAGCGGCCCCGCGCCGTCGATGCGCGCGGCGTCCATCAGCTCGTCGGGCAGCGTCATGAAGAACTGGCGGAACAGGAACGTCGCGGTCGCCGATGCGATCAGCGGCAGCGAGAGCCCCGCGTAGGTGTTCGTCATGTGGAGCGTCGACACGACCTGCACGGTCGGGAAGATCCGCACCTCGACCGGCAGCATCAGCGTGATGAAGATCAGCCAGAACGCCGTGTTGCGGAACGGGAAGCGGAAGTAGACGATCGCGTACGCGGACAGGATCGACACCGCGATCTTGCCGACCGCGATCGCGAGCGCCATCACGAAGCTGTTGACGAGCAGCCGGCCGAACGGCGCCGTCGTGCCGCCGCTGCCGTGCCCCCAGATATAGGCGACGTTCTCCAGCAGGTGCGTGCTAGGCACCAGCGACAGCGGGATCGTGAACACTTCCTGCGCGTTCATGGTCGCCGCGCAGAACGCGACGTACACGGGGAACACGATCAGCACGACGCCCGCGATCAGCACCGCGTGGCAGAACAGGTCGAAGCCCTTGCGATTTTCGATCATGCGTATTGCACCCTGCGTTCGACGAAGCGGAACTGGATCACCGTCAGGCCGACGACGATGATCATCAGCACGACCGACTGCGCACCCGAGCTGCCGATGTCGAGCCCCTGGAAGCCTTCCGTGAAGATCTTGTAGATCAGCGTCTTCGTGCTCTGCGCGGGGCCGCCGGCGGTGGCCGCGTCGATCACCGGGAAGGTGTCGAAGAACGCGTAGACGAGGTTCACGACCAGCAGGAAGAAGCTCGTCGGCGACAGCAGCGGCAGCACGATGTGGAAGAAGCGCCGCACCGGCCCGGCACCGTCGATCGCCGCCGCCTCGATCAGCGAGCGCGGAATCGCCTGCAGTCCTGCGTAGAAGAACAGGAAGTTGTAGCTCACCTGCTTCCATACCGACGCGAGCACGACGAGGAACATCGCCTGGCCGCCGTTCAGCGCGTGATTCCACACGATGCCGCCCTTCGCGAGCGCATAGGTGACGAGGCCGATGCTCGGGTTGAACAGGAACGCCCACAGCACGGCCGCGATCGTCGGCGCGACCGCATACGGCCAGATCAGCAGCGTGCGGTATACGCGCGCGCCGCGGATCACTCGGTCGGCGCAGGCGGCGAGCAGCAGCGACACGACGAGCCCGCTGACCGTGACGAGCGAGCTGAACACCAGCGTCGTGCGGAACGAGTCGAGGTACAGCGGGTCGGCGAACAGGTGCGTGAAGTTCGCGAAGCCGACGAATTCACTCGACGTGCCGAACGCGTCCTGCATCTGCGTCGACTGCCACAGCGCGACGCCGGCCGGCCACAGGAAGAACACGGCGGTGATCGCGAGCTGCGGCGCGATCAGCAGGTACGGCAGCAGGCTCGCGCCGAAACGGGAACGGGATTGCATCGCGGGTGTCCGGAGGCGAAACGGGAAGGGAACCGTGCCGCCGGCCCGCACGCGCGCATACGCGATGCAGCGGCCGGCGGCACGAACGCGATGCAGGCTCAGCCGCCCGACTTCTCGAAGCGGCGCAGCAGCTCGTCGCCGCGCGACGCCGCCGAGTCGAGCGCCTCCTTCGGCGACTTCTTCTCCGCCCAGACCTGCTCCAGCTCTTCGTCGACGACCGTGCGGATCTGCGGCATGTTGCCGAGGCGCAGCCCCTTCGTATACGGCAGCGGCGGCTTGTTCATCATCTGCTTGATCGCGGTTTCCGCGCTCGGGTTCTTCGCATAGAAGCCCTGCTGGCGCGTGAGGTCGTACGCAGCCGTCGTGACCGGCAGGTAGCCGGTTTCCTGGTGCCACTTCGCGGCGATCGGCGGCGAGGCCAGGAATGCGAGGAACTTCGCGACGCCCTTGTAGGTCGCCGGATCCTTGCCGGCCAGCACCCACAGGCTCGCGCCGCCGATGATCGCGTTCTGCGGCGCGCCCTTCACGTTCGCGTCGTACGGCATCATGCCCGTGCCGTAGCTGAACTTCGCGAACTTCTGCACGTTCGCGAGCGCGCCCGACGACGTCGTCAGGATCCCGCAGTCGCCGCTGTAGAACTTCGCCGATGCCTCGTCCTTGCGGCCCGCGTACGTGAACGTGCCGTCCTTCTGCATCTGTTGCAGGAACGCGATGTGCGCGACCTGCTGCGGCTTGTTGAATTCGAGCGCCGCGTCGGCGCCGTCGAAGCCGTTATTGCGGCTCGCGAACGGCAGCGCATGCCACGCGCTGTAGTTCTCGAGCTGGATCCAGCCCTGCCAGCCGGTCGTGAAGCCGCACGTCATCCCGGATTTGCGCAGCTTCTCCGCGGCGGCCTGCACGTCGGCCCACGTCTTCGGCGGCTGGTTCGGGTCGAGCCCGGCCTTCTTGAACGCGTCCTTGTTGTAGTACAGCACCGGCGTCGAGCTGTTGAACGGCATCGACACGAGATGGCCCGTCTTCGCGTCGCTGTAGTAGCTCGCGATGGTCGGTACGAACGCCTTTTCGTCGAGCGGCACGCCGGCCTGCTTGAACACGTCGTAGACCGGCACGACAGCCTTCTTCGCCTGCATCATCGTCGCGGTGCCGACTTCATAGACCTGGAGGATCGCCGGCGCGTTGCCGCTGCGATAGGCGGCGATGCCCGCCGCGAGTGCCTGGTCGTACGTGCCCTTGAAGACCGGCACGATCTTGTAGTCGCTCTGCGATGCGTTGAACTGCGTGGCGAGCTCGTTGACGCGCTCACCGAGCGCCGACTCCATCGCATGCCAGAACTGGATCTCCGTCGCGGCGAACGCCGCATGCTGCACACCGAACATGAGCGCGCCGCCCAGCGCGATCGAGCGAACCATTGTCCCCGCGGGCTTCTTCTTCATCGATCTCTCTCCTGTGAAAACGTTACCAACAGCGTGTGCAACATTCCCGTCGCCATTGAACCGGCGAAGTCTAGTGATCGTTTGTGACAGTCAGTTGTCGTTGATGACGAACAGGCGCTGGTATTCCTTCAGCGCGAAGCGGTCGGTCATGCCGGCGATGTAGTGCGCGACGAGGCGCGGCTGCTGCGCTTCGTCGTCCGACTGGTACGGCGGCGGCAGCAGGCGCGGATCGTCGATGAACGCGTCGAACAACCCGGTGACGACGCGCTGCGCCTTGTTCGCCATGCGCATCACCTTGTAGTGGCGATACAGGTTCTTGAACAGGAAACGCTTGAGGGCCGCCGCCTGCGCGGCGATCGGCTCGCTGTGCGCGACGAGCGGCGGCGCGGCGCGCACGTCGTCGAGCGACGCGGGCGCGACACGGGCGAGATTGCGCGTGGTCTCGTCGATCAGGTCGACGATCAGCGTGTTGATGATGCGGCGCACCGTCTCGTGCACGAGGCGGCGGCCTTCGAGATGCGGGAATTCGGCGAGCGCCGCGTCGTAGTGGCGCTGCCACAGCTCGACTTCGGCGAGCTGCTCGATCGTGATCAGGCCGGAGCGCAGGCCGTCGTCGACGTCGTGGTTGTTGTACGCGATTTCGTCCGCAATGTTCGCGAGCTGCGCTTCCAGCGACGGCTGGCGGCCTTGCAGGAAACGCTCGCCGAGTGCGCCGAGCTTGCGGGCGTTCTCGCGCGAACAGTGCTTGAGGATGCCTTCGCGCGTCTCGAAGCACAGGTTCAGGCCATTGAACGCGCCGTAGTGCTCCTCGAGTTCGTCGACCACCGCCAGGCTCTGCAGGTTGTGCTCGAAGCCGCCGTGCTCGCGCATGCACGCATTCAGCGCGTCCTGCCCGGCATGGCCGAACGGCGTATGACCGAGATCGTGCGCGAGCGAGATCGCTTCGACGAGATCCTCGTTCAGGCGCAGGTTGCGCGCGACCGAACGCGCGATCTGCGCGACTTCGAGGCTGTGCGTGAGGCGGGTGCGAAACAGGTCGCCTTCGTGATTGACGAAGACCTGCGTCTTGTATTCGAGCCGGCGGAACGCGGTCGAATGAACGATGCGGTCGCGGTCACGCTGGAATTCGGTGCGCGCCGCCGGCGGGGTTTCCTGATGGCGGCGGCCGCGCGACTGCGACGCGTGGGCGGCATACGGAGCGAGATGGGCTTCCAGCGCCGCCAGCGTCGGCGGCTCGGCCAGCGCCGCGGCAGATGCGCGGCCGGCTCGGGTCGGTTTGCTGCTGGATGTCTCGCTCACGTCTCCTCCATGTCAGGGGCGCCGGGGCATCCGGGGCGCCGTTACCGGGTCGTCTGCGCCAGCGTAGCGAACACGGCTTCGTCGGGCGCCTGGGTGATCAGCGTATCGCCGAATCGCTTCAGCAGGATGAACTTGATCGCTCCGGCTTCAGCCTTCTTGTCGACGCGCATCAGGTCCATGTAGCGCGCATCGCCGAGTGCCGGCCCGCGCACCGGCAGATGTGCGGCGGCGATCACCGCGTCGAGCCGCTGCCGCGACGCTTCGTCGAGCAGGCCGAGCCGCACCGACAGGTCGCCCGCCATCACCATCCCGCAGCCGACCGCTTCGCCGTGCAGCCACTCGCCATAACCGAGCCCGGCCTCGATCGCATGGCCGAACGTATGGCCGAAATTCAGGATCGCACGCAGCCCGCCTTCGCGTTCGTCGGCTGCGACCACGCTCGCCTTGATCTCGCACGAGCGCTTCACCGCATGCGCGAGCGCGGCCGGCTCGCGGCGGTTCAGCGCCTCGACGTTCGCCTCGATCCAGTCGAAGAATGCCGCATCGGCGATCGCGCCCGTCTTGATGACCTCGGCCACGCCGGCCGCCAGCTCGCGATCGGGCAACGTGGTCAGCGCGCCGATATCGGCGATCACGGCCTGCGGCTGGTAGAACGCACCGATCATGTTCTTGCCGAGCGGGTGGTTGATGCCCGTCTTGCCGCCGACCGACGAATCGACTTGCGACAGCAGCGTCGTCGGCACCTGGATGAACGGCACGCCGCGCATGTAGCACGCAGCGGCGAAGCCGGTCATGTCGCCGATCACGCCGCCGCCGAGTGCGACGAGCGTCGTCTTGCGGTCGGCGCGCTCGGTCAGCAGGCCGTCGAAGATCAGGTTCAGCGTTTCCCAGTTCTTGTAGGCCTCGCCGTCCGGCAGCACGACCGTCGACACGCGCTTGCCGAGCGGCGCGAGCGCCGCGCGCAGCACGTCGCCGTAGAGCGGATCGACCGTCGTGTTCGTGACGATCGTGACCGACGAACCGGTGATGTGAGGGGCGAACAGCTCGGTGCGGCCGATCAGGCCGGCACCAATATGAATCGGGTAGGCGCGCTCGCCCAGATCGACGTTGACGGTAATCATGCTTGTAGCGGCTTGGCGATGACGCCTGCCAGTTCGAGTTGCATCAGCACCATGTTGACGAGGCCGTTGACCGACGGGCGGCCGGTCTCGATGATGAAGTCCGCGCACTCGCGGTACAGCGGGTCGCGCACTTCGTAGAGCGCTTCGAGACGCGCCTTCGGATCGTCGGTCTGCAACAGCGGGCGGTTCTTGTCCTTGCGGGTGCGCAGCCACAGATCGTGCGGATTGGCGCGCAGATAGATGACGATGCCGCTGCTTTTCAGGCAGTCGCGATTCTCGGGCCGCAGCACCGCGCCGCCGCCCGTCGCAAGCACGATGTTCTCGCGCTGCGTGAGATCGGCGATCACCTGCGATTCGCGGTCGCGAAACCCGGCCTCGCCCTCCATCTCGAAGATCACCGGAATGCGCGCACCCGTGCGGGCCTCGATTTCGTGGTCGGAGTCGAAGAACGTCCTGTCGAGCCGGCGCGCGACCGCCCGGCCCACGGTGGTCTTACCCGCTCCCATAAGGCCGACGAAAAATACGTTTGCATGTGGGTCCCGCGCTTGCAACGGCTTCCTCTGCTTGAATCTTGCTGGTGTGTGGCGCAGCTTACTGGCAAAGCGGCTGCCTTGTCGAGCCTGCGCCGCCAGCTTCCGGCCCCGTTTTTCCCGCATCCGCGTCGCCCGCGCCGGCCGTTTCGCAACGCGCGCCGACGACCGTCGGCGTGATGAAGACGACCAGTTCGCTGCGCTGGTCGCGCCGTGCGCGGTGCCGGAAAAGCGCGCCCAGTACCGGTATTTTGCCCAAGAGCGGCACCCGCGTCACATCGTCCCGGTTCAACTGCTCGTAAATCCCGCCGATCGCGACCGTTCCGCCGTCCTCGACCTCGACGCGTGTCTGGACGTGCTTCGTATGAATCGCCGGGCCGGCCGCCGTCGGCTCGCCGATGCTGTCCTTCGTCACGTCCAGGTCCAGCACGACGCGTCCGTCGGGCGTGATCTGCGGCTCGACCTCGAGCTTCAGCGTCGCGCGGCGGAACTGCACGCCGCTCACGCCGTTGCCGACCTTCGCCTGGTACGGCAGCTCCGAGCCCTGTTCGACGATCGCCTTCACGCGGTCGGCCGTCACAACGCGCGGGCTGGAAACGATCTGGCCCCGCCCCTGCGCCTCGAGCGCGCTCAATTCAACGTCGAGCACGCGGCTGAGCGGCGCGGCGAACAACGTGAAGCCGGCCGTCGCCGCCTCGAAGCCGCCGAGCGGTCGTGCGGCCAGGTCGAGCGCGTTGCGCGTGTCCGTCGCGAATGCCGCGCCGTCGGCCGCGGGCGCCCGTCCCTGCGCGCGCAGCGCGACACGTGCGCCGAGGTTGCGCGAGAAGCCTTGCTCGCCTTCTACGATCCGCGCCTCGATCCGGACCTGCCGCGATGGCCGGTCGATCGCGTCGATCAAGCCCGCGATCTGCGCGATGCGCGGCGCCAGATCGGTGACGAACAACAGGTTCGTGCGCGGGTCGGCCGCCGCGGCGCCGCGTTTCGACAGCAGACGCTGGCCGGTCGCTCCGGCCAGCAGCCGCTGCACGTCCTGCGCGCGCGGGTAATGCAGCGCGAAGGTCCGGCTCGCGAGCGGCTCCAGCTCGGCCGCGCGTGCATGCGTTTCGAAGCGCTCGCGCTCGCGCGCGGCGAGCTCGGCCGCCGGCGTGACCCAGATCACGTTGCCGCGCCGGGACATCGCCAGCCCGTGCGTGTCGAGCAACGTGTCGAACGCATCGCGCCAGCGGACATTGTTCAGACGTAACGTCACGGTGCCGCGCACCTGCTCGCCGACGATGATGTTCAGCCCGGTGAATCGCGCGAGCGCGTCGAACGCGGCAGCGAGCCCGGCGCCTTGCAGATTCAGCGAGATCCGCCGCGCGTCATCCGCATCGCCGGGGTGCCGCGCCGCGGCGTCGCTCATGCGCGTCGGCGGCGGCAATGGAATCGGCGGCCCTTCCAGCCGGAGCACCGGTGCGGTTGTGTCCGCTTGAAGCGCCGCGCGCACTGCCCGATCGAACGGCGGCGGGCCGTCATGCGCGGGCGCTGCGCCGTCCGCACCGTCGGGCGCGCCCTGCGGCAGCGGTGTGTCCTGGGCATGCGCCTGCATCGATGCGATCGGCCAGCCGGCCGGCGGCAAAGGCGGCAACAGGGGCAACGGCGGCAGCGCCGCGTGTGCCGCGGCCACGCCCGATCCGACCCAGAATGCGATCGCCCGCCATCCGTACTTCGTCATGGGCGACCTCCGTCATCCATGACGAACCGGCGCGCGCCATCAGCTGTCGCAAGCGTCACCGCACCGGCATCGACGCTCACCACGCGTGACATCCCGAACGCTTCGCCCGGCGCAACGGTCGCGAATGCGCCATCGCCCGCGTCGAATAGCGCGAGCCCGGCGCGTACGTCGCGAATCGTGCCGGCCAGGCGCGGCGTCGCATCGTCGGCCTGCGCGGGCAAGCCATCGCCGCCGAATGGATCGTCGCTCGGCACGCCGGCAAGCAGCCGCACCGTGCCATCGGGAACACGAGCCCCCGACAGCGCCGGAAGCACGTCGATCGTCATGTCCACCCGCAACGCGGGCGGTTTGCGCTCAATATGCAGCCTCGACGGCACCACCAGCGCGGGAAAACTCGCCAGCCCGCCGATCAGCCGCAGTAACGCCGGAAAGCCGCCGTCCGCGACGATCCGCACCGTGCGTCGGCCATCCGGCGCCGCTTCGTCAGTGCGCCGCGGCTCGATCGACACGATCCGCAGTCCGCTCGCGCCGGCCAGGTCCGCCAGTTCGAGCATCAGTGCGGGCCACCCCGACGCACTCGGCACGCTGGAGGCGTGCCCGGCAGCCGGGTCCGGGTCGCGCCGTGGCGCGGTCGCGAGCAGCCGCTGTGCGTCGGCGGCACGCACTTGTGCCGTTGCCAGCAACGCGCGACTGCGTGCGAGGCCGCTCGCGTCGACGGCATCCATCAGATGAATGGTGCCCATCGTCACGCACGCGAACGCCGCCACGCAGCCGATGGCATGCGCCGCAGCCGGCGACATCCGCGCCATGCGGCCGCGCCGCCCGGCACCGGCTGGCATGGACCGATGCGTGATCGCCGTCATGCGTCGCCTCCCGCTGCGTTCTGCCGCGGCGGCGCGTCGTGCCAACGCACCTGCACGGAAAACCGGAACGGCACGGCCGAACCCGTGACCGGCGTGGCCGAAGCAGGTGTCAGCGCACCGACATCGAATCGCCAGTCACGCTGCTCGACCGCAATCCGTGCGAGCCACCGCGCGGCCGCCCGGTAACTCGTCGTGCGCGCGTCGAGCACGGCGCCGGACGCAGTCGTGCGCAATGCGTCGAGCCGGACGGTGTCGTCGCGCACCTGGGCCAGCGTCGCGAGCAGCCCGGCGACACGCCGGTAAGGCGCGGCAAGCACGACCGCCCGTGCATCGCGTCGCGCGAGGTCGGCAGCCACGCCGGCGGCGCGCCGTGCGGCATCGATCCGTGGCTGCAATTGCCGCAGCCGCGCCTCCACACGCGTACGCTCCGCATCCATGCGCCATCGCCACGCCGTCGCCGCACCCGTCCAAACGCAGGCCCCGAGCACGCCGAGCACGACCGCCGCCCCGCACTGCGCGGCACGGCGCCGCCGCAACGCCTGCGCCAGCCGCTCACGGTACGGCAGCAGATTGAAGCCGCCGAGCACGGCGTGGCCGGCGGCAGTTCGCCCGAACCCCACATCGGCCATCATTCCCACACCCCGCGCAGCGCCAGCCCGATCGCGAGGGCAAACGCCGGACCGCCCTGCGTTCCGGCGAGCGCGCCCGGCAGCCCGTCCCATCCGGTGCAGTCGAACGGCACCGCGGCCACGCCGAGCGCATCGCCGATATCGGCGGCCGACGTACCGCAGCGGGCGATGCTGCGCGCGTCGCCGGCCACGAGCACACAGCGCACCGGCTCGAACACGCACTGGCGCAATGCGTCGGGGAACGCCGCCTGCACGTCGCCGGACACCGCGAGCACCGGTACGGCGATCGCACCGTCGACCCGCCAACCGCGTACGCCCGTGTCGCAGAACCAGAATGCGGCGTACGGGCCGTGGGCGTCGGGTTCGAACTGCGCGGCATAGCGCAACGCGCGCAGCGCGGCGGCCGACTCGCCGTCGACGGCCGTCAGGTCGACGCCGGCCTGCGCGGCCACGTCGATCCGCCGTTCGAGCAATGCCTGCGGCGCCACGGCGACCTCGACCTCGCCCGGGCACGCGCCGTCGTCCTGCCGCCAGTCGAACGCGAGACTGTCGGGCGGCAGCCCCGAGATCCGTTCAGCGGCTTGCCGGGCGGCGTCCGCGACGTCGTCGCGCCCGGCCAGGTCGAGCGTCGCGGTCCGCATTTCGTCGTCGCGCAGCGCCATCACGCCGCGCGTGTCGCAGCGCACGCCCGCCGCCGACAATCGCGACACGGCCGCCGCCAGCGCGCGTGCGACCGCGGCCCAGCGCGCCTCCTCCGGCCCGTCCTGCAATCCGACCGGCTCCCGCTCGAGTCCTTCGACCCGCACCTCCAGGGCCCGCCCGCGCCGGCTCAGCACGGCCACCCTCACCTCGTCCGCCCCGACGTCGATGCCCGTCGAACGGTGCCTGCCCGGCGCGAACCGCGCCGCCCATCGTCCTGCCATCCCAGCCTCCCGCGATCGTTGCGGCCCACGCCGCGTTTCCGAGGCCTGATTCTGCAAAGCGGCGCGTGTGCCCGACAGTCGGCCGGACGGCCAGTTGTGGCACGGGGCGACCTCGCGGACACTATGCCGGCGGCACCGCGATCAGCCGGTTTCCGGCCGCCGCCCCCCGCGTCAGGGCCGGTCTTACCGGGCAGCTATAATCGCGGGACTGTTTTCCGGTATGCCTATGCAATCCACGTCTCCTACGTCCCCGCCTCCCGCGCCCGAGCCGAAGAAGCGGTCCTGGTGGCTGAAAGTCCTGATCGGCCTCGCCGCGATGTGCGTGGCCCTCGTCGTGGCCGGCGGCCTCGTGCTCGGCTACGCGCTCGTCGTCGCGTGGCCGAACATGCCGTCGCTCGACGCGCTGACCGACTATCGTCCGAAGGTACCGCTGCGCATCTATACGTCCGATCACGTGCTGATCGGCGAATTCGGCGAGGAACGCCGCGACATCGTCCATTTCAAGGACGTGCCCGACTCGCTCAAGAAGGCGATCCTCGCGATCGAGGACGCACGCTTCTACGATCACGGCGGCGTCGACCTCACCGGCATCGCCCGCGCCGGCTTCGTCGCACTGACGAATGGCCATGCGTCGCAGGGCGCGAGCACGATCACGATGCAGGTCGCGCGCAACTTCTTCCTGTCGAGCGAAAAGACCTACACGCGCAAGATCTACGAGATGCTGCTGGCCTACCGGATCGAGCGCGCGCTGACGAAGGATCAGATTCTCGAGGTCTACATGAATCAGATCTATCTCGGCCAGCGTGCGTACGGCTTCGCGAGCGCCGCGCGGGTCTATTTCGGCAAGGACCTGAAGGACATCACGCTCGCCGAAGCGGCGATGCTCGCGGGGCTGCCGAAAGCGCCATCCGCGTACAACCCGGTCGTCAATCCGAAGCGCGCGAAGGTGCGCCAGGAATACATCCTGCAGCGGATGCTCGAGCTGAACTTCATCACGCGCGAGCAGTACGACCAAGCCGTCGCGCAGCCGCTCGCCGTCAAGGGTGCGGGCCGCGAGTTCAGCGTGCACGCCGAGTACGTCGCGGAAATGGTCCGACAAATGATGTACGCGCAGTACCGCGAGGAAACCTACACGCGCGGCTTCAACGTCGTCACGACGATCGATTCCGCCGACCAGCAGGTTGCCTACACCTCGCTGCGCAAGGGCATCATGGATTACGAGCGCCGCCACGGCTATCGCGGGCCGGAAGGCTTCATCGAATTGCCGGCCGGCGCCGACGATCGCGAGCAGGCGATCGACGATGCGCTGCTCGAACACCCCGACAACGGCGAGCTGATCGCGGCGGTCGTCACCGCAGCCACCCCGCGCCAGATCACCATCGCCTTCATCGACGGCAGCAGCGCGACGATCGAAGGCGACAACCTGCGCTTCGCGTCGGGCGCGCTGTCGGCCGGCGCGCAGCCGAACCGCCGCATCCGCCCGGGCGCGATCGTCCGGGTCGTGAAGAACGACGCCGGGAAGTGGTCGATCACGCAGTTGCCGCAGGTCGAAGGCGCGTTCATCTCGATCGTTCCGCAGGACGGCGCGATCCGCTCGCTGGTCGGCGGCTTCGACTACAACAAGAACAAGTTCAACCACGTCACGCAGGCGTGGCGGCAACCGGGTTCGTCGTTCAAGCCGTTCATCTACTCGGCGTCGCTCGACAAGGGCCTCGGTCCGGCCACGGTGATCAACGACGGCCCACTGTATTTCAGCGCAGCGGAAACCGGCGGCCAGCCGTGGGAACCGAAGAACTACGGCGGCGGCTTCGAAGGCCCGATGTCGATGCGCACCGCGCTGCAGCGCTCGCGCAACCTCGTGTCGATCCGGATCCTGAACCACATCGGCACGAAGTACGCGCAGCAGTACATCACGCGCTTCGGCTTCGACGCCGACCGTCATCCGGCCTACCTGCCGATGGCGCTCGGCGCGGGCCAGGTCACGCCGCTGCAGATGGCCGGCGCGTACTCGGTGTTCGCGAACGGCGGCTTCCGCGTGAATCCGTACCTGATCGCCGAAGTGACCGATCCGAACGGCGCTGTCGTCGCCCGCGCGCAGCCGCTCATCGCCGAGCAAAACGCGCCGCGCGCGATCGACGCGCGCAACGCATACGTGATGAACAGCCTGCTGCAGAGCGTCGCGCAGCGCGGCACGGGCGCGCGCACCAACGTGCTGAAGCGCACCGACCTCGCAGGCAAGACCGGCACGACGAACGACTCGCACGACGCGTGGTTCGCCGGCTACCAGCACACGCTCGCGGCGATCGCGTGGATCGGTTACGACAACCCGCGCAGCCTCGGCGATCGCGAAACCGGCGGCGGCCTGTCGTTGCCGGTCTGGATCGACTATATGGGCGCGGCGCTGAAGGGCGTGCCGGAGTTCAAGCCGACGATGCCGGACGACGTCCAGGCGCTCGGCAGCGAGTTGTACTTCACCGACTTCACGCCGGGGCACGGCTTCGTGTCGACGGTCGGCGTGCCGCAGGCGCCGGCGGTGCAGAGCACCGACGAAGCGGTGCCGCATGTCGACGAACAGGAGAAGCAGGACATCATGAACCTGTTCCGCGGCCACTGACACGAACGGCCCGAGCATGAAAAAAGCGCCCTGCGGGGCGCTTTTTCGTTGTGCTTCGATCCGGCGTATCGGCCGCCCGGCCAAGCAAGCGCCGGACGCGTTACGCGCCGAACGTGATCGGCAGGCCGGCCTGCTGCGTCGCGTACTCGGTGAGCGCCGCGAAGAACTCGGTGCCGGTGCGCGTATCGCGCCATTCGCCGTCCACGAAACGGTAATGGAACCCGCCCGCCTTCGCGGCGATCCACAGCTCCTTCATCGGCGGCTGGAGGTTGACGATGATCTTCGAGCCGTTCTCGAACGTCAGCGTCAGCACGCTGCCGTTGCGCTCCAGATCGATGTCGTGATCGCCGTCGTTCGCGGCATCCACGGTACGCTCGACGGCCGCCAGCACGGCCTCGGCACGGGCCAGGTATTCAGTATCGGACATGCTAAACTCTATCGGTTAAATTGTTCAGGGACGATCATGCGAGTCGTTTTCCGGATGAGCGCGATTGTAGCGGCTTTGGCGATTCTTGCCGGCTGCGGTCAACGCGGTCCGCTCTATCTGCCCACCGTGCCCCCGTTGCCGGCGAAGCCCATCCAGCAGCAGGACACGGCGCCGTCCGACGTCACGCCGACCGATGAAAACGCGTCGTCCGACAGCATTCCCGATTCTTCCGGCACGCCGCTCACGCTGTCACCGGAGCTGTCGAGCGATGCATCGAAGGCCGTGACGCCGGCATCCGGCCCGGCCGCCACGCAGTAAGCGCGCGCCGCCGCTCGCGCGGCTTCCTTCGCGACCAAGGCGATGACTGCCTGTCATCGCCTTTTGTTTTTCCGGGCCCGCCTCGTCACGCGCGGATGCGCCGCCAGCCCCATTCGAGCAGGCGCCAGCCGAGCAGCACCGCAACGATCACCGCGTAGAGCTTCGGCTGCGCGAGATTGTGCTTGCCGGCCCTCATCCACCAGAAATGCAGCACGCCGAACAGCGCGATCACATAGATCGCGCGATGCAGCGTCGCCCAGTGACGGCCGAGCCGGCGCACCATCGCGCGCGGCGAGGTCGCGGCCAGCGGAATCAGCAGCACGAACGCGGCGAAGCCGACCGTGATGAACGGACGCTTGCCGACGTCCGTCAGGATCGCAAGCACGTCGAACCACTTGTCGAACCACAGATACGTCGTGAAATGCAGCGTCGCGTAAAAGAACGCGAACAGGCCGATCATCCGGCGAAAGCGCAGCAACGCGGGAACGCCCGTCACGCGCCGAAGCGGTGTGACGCCGAGCGTGAGGCAGAGCATCACCAGCGTCCAGAGGCCCGTCGAACGCGTGATGAATTCGACCGGGTTCGCGCCGAGCCGGTCGGTCAGCCCGAACAGCACGAGACGGGTGAGCGGATAGAGTCCGGCCGCGAAAACCAGCACCTTGGCGGGGGCAAGCCAGCGCGGCGCGGCAGCACGCGCTGCGCCGCCCCGGGAACTGCCGGCGGCAGCCGTGCGCGTGCCGGACGCGCGCGCGGGCGTCAGCGTCGAAGGAGGCATGTCGTTTCTCACCGGCGCACTCAGAAGTTCTTCTTCAGGTCCATGCCCTGATACATCGACGCGACGAGATCGCCGTAGCCGTTGAACATCAGCGTCTTGCGCTTCGGCGTGAAGAAGCCGTCCTCGCCGATCCGGCGCTCGGTCGCCTGGCTCCAGCGCGGGTGATCGACGTTCGGGTTCACGTTCGAATAGAAGCCGTATTCGTTCGACGCGTACGTGTTCCAGCTCGTTTTCGGCTGCTTGTCGACGAAGCGGATCTTCACGAGCGACTTCGCACTCTTGAAGCCGTACTTCCACGGCACGACGATCCGCACCGGCGCGCCGTTCTGGTTCGGCAACACCTGGCCGTACACGCCCATCGTCAGCAGCGTCAGCGGATTCATCGCCTCGTCCATCCGCAGCCCTTCCGAGTACGGCCAGTCGAGCACCGGCGTCGACAGCCCCGGCATCTGCGACGGATCGGCCAGCGTGACGAACTGCACGTACTTCGCGTTGCCGGTCGGTTGCACGCGCTTGATCAGCTCGGACAGCGGCACGCCGATCCACGGGACCACCATCGACCAGCCTTCGACGCAACGCAGCCGGTACACGCGCTCTTCGAGCGGCGCGAGCTTCAGCAGTTCGTCGAGATCGAACACCTTCGGGTGCAGCACCTCGCCTTCGACGCTCACGCGCCACGGGCGCGACCGCAGCGTGCCGGCGTTCTGCGCCGGGTCGCCCTTGTCGGTGCCGAATTCGTAGAAGTTGTTGTAGGACGTGATGTCCTTGAACGGCGTGACCCGGTCGGCCGCAACGAACTTCGGGTTGGTTTTCGCCACGAGCTTCGCGGCCCGCGCGTCGGGCGACGCATAGGCGGCGAACGCCGCGCCGCTGCCGCCGAGCAATCCGCCCGCCGCCGCCAGGCCGGCGGCCTGCAAGACGCGCCGCCGGTTCTCGAACACCGCGCGCGGCGTAATCTGGCTCTGCGCGATGTCACCGCCGGTCAGTACGGTGCGCAAAGGGTGTTTGATCCACATCGTGCTGCTCCTCCTGCATGCGCGGCGCGCACGCTTCATGAGCGTTCGACCCGACCCATCCTGCGCCGTTCGACGCCCGGACCGCCCGCCCGTTACAAAAGAAAACCGCCGGGCACGCAGTGCGCCGGCGGTCTTTTGTCGGACCCGCGTCGGAAATCTTACAGCTTGCCGTAGCTGTGCAGCCCGGACAGGAACATGTTGACACCGAGGAACGCGAACGTCGTCACGAGCAGGCCGGTGAGCGCCCACCAGGCGGCAACGGCGCCGCGCAGGCCCTTCATCAGGCGCATGTGCAGCCAGGCCGCGTAGTTGAGCCACACGATCAGCGCCCAGGTTTC
>NZ_QTPU01000024.1:0-129179 GCF_003857805.1 Burkholderia sp. Bp9099
TGGCGTCCCCTAGGGGATTCGAACCCCTGTACTCACCGTGAAAGGGTGATGTCCTAGGCCTCTAGACGAAGGGGACATGATCTTTTCAGATCTGTCTGACTTTCGCTATTCACTCATCATCAACAGCGAAGGCCGAAATTCTAACTGCTTTAAATCATTTTGTGAAGCATTTATTACTTACTACCGCTGCTTCGCAAATCAATTCGTTCTGCTCTGATGGTGGAGGTAAGCGGGATCGAACCGCTGACCTCTTGCATGCCATGCAAGCGCTCTCCCAGCTGAGCTATACCCCCTTGCAGAACAGAAATGAGATTATATGGACCGAATTTGAACTTGTAAATACCCTTTTTGCGATTCGAGCGAAATTTTTTGCGAAGCCGCCGTGACACCCTGCGCGAGCGGCTTCGCATCCGCTCAAACCTCAGGCCAGCGCGGCCTCGATACGCGACACCACGACGTCACGACCGAACAGCACGAGCACCGCGTCGATCGACGGCGTATGCGTCGTGCCCGCCACCAGCAGGCGCACCGGCATCGCGAGCTGCGGCATCTTCAGCTTGTGCGCGCCGAGCGTCGCCTTCAGCGCGGCGGACACCGCTTCCTTCGTCCAGTCGGCCGCCTTCAGCGCGGCGACGAGATCGGCCAGTGCCGGGCGCACCGCATCGGTCACGTGCTGCGCGAGCGCATCGGCATCCGGCGCCGGCACGCGGTAGAACATCGCGGCGCCTTCGGCGATCTCCTTGACCGTCGTCGCGCGGTCCTTCATCAGGCCGACCACCGCATCGAGCGCGGGGCCCGTCGCGATCGCCGCGTCGTCGATCCCGAGCGCGTCGAGGAACGGCTTCGCCAGCGCGGCGAGGCGCGCGTTGTCCGCTTCCTTGATGTAATGGGCGTTCAGCCAGCTCAGCTTGCTGTGGTCGTACTGCGCGGGCGACTTGCCGAGATGCTCGAGGTCGAACCATTCGACGAACTGCTCGCGCGAGAAGATCTCCGCGTCGCCGTGCGACCAGCCGAGGCGCGCCAGGTAGTTGACGACGGCCTCCGGCAGGAAGCCGGCGTCGCGGTACGCCATCACGCTCATCGCACCATGCCGCTTGCTCATCTTCTCGCCCTGCTCGTTCAGCACGGTCGGCAGGTGCGCGTAGACGGGCGGCTCGCCGCCGAGCGCGCGCAGGATGTTGATCTGGCGCGGCGTGTTGTTCACGTGGTCGTCGCCACGGATCACGTGCGTGATGTTCATGTCCATGTCGTCCACGACCACGCAGAAGTTGTAGATCGGCGTGCCGTCCGGACGCGCGATCACGAGGTCGTCGAGCTCCTCGTTCGAGATCTCGACCCGGCCCTTCACCGCGTCGTCCCACACGACCGTGCCGGTCAGCGGGTTGCGGAACCGCAGCACCGGCTTCACGCCGGCCGGCGGCTCGGGCAGCACCTTGCCCGGCTCCGGACGCCACGTGCCGTCGTAGCGCGGCTTGAGGCCGGCCTCGCGCTGGCGTTCGCGCAGCGCGTCGAGCTCCTCGGCCGACATGTAGCACGGGTACGCGAGGCCCTGCTCGAGCATCTGCGCGAGCACCGCGCGGTAGCGGTCCATCCGCTGCATCTGGTAGATCGGGCCTTCGTCGAAATCCAGGCCGAGCCACTGCATCCCCTCGAGGATCGCGTCGACGGCTTCCTGCGACGAACGCTCGACGTCGGTATCCTCGATACGCAGCACGAACGTGCCTTTCATCTTGCGCGCGAACGCCCACGGATAGAGCGCGGAGCGGATGTTGCCGAGGTGGATGAAGCCGGTGGGACTCGGCGCGAAGCGGGTACGGACAGGACGGGTCATAAACGGTAACTCGAACGCCTGGGGCGCATGAATGATTCGACGCGGGATCGACGGCGACAGCCCGGACAGCACTGGGGCCGGCCGCGCCCGGAACGGGAAAGAAGCCGGAATTATACTCGCGCCGCCCTTCGCGCCAAGCGCGCCGCTTGCTTTATGATGTGCGCGCCGCGGCCGCCAGCCGGCGCCGCGCCGGCCGCGCGGTTTGTGCCGCGCGGCCGCTCGGAACCTATCGCCGCCGCGGGCCGCACGGCCCGCCGCCAAGCCGCCGGAGAACCATTCGATGTCGTCCCCTCGCCTGTCGCGCCGTCACTTCACGATCGCTTGCGCATCCGCCAGCCTCGCCGCCTGCACGTCGTTCGGCGACAAGTCCCGCCCCGACAACGCCGCGAATCCCGCGCAGTCGCGCGAGAAACCCGTGAAGATCGGCATCGCGCTCGGCGGCGGCGCCGCCCGCGGCTTTTCGCACATCGGCGTGCTGAAGGCGCTCGAGGCGCGCGGCATCCCGGTCGAGATCGTCGCGGGCACGAGCGCGGGCTCGGTGGTCGGGGCGCTCTATGCCGCCGGGATGAGCGGGCTGCAGATCAACAAGATCGCACTCGACATGGATCAGGCGGCGATCAGCGACTGGGCGCTGCCGTTCCGCTCGCGCGGGCTGCTGCAGGGCGTGGCGCTGCAGAACTTCCTGAACAAGACGCTCAACAACCGGCCGATCGAAAAGATGGCGAAGCCGCTCGGCATCGTCGCGACGGACCTGCAGAACGGCCAGCCGATCCTGTTCCAGCAGGGCAATACGGGGCTCGCGGTGCGCGCGTCGTGCAGCGTGCCGTCGGTGTTCGAGCCCGTGAAGATCGGCAACCGCGAATATGTCGACGGCGGCCTCGTGAGCCCGGTGCCCGCGTCGTTCGCGCGCAAGATGGGCGCGAGCTTCGTGATCGCGGTCGACATCTCGTCGCGGCCGGACGGCGCGGCGACCAACAACCCGATCGAGATGCTGCTGCAGACCTTCACGATCATGGGCCAGACGATCAAGACCTACGAGCTCGACAAATACGCGGATGTCGTGATCCGCCCGAACCTCGCAGCGATGGGCGGCAGCGACTTCAACCAGCGCAACGCGGCGATCCTCGCGGGCGAGGAAGCCGTCGCGCGCGTCATGCCCGAGCTGCAGCGCAAGCTCGCGGCGGCCCGCGGCGTCGCGGCGGCATAAGCGGCGCATCGCGGCGCGCGGCGCACGACAGCGAGCGCGCCACCGACGATGGCACCGCCACCAGCCGCTTGCGCACGCCCCAAAACAAAAAACCCTGCCGCCTTCCAGTGACAGGGTTTTTTGGATCCGGCGGTTCGCCGGCGAGCGTCGGTCAGTTGCTGCCGTTCGCCGCGTCGTCGCCGATCGTGGCACGCACGCGCTGGCGCAGGTCGTCGGCCTTCATCGGGAACTCCGACTCGAGCCGGCGCGCACCGGTGAAACGCTTTTCCCAGTAGCCGCTATCGAGATCGTCGACGCGAATCGTGCTGCCCGTCGACGGCGAATGCACGAACTTGTTGTCGCCGATATAGATGCCGACGTGCGAGAACGTACGGCGCATCGTGTTGAAGAACACGAGGTCGCCCGGCTTCAGGTTGCTCATGCTGACCTTCTCGCCGACGCGGCTCATCTCTTCGGCGCGACGCGGCAGCGACATGCCGAGCGTGTCCTGGAACACGTAGCGCACGAACCCGCTGCAGTCGAGGCCGGAATCCGGCGAGTTGCCGCCCCAGCGGTAACGCACGCCGATCATGTTCAGCGCACCGACGACGACGTCGCCTGCCTTGCCCGCCATGCCGGCAAGAAACGACTTCGCGCCGCCGCTCGACGACTGGGCACTGGTCTGCTGGAGGGAGGAGCTCGACCCGATTTGAGTCGAATTCGTGACATTCTGGTTAAAACTGCTGACTTCGTCGGCGAACGCGCCGGGAGCTGCTGCGAACAGGGCGCCGATGAACAGCCCGGCGAGGGTACGCGCGCATGCCTGGGTCAGGGATCGATGCTGCATTGGTCGATGGAATGTGCTTAAAAATCAGCTGATTGGCGGAAAATTTCGGTCGATACTAGCCAGCGCGTAATCGTTTGTCAAAACAAATTAAAAAATACAATCGAGATAGTCAGACCATTGGACGCCTATCACGCTTTCCAGACCGCTTTCAACAGCTTTTGTGTGTAAGGATGTGACGGTTTCGTGAAGATATCGGCCACGTCGCCGGACTCGACGATCGCCCCGTCCTGCATCACCGCGACCCGGTGCGCCATCGCGCCGATCACCTCCAGGTCGTGGCTGATGAATACATAGCCGAGGTTGTATTTCTGTTGCAAATTCGCGAGCAGCTTCAGCACCTGCTGCTGGATCGACACGTCGAGCGCGGACGTCGGTTCGTCGAGGATCAGGATGCGCGGCTCCAGCACGAGCGCACGCGCGATCGCGATCCGCTGGCGCTGCCCGCCCGAGAATTCGTGCGGATAGCGATGCAGCACCGTGCGGTCGAGGCCGACTTCGCGCAGCACGGCCAGCGACTTCGCGCGCCGCGCGTCCGGTGTGAGTTCCGGGCGATGCAGTTCGAGCCCCTCGCCGACGATCCGCTCGATCGTGTGACGCGGCGACAGTGAACTGAAGGGATCCTGAAAGACGACCTGCATGTTCGAGCGCAGCGCGGTCTGTTCGCGGCCGCGATAGGTCGAGAGCGCACGCCCCTGGAATTCGATCTCGCCGTGGGCCGTCCTTTGCAGCCCGAGCAGCGCCATCGCGAGGGTCGACTTCCCGGAGCCGGATTCGCCGACGATCCCGAGCGTCTCGCCCTGCCGCACCGACACGGACACGTCCGCGACCGCCGTCACGGGCGTCGTGCCGAACCAGCCTGCGAAGCCCGGCCGCTTGCGCGCGAACTGCACGCTGACGTGGCGCGCATCGAGCACGACGGGCGCGATCGGCATCACCGGCGCGACCGCGCGCTGCGGCCGGCTGTTCAGCAGCCGCTGCGTATACGGATGCTCCGGCTCCGCGAAGATCCGCTCGACCGGCCCGCTTTCGACCAGCTTGCCGCGCTCCATCACCGCGACCCGCTCGGCGAAGTGCCGTACGAGGTTCAGGTCGTGCGTGATCAGCAGGATCGCCATCCCGCGCTTTTCCGCCTCCTCGCGCTGCAGCTCGAGCAGCAGGTCGACGATCTGCGCGCGGATCGTCACGTCGAGCGCCGTGGTCGGTTCGTCCGCGAGCAGGAGGCGCGGCCGGCAGGCGAGCGCCATCGCGATCATCGCGCGCTGCCGCTGGCCGCCCGACAACTGGTGCGGGTAACTGTCGACGCGCCGCTCCGGCTCCGCGATGCCGGTACGCGCAAGCAGCGCGATCGCGCGCTTGCGCGCCTCCACCGCCGTCACGCCGTCGTGCAGCACGATCGTCTCGCCGATCTGCGTGCCGATCGTGTACAGCGGGTTGAGCGCCGTCATCGGCTCCTGGAAGATCATCGCGATGTCCGAGCCGCGCAGCCCGCGCATCTCGCGTTCGCTCTTGCCGGCGAGGTCATGCCCGGCGAAGCGGATCGTGCCGCTCACGTCGGCGTCGCGCAGCAGCCGCAGGATCGACAGCGCGGTCACGCTCTTGCCCGATCCCGACTCCCCGACGAGCGCGACGCGCTCGCCGCGGCCGATCGCGAGCGTCACGTCGTCGACGGCCACCGTGTCGCCGAAGCGCACCTGCAGATGTTCGAGCGACAGCAGCGGCTCGCCCGCGTTCGATACGACCGTGCTGCTCATCGCTGGCCTCCTGCCGCGCGCACCGAGTCGGCGATCCGCGTGTCGAGCGCGTTGCGCAGCGCGTCGCCCATGAAGGTCAGCAGCAGCAGCGTCGCGACCAGCACGCCGAACGTCGACAGCGAGATCCACCATGCGTCGAGGTTGCCCTTGCCCTGCGCGAGCAGCTCGCCGAGGCTCGGCGTCGGCGGCGGCACGCCGAGCCCGAGGAAGTCGAGGCTCGTGAGCGCGAGGATCGCGCCGCTCATCCGGAACGGCAGGAACGTGATCACGGGCGTCATGCTGTTCGGCAGCACGTGGCGCCAGATGATCTGCCAGTTCGTGAGCCCCATCGCGCGGGCCGCGCGCACGTAGTCCTGCGTGCGGTTGCGCAGGAATTCGGCACGCACGTAGTCGGCCAGGCCGATCCAGCCGAACAGCGACAGCAGCACGATCAGCAGCAGGAAGCTCGGCTCGAAGATCGACGCGAAGATGATCAGCAGGTACAGCTCGGGCAGCGAACTCCAGATCTCGATCAGCCGCTGCCCGACGATGTCGATGCGCCCGCCGAAGAAGCCCTGCACGGCGCCCGCGGCGATCCCGAGCAGCGTGCCGATCGCGGTCAGGACCAGCCCGAACTCGACCGACACGCGGAACCCGTACACGAGCCGCGCGAGCAGGTCGCGCCCCTGCGCGTCGGTGCCGAGCCAGTTCGCACGCGACGGCGGCGCCGGGTTCGGCACGCTCGAGAAATAGTTCAGCGTGTCGTAGTAATAGCGGTTCGGCGGATACACGACGAAGTTGCCCGGCGCCTCGAGCCGCTTGCGGACGTACGGATCGAGATAGTCGGCCGGCGTCGGGAAGTCGCCGCCGAAGGTCGTCTCCGGATACGCATGGAACATCGGGAAATAGGTCTGGCCGTCGTAGCGCACGACGAGCGGCTTGTCGTTCGACCACAGCGGCGCCGCGAGGCTCGCGGCGAACGCGACGACGAAGATCACGAAGCTCCAGTAGCCGAGGCGCTGCTGGCGAAAGCGCTGCCAGACGCGGCGCGCGGGCGACGGCGACACGCGCGCACGGGCCGCGTCGATGCGGGACGACACGACGGCCCGGTTCATCGCGCACCTCGCCCGGCGAGCGCGGGCAGGCGGACAGGCGCGCCGGCGAGCGGCGTGCTGGCGGACGGTTTCATGTCAGCGCTCCAGGTTGTCGAATTGAATGCGCGGGTCGACCCACACATAGCAGAGGTCCGAGATCAGCTTGGTCGCGAGCCCGATCAGCGTGAACAGGTACAGCGTGCCGAGCACGACCGGATAGTCGCGCCGCACGACCGACTCGTACGACAAGAGCCCGAGGCCGTCGAGCGAGAACAGCGTCTCGATCAGCAGGCTGCCCGTGAAGAACGCGCCGATGAACGCGGCCGGAAACCCGACGATCAGCGGCAGCATCGCGTTGCGGAACACGTGCTTCCACAGCACGGTGCGCTCGGCGAGCCCTTTCGCGCGCGCGGTCAGCACGTATTGCTTGCGGATTTCGTCGAGGAACGCGTTCTTCGTGAGCATCGTGATGACCGCGAAGCTGCCGACGACCGACGCCGTGATCGGCAGCGCGATGTGCCACAGATAATCGAGCACCTTGCCGGCGAGCGACAGCTGGGAAAAGTTGTCCGACGTGAGCCCGCGCAGCGGGAACAGCTGCCAGAACGAGCCGCCGCCGAACAGCACGAGCAGCAGCACGCCGAGCACGAAGCCCGGAATCGCATAGCCGACCAGCACGACGAGGCTCGTCGCGACATCGAACGGCGAGCCGTTGCGCACGGCCTTCGCGATGCCGAGCGGCACGGAGATCAGGTAGGTGACGAAGAACGTCCACAGCCCGATGCTGATCGACACCGGCAGCTTCTGCACGACCAGCGACCACACGCTCTGGTGGCGGAAGTAGCTGTCGCCGAGATCGAAGCGCGCGAAACGCTTCAGCATCAGCCAGTAACGCTCGAGCGGCGGCTTGTCGAAGCCGTACAGCGCCTTGAGCTGTGCGAGCTGCTGTGCGTCGACGCCGGTGTGCGCGCGCATTCCGAACGGCGCCGCGCCCTGCTCCGTCGCGCCCTTGCGCAGTTCCTGCACGGCCTGTTCGACCGGGCCGCCCGGCACGAACTGGATCACCGCGAACGTGAGCGTGAGCACGCCGACGAGCGTCGGGATCATCAGCAGCAGGCGTTTGAGGATGTAGCTCCACATAGGGCGTCGACTCGCGATCGATAGGCTGGGTTGAACGAAGGGCCGGCAGGCTTCAGTGATCGGGCTTGGCCCACCAGGTCGATACGACCCAGCCCTCGGCCGAATAGTACAGCGGCAGCGTTTGCGGATAGCCGAGCGTGCGCTTGTATGCGATCCGGTGCGTGGTGCTGTACCACTGCGGAACGGCGTAATAGCCGTGCATCAGCACGCGGTCGAGCGCATGCGTCGCGTCGAGCAGGTCCTCGCGCGTCTGCGCGGCGCCGAGCGCATGCAGCAGCGCGTCGACGGCCGGCGACTTCAGGCCGATGATGTTGTCGGAGCCCGGCTCGTCCGCGAACTTGCTGCCGTAACGCGAGAACTGCTCGGCGCCCGGTACCTGCACACCCGGCAGGCGAACCGTCGTCATGTCGTAGTCGAACGCGTCGAGGCGCTTCTGCAGCAGCGCGTAATCGGCCGTGCGAAAACGCGCGTCGATGCCGAGCTTCGCGAGATTGCGCTGGTAGGCTGTCACGACGCCTTCCATCGCCGCGCCCGAATCGTCGAGGATCTCGAACGTGAACGGCTCGCCCTGCGCGTTGCGCAACGCGCCGTCGCGGTAGGTCCAGCCGGCCTGCGCGAGCAGCGCGCGCGCCTTCAGCAGGTTCGCGCGCAGCGAGCCCGGCGGGTTCGTGTTCGGCTGCGTGACCATCGGGCCGAACACGGCCGGGTCGAGTTGCGTGCGCAACGGCTCCAGCAGCTTCAGTTCGCCCGGGCCCGGCGTACCGGTCGCCTGCAGGTCGGTATCGGCGAAATAGCTGTCGAGGCGCGTGTACGCGCTATAGAACAACTGGCGGTTCAGCCATTCGAAGTCGAACGCGAGATCGAGCGCCTGGCGCACGCGCACGTCGCGAAACAGCGGCCGGCGCAGGTTCATGAAGAAGCCCTGCATGCCCGCGCCGTTGTGCTGGCGGAACTCGCGCTTGACGAGCTCGCCGCTGTCGAAGCGCTTGCCGACGTCGCGCCGCGTCCAGTTGCGCGCGATGTATTCGACCAGCACGTCGTACTCGCCGGCCTTGAACGCCTCGAGCCGCGCGACGCCGTCGCCATAGAGCTTGTAGACGATCCGCTCGAAGTTGTCGGTGCCGACCCGCACCGGCAGGTCGGCGCCCCAGTACGCGGGATTGCGCCGATAGGTAATCGTGCGGCCGTTGTCGTAGCGCTCGATCAGGTACGGGCCGCTGCCGATCGGCTGCTCGAACGCGAGTTGGTCGAACGGAATCCGCGAACCGTCCGCGCGCAGCCCCCACTTGCGCGAGAACACCGGCACGCCGCCGGCGATCAGCGGCAGCTCGCGGTTCGTGCTGCGGAACTCGAAACGCACGGTCGCGGGATCGACCACCACCGCCTTCGCGATCTCGGCGAAATACGCGCCGAACTGCGGTGCGGCCTGCTTGCTCTTCAGCGTGTCGAACGAAAACCTGACGTCGTCGGCCGTGACCGGATCGCCGTTCGAAAAGCGCGCGCGCGGGTTCAGGTGAAACGTGACCGAGCGGCGGTCCGGCGCGATCGCGATGTCGTCGGCGAGCAGCCCGTAGGCGGATGCCGGTTCGTCCATGCTGCCGGTCGCGAGGCTCTCGAACAGCAGGTCGATGCCCGGTGCGGGGTTGCCGCGCATCGTGAACGGATTGAACTTGTCGAACGACGTGAGCCGGCTCGGGTTCGCGAGCACGAGCGTGCCGCCCTTCGGCGCGTCGGGGTTCACATAGTCGAAATGCCTGAAGCCCGGCGGATATTTCGGCTCGCCGTACTGCGCGATTGCATAGGCCGCGTGCGCGGCGCTTGCAGCCAGTACCGCCTGTAGCGTCCATACTGCCGCCGTGCGGCCGGCGGCCCGTGCCGCATGCGCGGCGCCGAAGCGGATGCGGGTGGCGGCGGTCCGGGGCGAACCCTTCGTCATAGAGGCCCTGTCGGTCGATTGAGGGATGGAACGTGGGTCGATTCTACCCATTCAATTCGACGTCGAGCCAACTTGCGGGTTTTCGCGCATGGCACCGGCACGTTGCGGCTGCCGCGTGCGACTCGCACAGGCAAAGAAAAACCGCCCGGTGTTCAGTTCACACGGGCGGTTTTCCTTCGAGGGCGCGCACGCATCGCGCGTGCGCCGCAGATCGATCAGCGCCAGCCGTTGTGACGGCCGTTGTCCCAGTGACCGCGATCGCCGTGCCAGCCGCGGCCATGATGGCGATACCACTCGTCGCGGCCCCAGTAGCGGCGGCCGTCCCAGTAGCGATCGCCGTGCCAGCCGATCACGATCGCCGGGGCCGGCGCGTAGACGGGCGCCGGCGCATACACGGGCGCCGGCTGGTAGACGACCGGCGGAGGCGGCGGCGCATACACGGGCGCGGGTGCGACGTAGACCGGAGCCGGCACGCCGACGTTGATCCCGACATTGACTCCCGCCATTGCTGCGCCCGACACGAGCAAGGCCGTCATACCGGTCAAGAGCGAGGCAATACGCAAAGTCTTCATGGATTCCTCTTCGAGTTGTTTCATGTGTGATTCGACTATAACGGCACGCACAGTCTCCGCATATTTCAAGTTTGTAAGAACTGATGCGCTGCATCGCACGTGGAGGCGTCCGCTAACGTCTTGTAACAATTGACGCGCTGCCGCGATGTCCGTTCCGCCGTTTCCTGAAACATCTTTCATCCTGGCCCGCGTCCGCGCCGAGCGACGCCACGCACACCGCGCGGCCACAATGACAAAGGCGGCACTCGCGTGCCGCCTTTGATGCATGAATGCGCATGGAGATCGTCCGCTGCGCCGCGATGCCGCTCAGCCGCTCTGGGCTCAGCGCGACATCATGTTCATGCTGACGTTGTGCATCACCCACAGCGTGCCGACGATCAGGATCGCCGCCGTCAGCACGGTGTAGCTGAACGCCATCACGTTCCAGCGTTGGCCGGACGAACCGTTCATGTGCAGGAAGTACACGAGGTGCACGACGATCTGCACGAATGCGAGCACGGCGAGCGCGATCAGCGATGCGTGCGGCGACAGCACGCCGCCCATCACGAGGCCGAACGACGCGGCCGTGAGCAGCACCGACAGGATGAAACCGGCGACATAGCCGCCGACGCTGCCGTGCCCTTCTTCGAGTTGCGACGAATGCGAATGGGCCATTTAGATCACGCTCGCGAGATAGACAAAGGAAAACACGCAGATCCACACGATGTCGAGGAAATGCCAGAAGAGGCTCAGGCACGTCAGACGCCGCAGGTCGCGATCGGTCAGGTCGCCGCCGCGCAGCACGACCTGCCCGGCGAGCACGATCATCCACACGAGGCCGGCCGTCACGTGCAGCCCGTGCGTGCCGACCAGCGTGAAGAACGCCGACAGGAACGCGCTGCGCTGCGGGCCCGCGCCTTCCGCGATCAGGTGCGAGAACTCGCGCAGCTCCATCGCGAGGAACGCCGCGCCGAGCACGAATGTCACCGCGAGCCACGCGAGCAGCGCGCCGCGCCGCTGCTTGTACGCGGCCAGCATCGCGAAGCCGTAGGTGATGCTCGACAGCAGCAGCGCGGCGGTTTCCACCGCGACGCCCGGAATGTCGAACAGGTCCTTCGCGGTCGGACCGCCCGCGTACTGGTTGCCGAGCACCGCGAACGTCGCGAACAGCGCCGCGAAGATCACGCAGTCGGTCATCAGGTACAGCCAGAAGCCGAACACCGAGTGCGACGGCGGATGGTCGTCGTGCTCGAGCAGGGTTGCGCTCAGGGTTTTCTGCAACATCAGTTGGCCTCCAGTTCCACGTCGTCGACACGCGTGGCCACGCGCGCCGCCGGTTGCTTCTCTTCGATCCTGCGCACCTTCGACGCCGGGATGTAGTAGCCGTCGTTGTCACGCGAGCTGTAGACCACGAGCGTCGCGACGATGCCGACCAGGCCGCCGATCGCCATCCACCAGATGTGCCACACCAGCGCGAAGCCCAGCACCAGGCTGAAGACCGCGACCACGAGACCCGCGCACGTATTCGACGGCATGTGGATGTCGCGGATCGCCGCCGGGTTCGGCCGGCCGTCGCCGCGTGCCTTCATGTCGGCGTACGCGTCGAGCGTGCGCACCTGCGGGATCACCGCGAAGTTGTACTCGGCCGGCGGCGACGAGGTCGCCCATTCCAGCGTGCGGCCGCCCCACGGGTCGCCCGTGGTGTCGCGATATGCCGGCAGGTTGCGGTTGCGGATGCTGACCACCAGTTGCAGCAGCTGGCACGCGATGCCGATCGCGATCAGCACGGCGCCGAACGCGGCGACCAGCAGCCACGGATGCCACGCCGGATTGTCGTAGTGGTTCAGGCGCCGCGTCATGCCCATGAAGCCGAGCACGTAGAGCGGCACGAACGCGACGTAGAAGCCGACCTGCCAGAACCAGAACGCAGCCTTGCCGAGCTTCTCGTTCAGCTTGAAGCCGAACGCCTTCGGGAACCAGTAGTTGAAGCCCGCGAGATAGCCGAACAGCACGCCGCCGATGATCACGTTGTGGAAGTGCGCGATCAGGAACAGGCTGTTGTGCAGCACGAAGTCCGCGCCCGGGATCGCCATCATCACGCCGGTCATGCCGCCGAGCGTGAACGTGACCATGAAGCCGATCGTCCACAGCACCGGCGTCGTGAATTCGATCCGGCCGCGGTACATCGTAAACAGCCAGTTGAACACCTTCACGCCGGTCGGGATCGCGATGATCATCGTCATGATGCCGAAGAACGCGTTCACGTTCGCACCGGAGCCCATCGTGAAGAAGTGATGCAGCCACACGAGGAACGACAGCACCATGATCGCGCAGGTCGCATACACCATCGTCTTGTAGCCGAACAGCGGCTTCTTCGAGAACGTCGCGATGACTTCCGAGAAGATGCCGAACGCCGGCAGGATCAGGATGTACACCTCCGGATGGCCCCACGCCCAGATCAGGTTCAGGTACAGCATCGCGTTGCCGCCGGCTTCGTTCGTGAAGAAGTGCATGCCGAGGTAGCGGTCGAGGCCGAGCAGCGCGAGCGTCGCGGTCAGGATCGGGAACGACGCCATGATCAGCACGTTCGTGCAGAGGGCCGTCCACGTGAACACCGGCATCTTCATCAGCGTCATGCCCGGCGCGCGCATCTTGATGATCGTCACGAAGAAGTTCACGCCGGTCAGCAGCGTGCCGACACCCGAAATCTGCAGCGCCCACAGGTAATAGTCGACCCCTACCCCCGGGCTGAACTGCAGCTCCGACAGCGGCGGATACGCGAGCCAGCCGGTCTGCGCGAACTCGCCGATCACGAGCGAGATGTTGATCAGGATCGCGCTGACCGCCGTCATCCAGAACGAGAGCGAGTTGATGAACGGGAACGCGACGTCGCGCGCGCCGATCTGCAGCGGCACGACGAGGTTCATCAGGCCGACCATGAACACCATCGCCATGAAGAAGATCATGATCACGCCGTGTGCCGTGAAGATCTGGTCATAGTGGTGCGGCGGCAAGTAGCCGGGCGCGTTGTACGCGAGCGCAAGCTGCATGCGCATCATGATCGCGTCGGCGAAGCCGCGCAGCAGCATGATCAGCGCGACGATGATGTACATCACGCCGAGTTTCTTGTGGTCGACCGTCGTCAGCCATTCCGTCCACAGCCACTTCCAGCGGCCGGTGATCGTCAGTGCGGCGAGAATGCCCAGCACGACCAGCCCCATGAAGGCGCCTGCCACCATGATGATGGGCTGATCGAACGGGATCGCCGCCAGTGTGAGTTTGCCGAACATGCGTTACCCCTTCGTGCCGCAGGCGGCGTCCTTCAGATCGAGGACGTGGCCATCGTTGTATTTCGCGATGATGTTGTGGAAGAGCCGCGGATCGACCGACGAGAAGTAGCGCACGGGCGCCTTCTCGCTCGGCTGCGCGACGGTGCCGTACACGGTCGCATCGAGCCGGTCGGGCGAGGCCTTGACCTTCTGCACCCACGCGTCGAACTGTTCGCGCGGCTCGGCGAGCGTGCGGAACTTCATGTCGGAGAAGCCGCGGCCGCTGAAGTTGGCGGACGTGCCCGCGTAGTCGCCGGCTTCATCGGCGATCAGGTGCAGGCGCGTCTGCATGCCGGCCATCGCATAGACCTGGCCGCCGAGCTGCGGAATGAAGAACGAGTTCATCACCGAATCCGACGTGATGCGGAAATTCACCGGCGTGCCGACCGGAATCGCGAGCTGGTTCACCGACGCGATGCCGAGTTCCGGATAGATGAACAGCCACTTCCAGTCGAGCGCGACGACCTCGACGTCGATCGGCTTCACCGACGACTCGAGCGGCTTGTACGGATCGAGCTCGTGCGTGGTTTTCCACGTGAGCACGCCGAGGAACAGGATGATCAGCGTCGGCACCGTCCAGATCACGACCTCGATCGCGGTCGAGTGCGACCAGTTCGGCGCATAGGCGGCGTTGCGGTTCGATGCGCGGTAACGCCACGCGAACCACAGCGTGAGCAGGATCACCGGCACGACGACGATCAGCATCGCCCATGTCGAGGTCGCGATCAGCGCCTTTTCGGCGGCCCCGACGCTTCCTTTCGGATTTAGTACATCTAAATTACAGCCTGACAGGCTCAGCGCCGCGCCGATCGATATCAGCGCCGTCCAGCCTTTTGAAGCTCTTCTTTTCATCACACAGCCCGAGGGTCATTGAATCCGTTGCGTTTGCCCGATGCGCATTCGATCCACGAAAGTGGCCGAATCATACGTCGCGCGGGCGCGGCGAAAAACCGGTGGGTGCGACAAATCATCATTGCAGAATCCGCAGTGAGACAGATTGTCGCGGGGCAATTTCACGCAGCCGGGAGGCGGCCGCGGGCCTCGGGTCTCACGCCGAGGGCCTTGAGACGGCCGAAATCGGCGAAAAACCGCGGGCTCGTGTCCGCCCTGCCCCGATGAATGCGCGCGCAACGATGTCCGCATCGGCACGCGATGCGGACATCGTGCGCGGCGTCACGCGCTCAGCCGTGCGCCGCGGCCATGTACGCCGGCTGCGCCGGTGCGCCGCCGTCCCCGGCCGGCAGCTTCGAACGGCTCGCTTCCTCGATCAGCCGTGCGACGGTCGGATCGATCGCGTCGGTGAACGGCTTCGGATCGACGCCCACCATCAACACGATCAGCGCGAGCGACGCGAACATCACGATCTCGCGACGACTCAGGTCGGCGAGCTTCGCGATACGCGGACCCGCGATCTTGCCGAACACGACGCGCTTGACCATCCACAGCGTGTACGACGCGCTGAGGATCAGCGTGAGTGCCGCGATCGCGCCGATCCAGAAGTTGACGCGGATCGCGCCCATGATGACCATGAACTCGCCGACGAAGCCCGACGTGCCCGGCAGGCCGACGTTGGCCATCGCGAACAGCAGCGCGAACGTCGCGAAGCGCGGCATCACGCCCGCCACGCCGCCGTACGCGGCGATCTCGCGCTGCTTCGTGCGATCGACCAGCACGCTCACGCACAGCAGCATCGCGCCCGCGACGAAGCCGTACGACACGAGCTGCACGATCGCGCCTTCGACGCCGATCTGGTTGAACAGGAACAGCCCGAGCGTGACGATCCCCATGTGCGCAACCGTCGAATACGCGAGCAGCTTGCCGAGATCGGTCTGGGCGAGCGCGATCAGGCTCGCGTAGACGATCGCGAACAGCGACAGCGCGATCACGGCCGGCGCGAAGAAGTGGCTCGCGTCCGGCGTGATCGGCAGCGCGAAGCGCAGGAAGCCGTAGCCGCCGAGCTTGAGCATCGCGAGCATCAGCGCGGCACCCGTCGGGCCGTCGGTGTAGACGTCGCGCAGCCACGTATGAACCGGCCACATCGGCACCTTGACCGCGAACGCGGCGAAGAAACCGAGGAACACCAGGAGCTGCGGCGCGAAGCCGAGCTGCAGCGTGCGCCATGCGTTCATGTCGAACGTATGCGACTTCGCGTACAGGTACAGCATCGCCATCAACAGCAGCAGCGAACCCGCGAACGAGATGAAGAAGAACTTCACGGCCGCGTAGACGCGATGCTCCCTGCCCCACGTGCCGATCAGCAGGTACAGCGGAATCAGCGTCGCCTCGAAGAAGATGAAGAACAGCAGCCCGTCCTGCGCGACGAACACGCCGACCATCAGCCCCGACAGGATCAGGAACGACGCGTAGTACTGCGCGACCCGCACCGTCACCGCTTCCCACGACGCGATCACGACGACGAGCGTCGTGAAGGCGGTCAGCACGACGAGCCACAGCGACGCGCCGTCGATCCCGACACGCCAGCCGGCGTTGAAAGCCGCCAGCCAGTTGCGGGTTTCGGCGAACTGCATCGCGGCCGAGTGCGAATCGAAACCGGTGACGAGCGGCACGACGGCGGCCAGCCCCGCGAGTGCGCCGACCAGCGCGATCAGCCTCGTGCGATGCGGATGACGGTCGGAACCGGCGCGCAGCAGGCACGCGCCGAACAGGATCGGAACCCAGATCGCCAGGCTCAGAAAGGGGAAATCATGCATGTCAACAGGCCTTGAGAGGGTCGCGCGCTGCATCGGAAACAGGCGTGACGAAGGAAACGAAATCAAATCGACAGATAGATTTCGCGGACCGCCAATGTTGGCAAAATGTAAAGCGGAATCAGGGCAAAGCTTGACGCCGCTCAAGCGCAATCGGGTTAACCAGCATAAGGCGAATGATTATTTTTTGCATCGCAGCAGAGGAGCTTTTCACGACGCCCGGATAGATCGCTGATTTTTATGTGTAATTTTTCGTATTGTGATGCGACGCCGATCGCACGAATCGGTGCGATGCCGCATTTTTGGCCGGAAGACCGATTCTTCGGGGCGCAAGCGTGGAATGCGGGGAAGGATGAATGAGAGCGATTCAAACCTTACACGGATACTTTCATTTTTATTTCACCGGCCGCCGATCGCCGCGATCCGGAACACCGGAAATCGCGGCGCATTCCGTCAGCGCTGATGGCTCAGCCTGTCCCATACGCGCATCGTCACCGCGCGATAGTGGTTGTGTTGCGCGGGGAAATGGACGAAGCGGCTGTCGCGCGTCGCATAGACCGGCGATGACGCGAGCGACATCGCATCGACGATGTAGCGCGCGTCGATCATGCCCGCCTCCAGCAGTTCGACATAGATCGCCTGCTGGTCGCCGCCGCTCGCATAGACCGACGACCGATCGCCGATGCGCTCGATCCGCGCACATATGCGTTCGACCAGTTCGCGCATTGGCGCGACGTTACGCACGCCGATCATGCACGAGTTGATCGCCCAGGCCGTGTGGTCGGTGCCGATCACGAAATCGCGGCCGTCGACCACGCCGTCGACCGTCTGGCGCTGGTCGATCGCGAGGATGTCGGCGTCGACCCAGAACACGAACGCGTGATCCGGCAGATGTTCGCGAATCAGGTGCAGCTTCGCCCAGTTCGCATCGACGCCGGCCGGCAGGAGCGCGGGCGGTTCGCGATACGCGTGGTACGCATAGCCGTGTCGCGTGCAGTAGCGAACGAAGTTCTCTTCGTGAAGATCGCCGTAACCGGCGATGTGCGACGTGTGCAGGCTCACGAACGCAATGCTTGCATGCGGGTTCAGGTGTCGCGCCGGTTCGCGCGGGCGTTGCTGCGCGGTGCGCCAGTCGTCCATCGCGCTCGGCTGCTCGCCCCGCTGGACACGCGCCGCGTCGTCGACGAGCGCGAGCACGTAGCGAAAGTCGTAGTCGGGCGTCGGCGCCCATACGCCATCGATCTGCTGCCATTCGGGCGCCTGGTGCGCCACGAGCGGATGCGCGCCGACGACCGCGTCGATCGCTAGCCCGTCGCGCCATACCGTCTGGGCCGACGCGAAATGGCCGGTCGCGAGCGGCTGATCGAACGGCAGCGGCGGGAAGTGCTCGGCAAGCAGCGTCGCCTCGCATGCGTGTTGCCGCTCGGGCAGGCGCATCGCCCACTTGCCGAGCTCGACCACCAGCTTGCGCAAGCACTCGCGCACGTCGGGCACGTTGCGAAAGATCATGCCGCTCGCGGCGGGCAACGACGACTTCGAGGTCTGCGTCGTGACGATCGCGTCATAACCGTCCGCGACGGCCGGCAACGCATGCTGGCCGAACACGACCGAGAACGAATCGAGCACGAGCAGCAACGCGCCCTGCTCCATCGCGACGAGCTGCGCGATGATCGCGTGGTACTTGTGCAGCACCTGCTGGCGCTCGCCGTACACGTGCGTGCCGTCGACGATCGCGTGCCGGTAGCCGTGGGCCCGCGCGTAACGTTCGTGATTGTCGACGAGCCCGTCGACGGGACGGTGCGAAAGGATGGTCAGTACGGAATGCATGCGTGCCGGAACTCCCGATTGAGCCGCGCGAGGCGATACGCCTATTTAGCGCATGAGCGCCGCTCGAGTCGAGCATTGATTGGCTGTCCGGACGAAGCGTGGCGCCGGGCGGTGCGTGCGGAAACGACGCCGGAAAAGAAAAAGCCCCGCAAGTCCGAGAACTTGCGGGGCTTTGTCACCGCTTTTGGCGGAGACGGAGGGATTCGAACCCTCGATCCAGGTTTTGGCCCAGATGCTCCCTTAGCAGGGGAGTGCCTTCGACCTCTCGGCCACGTCTCCCAAACTTTCGCTCGCACCAGGGAGGCAGTGCGACGAGAACGAGATAATATAGGGTTTCGAACCGTGCGTCAATTTCCGTGATGCATTTTCTTCAATGCATCACGAAAAAATTCACGCGGCCTGGTCGAGTTCGAATGCCTTGTGCAGCGCGCGGACGGCCAGCTCCATGTATTTCTCGTCGATCAGCACCGAAATCTTGATTTCGGACGTCGAGATCATCTGGATGTTGATGCCCTCTTCCGACAGCGTGCGGAACATCTTGCTCGCGACGCCCACGTGCGAACGCATGCCGACGCCGACGACCGACACCTTCGACACCTTCGGGTCGCCCTGCACGCGCTCGGCGCTCACATGGCCCTGCACCTGGTTGGTGAGGATGTCCATCGCCTTCTGGTAGTCGCCGCGGCCGACCGTGAACGTGAAGTCCGTCTTCCCTTCGACGCTCTGGTTCTGGATGATCATGTCGACGTCGACGTTCGCGTCGGCGACCGGGCCGAGGATCTGATACGCGATGCCCGGCTTGTCGGGCACGCCCATCACCGCAATGCGTGCTTCGTCGCGCTGGAACGCGATGCCGGAAATGACTGCCTTTTCCATGGTCTCGTCTTCTTCAAAAGTAATCAGGGTGCCCGAGCGCATTTCTTCGTCGAGCGCAATCAGCGGATCGGTCAGGCTCGACAGCACGCGCGTCTTCACCTGGTATTTGCCGGCGAATTCGACCGAGCGGATCTGCAGGACCTTCGAGCCGAGGCTGGCCATTTCCAGCATTTCCTCGAACGTCACGCGATCGAGGCGTCGCGCCTCTTCGACCACGCGCGGGTCGGTCGTGTAGACGCCGTCGACGTCCGTATAGATCAGGCACTCTTCGGCATCCAGCGCGGCCGCGACCGCCACCGCCGACGTGTCCGAGCCGCCGCGGCCCAGCGTCGTGATGTGGCCGTCCGGATCGACGCCCTGGAAGCCCGTGATGATCACGACCTTGCCGGCGTTCAGATCGGCCTTCACGCGCTCGTCGTCGATCGAGTGGATGCGCGCCTTCGTGAACGCGCTGTCCGTCTTGATCGGCACTTGCCAGCCGGCATAGCTCACGGCCTCGACGCCGATTTCCTGCAGCGCGATCGACAGCAGGCCGACGCTGACCTGCTCGCCGGTCGACGCGATCATGTCGAGCTCACGCGGGCTCGGCTGGCTCGAAATCTCTTTCGCGAGACCGAGCAGACGGTTGGTTTCGCCGGACATCGCGGACGGCACGACCACCATCTGGTGCCCGGCCTGATGCCATTTTGCGACGCGTTTCGCGACGTTCTTGATGCGCTCGACCGAGCCCATCGAAGTGCCGCCGTATTTGTGTACGATGAGTGCCATTGTCGTTCTGAACTGGAGGAGAAGCCGCACGGGCGCGCTGGGCAGGCCGCGTTGCCGTTCGGTCACGCGGCTTGTGGCTGTGGACGGACGACGAGGGGGACGGCTGGGACGCAACACGCAAGCGTGACGGATTTTGCCCGGAAGGCCGATCAGGCCGCGCAAACCGGGTACGTCACGCGGAAAACCTGCACAAATCGCTCAAAAATCGAGCCGAGCAAACGACCGAGCGTACCCGATAGAGGCCCGCTTGACAAGCCGCTCGCCGGTTCGGCAAGCGTTCCGGCGCTGTTTACCAAATGGTGAAAACCGGCGCGCGATCGCGCGGCGGCAAGCGTGTCGCCGCTATGCGATCAGCAGGTCGGGACGCCATTCGATCCGGCGCCACGCGCCGGCATCGGCCAGCCCGTCGCCGTGATTCACGCCGAGCCGCGGCACGTAGACGAGCCGCTCGCCCGCAAACAACAGCGGCACGTCGCGCTGCCAGGCCGGCACGCCGCGCTCCTGGAACAGATTCTTCAGCGTGCGGCCCGGGCCGCCGGGCGACGTACGCAGCCGCTCGCCGCCCGCGCGGGCGCGCGCGGCGAGCGTCGCGCCGCGCAGCAGCGCCTCCGGCACCGCGCCGTCGCTGCCGGCCTCGGCCGGCGCGAACACGAACGTGCCGCGCCATGCCGGCACGCGCCAGACTTCCTGGCCGTCCCACGCGAGCGAGGATTCGGGATGCGGCGTTCCGGTGCCGTCGTCGGCCGGCTCGGCGCTGTCGCCCGCCTCCCAGTACACGGTGTCGCGATAGAGCCGCAGGCACTGCCCCGCGTGATCGACCCGCAGCGCATGCGCGTCGTGCGCGGCGCGCAGCTGCCGCATCATGTTCGCCAGCCGCCCCGCCGACGCACCGGGCAGCCCGAGCCGGCGCATCCAGAAACGCAGCAGGTTGGCGCCGCGCGTATCGTCGAACGCGACCAGCGCATCGCGCGACAGCGCGCGGCCGTCGTCGCGCGCGGCGCCGGCGAAATCCAGTTCAGCGAGATCGTCGAGCAGCCGCTGCGCGGCGGCCGCATGCTGGGCCGCGCGGCCCAGCGCATCGCGAAAACCCGGGAAATGCACGGCGAGCGCCGGCAGCACGTCGATGCGCAGCGCATTGCGCGCGTAGCGCGTGTCGCCGTTCGATTCGTCGTCGATCCACGTCAGCGCGCGCTGCGCCGCATAGCGCTCCAGTTGCGCGCGCAACAATCGCAACAGCGGCCGCACGCGCTCGACGCTTGCGCCGTCAGGCCGATAACGCGGTGCCATCGCGGCCAGGCCCGCGATCCCCGCGCCGCGCAACAGCTGAAGCAGCACGGTCTCCGCCTGGTCGTCCGCATGCTGCGCGACCCAGAGCGCGGCCACGCCGTGGCGCTCGCACATCGCGTCGAGCGCCGCATAGCGGCGCTCGCGCGCGGTCGCCTCGATGCCGAGGCCGCTGTCGCGCGGCACATCGACACGCTCCGACTCGAACGCGACGCCAAGTTGCCCGGCCGTCGCCTGCGCATGCGCGACCCATGCGTCAGCGTTCGCGCTAAGGCCGTGGTGCACGTGCAGCGCGACGCAACGCGCGGCGCCCGCCACACGCACGGCCGCGTCGAGCAGCACCGTCGAGTCGAGGCCGCCGCTGTACGCGATCGCGATGCGCGCATCGGCCGGCAGATCGGCAAGCGCAACGCCGACCGCGTCGAGGACGACACGGTCGGCGGAGAATTCGGTCGGGGGGATCACGAGCGAGACGCGCGCCGGACGGCGCGCGATGCGAACACGCCGGTCATGCGCCGGGCGTGGTTTCCTTGAACTTGCCGTAGGCCATCAGGCGCTCGAAGCGGCGCTCGCGCAGCGCATCGATGCTCATGCCCTGGAACTGGCGCAGCGAATCGGCGAGCGCACGGCGCAGCAACGCTGCCATGCCCTTCGGATCGCGGTGCGCGCCGCCGAGCGGCTCGTTGATGATCTTGTCGATCAGGCCCAGCGCCTTCAGGCGATGCGCGGTCAGGCCCAGCGCTTCCGCGGCCTCGGGCGCCTTCGCGGCGCTCTTCCACAGGATCGACGCGCAGCCTTCCGGCGAGATCACCGAGTAGGTCGAGAACTGCAGCATCATCACGGTGTCGGCCACGGCGATCGCGAGCGCACCGCCCGAACCGCCCTCGCCGATCACGGTCGTGATGATCGGCGTCTTCAGTTCGGCCATCACGTACAGGTTGCGGCCGATCGCCTCCGACTGGCCGCGCTCTTCCGCGCCGATGCCCGGGTATGCGCCCGGCGTGTCGACGAACGTGAAGATCGGCAGCCCGAATTTCTCGGCGAGACGCATCAGCCGTTCGGCCTTGCGATAGCCTTCCGGACGCGGCATCCCGAAGTTGCGCGCGGCGCGCTCCTTCGTGTCGCGGCCCTTCTGATGGCCGATCACCATGCACGGATGGCCGCCGAAGCGCGCGAGGCCGCCGACGATCGACAGGTCGTCCGCGAACGCGCGGTCGCCATGCAGTTCGTGAAAATCGGTAAACAGTTCCGCAACGTAATCGAGCGTGTACGGACGCTGCGGATGCCGCGCGATCTGCGAGACCTGCCACGGCGACAGGTTCGCGTAGAGGTCCTTCGTCAGTTGCTGGCTTTTCTTCGACAGCCGCTCGATTTCTTCCGAAATATCGACAGCCGAGTCGTCCTGCACGAATCGCAGCTCTTCGATCTTGGCCTCGAGTTCGGCGATCGGCTGTTCGAAATCCAGAAACGTGGTCTTCATGTGTTCGAATCCTTGGGTCTTGCGGCAGCGCGTATTCTACCCGCGCGGGCGACGTGCAAAACCGGCTCTCAACTATTGATGTTTAAAACCCGATAGCCGTCAATCGGCGTCGGCGTCCGGTGCGTCGAGGCTGCGCCACATGTACCAGGTCGCGACGGTACGCCACGGCTCCCAGTTGGCGGCCACTTCACGCGCCTCGCTGCGCGTTACGGGCTCCCCGCTGAAGTAATTGACGCTGATCGCGCGGATCAGACCCGGATCGTCGAGCGGCAGCACGTCCGGCCGCGACAGGTTGAAGATCAGGAACATCTCGGCCGTCCAGCGGCTGATGCCGCGGATCTGCGTGAGTTCCGCGATCACGTCCTCGTCGTCCATCGACGTCCATTTGTCGACGTGCAGCGCGCCCGACACGAAGTGTTGCGCGAGATCGAGAATATATTCCGTCTTGCGCTTCGACAGCCCGCACGCGATCAGCTTGTCCGCGCCGAGCCGGATGACCGGCTGCGGTGCGAGTTTCGGACACGCATCCTCGATGCGCGCCCACAGCGCCTGCGCGGACGGAACCGAGATCTGCTGGCCGACGACCGAACGCGCGAGCGTGACGAACGGGTCGCCGCGCTTCACGAGATGCGCGGGGCCGAACTTCGGGATCAGCTTCTTCAGGATGCGGTCGCGCTTGACGAGATCGGCGCTCGCTTTATCCCAGTACGCGGGACGCACGACGCCATCGGCGCCGTCGACTGCCGCATCGGCTGCCCGCACCTTGCGGGCCGCGTCGGCGGCCGCCATCGCGACCTCCGGCTGCGCCGCGTCCACGCCCTTCGCGCGCGCGGGCTTTGCATGACCGTTGAGCGCGCCGTTCGGCACGGCGCGCGTCGCGTCCGCCTTCGCCGCTGGCGCGCGCTTGGCTGCCGGACGCGCGGCGAGCGGAGTCGCACGCCTGACCGGCGCTTTTCTGGCCGTTGCCATCCTGCCTCCTACCTGACGGATCGGTCAGTGGAACGCATCGCGCTCATACGCGACGCCATTCGGTCGATCCGCCCGGTTTGTCTTCAAGTGCGATACCGGCGTCGAGCAGTTCCGCCCGAATCCGGTCCGCTTCGGCATAGTCCTTCGCTTGCTTCGCCGCGACACGCGCGGCGATCTTCGCTTCGATTTCGTCGGCTGCGAGCCCGCCCGCCTGCGCGGCACCGGTGCCCTGCTGCAGGAACGCGCGCGGTTCGCGGCCGAGCAGGCCCAGGAGGCCCGCCAGTTGTTTCAGTTGCCGCGCGAGCGATGCATCGCGCGTGCGATTGACTTCACCCGCCAGTTCGAACAGCGTCGCCACCGCGACCGGCGTGTTGATGTCGTCGTTCATCGCAGCCGCGAAACGCTGCGCGTGCGGCTCGTTCCAGTCGAGCGCGAGCGTGTCGGGCTCGACATCCTTCAGCGCCGTGTACAGGCGCGTGAGCGACGCGCGCGCGTCGTCGAGATGCACGTCGCTGTAGTTGAGCGGCGACCGGTAGTGCGTGCGCACGATGAAGAAGCGCATGACCTCGGCGTCGTACCGTTCGAGCACTTCGCGGATCGTGAAGAAGTTGCCGAGCGATTTCGACATCTTCTCGTTGTCGACCTGCACGAAGCCGTTGTGCATCCAGTAGTTGACGAACGTCTGGCCGGTCGCGCCTTCGCTCTGCGCGATCTCGTTCTCGTGGTGCGGGAATTGCAGATCCTGCCCGCCGCCGTGGATGTCGAAATGCTCGCCGAGCAGCGTGCAGCCCATCGCCGAGCATTCGATGTGCCAGCCCGGCCGGCCCATCCCGTACTTCGATGCCCACGACGCACCGTCGGGCTCGTCCTCCTTCGCGCGCTTCCACAGCACGAAGTCGAGCGGATCCTGCTTCGCATCGTTTGCGGCAACGCGCTCGCCCGCGCGCAGGTCGTCGAGCGACTTGCCCGACAGCTTCCCGTAGTTCGCGAACTTGCGCACCGAATAGTTGACGTCGCCGTCGCTCGCCTGGTACGCGTAGCCGTTCGCCTCGAGCTTCTCGATCATCCCGAGCATCTGCGGAATGAACTGCGTCGCGCGCGGCTCGATGTCCGGACGCTGGATGCCGAGCGCCGCCTCATCCTCGTGCATCGCGCCGATGAACCGGTCGGTCAGCGACTTGATCGTCTCGCCGTTCTCGACCGCGCGGCGGATGATCTTGTCCTCGATGTCGGTGATGTTGCGCACGTACGTGACCCGATAGCCGATCGCACGCAGCCAGCGCTGGACGAGGTCGAATACGACCAGCATGCGCGCGTGGCCCACGTGACAATAGTCGTAGACGGTAATCCCGCATACGTACATCCGCACTTCGCCTGACTGGCGCGGCACGAAAACTTGCTTGTCACGCGCGAGCGTGTTGTAGATGCGCAGTGATTCCATAGAGATGAACCGTGAGCCGAAGGAAACCGCCCTGGCGAAGCTCGCCCAGCATGCGAAACGGACGGACCACCTGCTGCGGCTCGCCGCCGCGCGTCCTCGATATCACATGGGGCGGTCAGGCTGCAAGCACAGCGGTGACGGCCACGAGAGGCAAAGAAAGACTGTCTGCCGCTCGCCGGAACGCGCAGACGTTTTGTTAGAATGGCTCGGAGTATAACATTCCGATTTACGCCTATGAAACCTCATCGCGGCCGCGCGCCGAGCGCTGCGACCCTCGTTGCGACCGCCGTCATGGGCGTCGCACTGACGCTGTTCGCGGCCCCCGCGGCGCATGCGCAGAAGGCCCCGGCCACCGCCGACGGCACGCCCGAAATCGACGCGTCGATCTCCGGCAAGCAATGGAAACAGGCGCTCGCGCAACTCGACGCGCGCATCGCGGCGAATCCGCACGACGTGCAGGCGCAGTTCAAGCGCGGCACCGTGCTCGCCCGCCTGAACCGCGACGACGACGCGATCCAGCAGTTCGTCGCGATCACGCAGGCCTACCCCGAACTGCCCGAACCGTACAACAACCTCGCGGCGCTCTACGCGAAGCACGGCCGCTACGACGAAGCGCGCAGCGCGCTCGTCACCGCGACGCAATCGAACCCGAGCTACTCGCTCGCGTACGAGAACCTCGGCGACCTCTATCTGCGCCTCGCAGCCGAATCGTACAAGCGCGCGCAAGCGCTCGGCCGCACGAGCGGCGCGACCGCACAGCGCCTCGCCGACCTGCAGAAGATCGTGTCGCCGCCGAAGCCGGCCGCCAACGCGCGCGGCGTCACGCCGGCCACGCGCGCATACACCGATCGCGCCGCCGCAAACGTGAGCACCACCACGCTGCCGATGTCGCCGACGTTCCAGTTCAACGGTCCGTCCGGTGCGCTGGCAGCGCCGTACGTCGCGCCGTCGCAGTAAGCGGCGCAACCTCCCCTCCCTCCCAACCTGAGGATCGCAATGAAACGTCTGTTGCTGGCGCTTGGCGGCGCCGCCCTTCTCGCGACCGCGCCCGCGTTCGCGCAATCGGCCACCGCGCACCCCGTCGTGCAGCTGAAGACCTCCCAGGGCGACATCCGTGTCGAGCTCTACCCGGAGAAGGCGCCGAAGACGGTCGCCAACTTCCTCGACTACGTGAAGGCCGGCCAGTACAACGGCACGATCTTCCATCGCGTGATCAAGGGCTTCATGATCCAGGGCGGCGGCTACAAGACCAACTTCGAGGAGAAGCCGACCCGCGCGCCGATCCCGCTGGAAAGCCGCAATGGTCTGAAGAACCTGACGGGCACGATCGCGATGGCGCGTACCAGCGATCCGAACTCGGCCACCGCGCAGTTCTTCATCAACACGGTCGACAACAGCGGCCTCGACTACCCGAACCCGGACGGCAACGGCTATGCGGTGTTCGGCAAGGTCGTGTCGGGCCTCGACGTCGTGAAGAAGATCGAAGGCGTGGCGACGACCTCGCGCGGCCCGATGCAGGACGTGCCGGCCCAGCCGGTCCTGATCGAATCGGCCAGCATCGTTTCGAAATAAGCACCTGCCGGCACGTCCGGCGCCACACGCGGCCGCGTCGCACGACCGGCCGCGTGCCATTTAAACCGCCTCACCGAAGGAATTCATCATGGTTGAACTGCACACGAACCACGGCGTGATCAAGCTCGAGCTGGACGCCGCGAAGGCACCGAAGACGGTCGAGAACTTCCTCAACTACGTGAAGAAGGGCCACTATGACGGCACGGTGTTCCACCGTGTGATCAACGGCTTCATGATTCAAGGCGGCGGCTTCGAGCCGGGCCTGAAGCAGAAGCCGACCGACGCGCCGATCGACAACGAAGCGAACAACGGCCTGAAGAACGACAACTACACGATCGCGATGGCGCGCACGAACGATCCGCACTCGGCGACCGCCCAGTTCTTCATCAACGTGAACGACAACGATTTCCTGAACCACTCGTCGCCGACGCCGCAGGGCTGGGGTTACGCTGTGTTCGGCAAGGTTGTCGAAGGCCAGGATGTGGTCGACAAGATCAAGGGCGTCAAGACGGGCAACGCGGGCTTCCACCAGGACGTCCCGACCGACGACGTCGTGATCGAAAAGGCCGTGGTGGTCTGACCCACAGCCGTTACGGAGGCACTTCGATGTTGCAGGAGAGTCCGCCGCGAAGCGTCTCCGCGGGCGTGCCGGGCGAGCGCGAATACGCGCAAGCCGCACGCCCGTTCCTGTTTCTCTCCGATCTGCACCTGAGCGAGGCGATTCCGAAGACGGTCGCCGCGTTCGAGCATTTCGTGAAATACACGGCCGACAGCGCCGACTCGGTGTTCATCCTCGGCGACCTGTTCGAATACTGGATCGGCGACGACGTGCTCGACCACGATCCGTTCGCGGCACGCATGGCCGCGCTGATGCATACGTTCTCGGAGCGCGGGATCGCGCTTTACGTGATGCACGGCAATCGCGATTTCCTGCTCGGCCGGCGCTTCATGAAGGCGGCCGGCGCGATGCTGCTGCGCGACCCGGCGCTGATCACGTCGTTCGGCCAGCGCATCGTGCTCACCCACGGCGACGCGCAATGCACGGCCGATCGCGGCTATCAGATATTTCGGCGGTTTGCCCGCAATGGCGTCGCGCAGGCGCTGTTTCTCGCGTGGCCGTTCCGCTGGCGCCGCGCGCTCGCGCAACGGATGCGTTCGAACAGCGAAGCGGGCCGGATGCGCCCCGCTTCGGCGATCTACGATGTCACGCGTGAAGGCATCGCCGCGCTGTTCCGGAAGAGCCGTGCGAGCGTGATCATTCACGGCCACACGCATCGCCCCGCGCGCCACCTCGAACCGGGCGGGATTCGCTGGGTACTGCCCGACTGGGATCTCGACCACGGCATGCCGCGCGGCGGCTATCTGCGCGTCGACGCCGAAGGCATCCACGCGATGCCGCTCGACTGACGCGAGCGACACGGCCGCAGCTGCCGGCGGCCGCCGGCACGCGCCGCGTTACGCCTGGCGCTCGACCGCCTTGCCTTCCAGCACCGCCGACAGCCTGCGCAGATCGAGACGCGCCGCGTCCGCGCCCTGCAGCGTTTCCAGATGCGTGCCGAGCTGCTCGAGCGCCGCGACGATTTCGTCGACGCGCCGGCTTTCCTTCGCCGCGTGGTCGATCAGGCCGTGAATCGCGAGCGACATCGGGTCGTCCGCGTTCGGCGTGATCCCGTACGCGCAGAACGCGGCGCGCTCGGGCTGCGGCTTCGGTTGCGCCGGCATCACGATGCGCGCCGGATTGCCGACCGCGGTGCCGCCTGCCGGCACCGGCTTCACGACGACCGCGTTCGAACCGATCTTCGCGCCCGCGCCGACGGTGAAACCGCCGAGCACTTTCGCGCCCGCACCGACGATCACGCCGGCCTCGAGCGTCGGATGGCGCTTCGCGCCGCGCGTGAGCGACGTGCCGCCGAGCGTCACGCCCTGATAGATCGTGCAGTCGTCGCCGACGATCGCGGTTTCGCCGATCACGACACCCATCCCGTGATCGATGAACACGCGCCGGCCGATCGTCGCGCCCGGGTGGATCTCGATACCCGTCAGGAAACGCCCGGCCTGCGACGCGAAGCGTGCGAGCCAGTAGCGCTTCGCGCGCCAGCACGCATGCGCGAAGCGATGCAGCACGAGCGCGTGCAGCCCCGGATAACAGGTCAGCACTTCCCAGGCACTGCGAGCGGCGGGATCCCGCTCGCGAATCGTCGCAACGTCTTCGCGCAGTCTGGTGAACATGATCGGGTCTGGGCTGGGGAAAAGGCCGGCACGCCCGCCGGCAACGGCCGGTCGTTATCGCGCCGGGTAATTTGCTTATGATGTCCGGCGATTGTAGGGCCACTCGCCCGCGGCCGCACAGCGTCGCGCGTTCACCCCGTCAGCGGCGCGGGTATTCGCGCGGGACGCCCATCGTGGCCAGGTAACGCGGTTATGCGCGTCATGCGGTCATCCGGTGGCCGGGCACGGACCGGGCACCCCCGTCGCGGCGGCCGATGCGACACGCCGGCTGCAGGCGGAGCGCATCCGCCGAACGCATGAGCGCCCGGCCGCGGCGTACTTCGGCCGCTTACGCGTCGCCTTCGGGCGTGCCGGACTTCAGCAGGATGTGCTTCGCGATGCCGCGCAGGATGTTGACCTCCTCGCGCTCGAGGCCGGTGCGCGCGAACAGGCGCCGCAGCCGCGGCATCAGCTTCTTCGGGTTGCGCGGGTCGAGAAAATCGAGCGCGACCAGCGCATTCTCGAGGTGCGCGTACATCCGCTCGATCTCGTCGCTCTGCGCGAGCGTGCCGACCTCGGGCTGCGCGTCGCGCGGCGACTCGCTCCCCTGCTCCAGGAACGCGACACGCAGTTCATACGCGAGCACCTGCACGGCCTGCGCGAGGTTCAGCGAACTGTAGGCCGGATTCGCCGGGATATGCGCGAGCGCGCTGCACTGCTCGACGTGCTCGTTCGCGAGGCCCGTGCGTTCGTTGCCGAACACGAGCGCGATGTCGCCGGTGCCGACCTGCGTGTGCGCCTGTTCGGCGGCCGCGCGCGGCGCAAGGCGCGGCGGTCCGTATTCGCGCGTGCGCGCGGTCAGCGCGATCGACCAGTGGACGCCGGACAGCGCGTCGCCGAGCGTGGGCACGACGTGCGCGGACGCGAGGACGTCGTCCGCGCCGCTCGCCATCGCGATCGCCTCGGGGTCGCTCTGCACGTGCGGCACGCGCGGCGCGACCAGGACGAGCCTGGAGAAACCCATCGTTTTCAGCGCGCGGGCGGCCGCCCCGACATTGCCGGGATGGCTCGGCTCGACGAGCACGAAACGGGTGGAAGTGAAGCCGCCGGACAGCGGCGGGGACGAAGCCGCGCCCGATTCGGACGGCACGGCGGGGTTCTGCGGGGTTTCCACTACATACGACTCGGTTCGTCAGAATGGCAGTATGGTATCGCCATCGCCCCGGCAAACCCACTCGTCCGGACGGCCAGTGGGGTTTCCCCGCATCCCGGTCACCTGAAACTCCCGAAAATCGGCTAAAATCATGCGTTTACGCGCCGCGCCCCGTGCGACGCGGGTCGTACCCTGCTCTTTGTCAATTCGCGTCTCATCTCGCCCGGCACGTTTTGCGCCGTTCCGGGCGGTGTGTTCCACTTCGTGGCGGCCCGTGCCGCCGGCTACAGGATCCAGGCTCATGCATCCCATGCTCAACATCGCTGTCAAGGCTGCGCGCCGCGCCGGACAGATCATCAACCGTGCCTCCCTCGACCTCGACCTGATCGAGATCCGCAAGAAGCAGCAGAACGACTTCGTCACCGAAGTGGACAAGGCCGCCGAAGAGGCGATCATCGAGACGCTGAAGACCGCCTACCCCGACCACGCGATCCTCGCGGAAGAATCGGGCGAATCGGAGAACGAATCCGAATTCAAGTGGATCATCGATCCGCTCGACGGCACGACCAACTTCATCCACGGCTTCCCTTATTACTGCGTATCGATTGCGCTCGAGCACAAGGGCGTCGTCACGCAGGCCGTCGTCTACGATCCGAACAAGAACGACCTGTTCACGGCCACCCGCGGCCGCGGCGCGTACCTGAACGACCGCCGCATCCGCGTCGGCCGCCGCGACCGCCTGGCGGACGCGCTGGTCGGCACGGGCTTCCCGTTCCGCGAGAAGGACGGCCTCGACGCCTACGCGCGCCTGTTCACCGAAATGACGCAGGCCTGCACGGGGCTGCGCCGCCCGGGCGCGGCCGCACTCGATCTCGCGAACGTCGCGGCCGGCCGTCTCGACGCGTTCTTCGAGCAAGGCATCAACGTGTGGGACATGGCGGCGGGCAGCCTGCTGATCACCGAAGCCGGCGGCCTCGTCGGCAACTACACGGGCGACGCCGATTTCCTGCATCGTCATGAGATCGTCGCGGCGAATCCGAAGATCTACGCGCAGATGATCCCGATCCTGAACCGCTACAGCTACATGCATCCGGCAGCGGAGTAAATCCGCGCCGCGCCCGCGCCCGTCTCAACACCGCCACGACTTCGTGGCGACCGTATCCGAATATTCATGTTACGGCTAAGCGAACTTAAACTCCCGCTCGACCACCCCGAGAGCGCCCTCGAAGCCGCGATTCGCGCGCGCCTCGCGGAGCTTGGCGTGGCGGCAGACGGGCTCCTCCGTTACACGGTGTTCCGCCGTGCGCACGATGCGCGCAAGCGCTCCGACATCAAGCTCACGTACATCGTCGATGTCGAGGTCAAGGACGAAGCGGCCGTGCTTCCGCGACTCGCCGGCACGCCGCATTGCGGCGTGACGCCCGACATGGCGTACCACTTCGTCACGAAGGCGCCCGAGCACGGCAACTTCCTGCGCCCGGTCGTCATCGGCATGGGGCCGTGCGGCCTGTTTGCGGGGCTGATCCTCGCGCAGATGGGTTTCCGCCCCATCATCCTCGAACGCGGCAAGGCCGTGCGCGAGCGCACCAAGGACACCTTCGGCCTGTGGCGCAAGAGCGTCCTCAATCCCGAGTCCAACGTGCAGTTCGGCGAAGGCGGGGCCGGGACGTTTTCCGACGGCAAGCTGTACAGCCAGATCAAGGATCCCCATCACTACGGCCGCAAGGTGCTCGACGAATTCGTCAAGGCCGGCGCGCCGGAGGACATCCTCTATCTGAGCCGGCCGCACATCGGCACGTTCCGCCTCGTCAGCATGGTGGAAAAGATGCGCGCGACCATCCACGAACTGGGCGGTGAAGTGCGCTTCGAAACCCGGGTCGAGGACATCGAGATCGATCAGGGCAAGGTGCGCTCGCTGACGCTGTCGAACGGCGAAACGCTCCGGTGCGATCACGTGGTGCTGGCCGTGGGCCACAGCGCACGCGACACGTTCCAGATGCTGCACGATCGCGGTGTGTATGTCGAAGCGAAGCCGTTCTCGCTGGGTTTCCGGATCGAACATCCGCAGGGGCTGATCGATCGCAGCCGCTTCGGCAAGTTCGCGGGCCACAAGCAGCTCGGCGCGGCCGACTACAAGGTGGTTCATCACTGCAGCAACGGACGCGCGGTCTACAGCTTCTGCATGTGCCCCGGCGGCACGGTGGTCGCGGCGACCTCCGAGCCGGGCCGCGTGGTCACCAACGGCATGAGCCAGTATTCGCGCGCCGAGCGCAACGCGAACGCGGGCATCGTCGTCGGCATCACGCCGGAGGACTATCCGGGCGGCCCGCTCGCGGGCATCGCGTTCCAGCGCAAGTGGGAAGAACGCGCGTTCGAACTCGGCGGCGGCGATTACAGCGCGCCGGGCCAGCTGGTCGGCGATTTCATCGCAGGACGGCCGTCGACGTCGCTCGGTTCCGTGGTGCCGTCGTACAAGCCGGGCGTGCGCCCGACCGACCTCAGCACCGCGCTGCCCGACTACGTGATCGAAGCCATTCGTGAAGCGCTGCCGCAGATCGACAAGAAGATCGCCGGCTTCGCGATGCACGACGCGGTGCTCACCGGCGTGGAAACGCGCACGTCGTCGCCGATCCGGATCCGGCGCAAGGACAATTACCAGAGCGTGAACGTCGAAGGGTTGTATCCGGCCGGTGAAGGCGCCGGGTATGCCGGCGGCATCTATTCGGCAGCCATCGACGGTATCGAGGTCGCGCAGGCGGTGGCGCTCGATCTGATGTCGGCGCACGCGTCCTGATATTGCCCGTCAGGCCCGGCGCACGAAGGTCCGTGCGCCGGGTGATCCAGCAGTATCTGCGCCCTGCCTGACAAGGTTCGCCACGCGAAGCTACCCCCTCTTTGCGATGCGCCGCGGCCATTAGTGGTCAATGTGCCGAACACGGCCGATGCCAGGCCAAATTTCGCTTTGGTATACTCCGCGGCCGAATTCTCCACGTTTCCACGAATCCATGACCGCCGCACAGTCGGACAACGTGTCATCTGATTTCATGCCGGCCGACCTCAGGCAAAGCGTGGTCACGCAGACGCTGCCGCACGCCCAGGTCGGCATCAGCCGACTGCAGACATCTCGTAGAAATATTGGCCGAACCGCGCCATACGAACTTGAAGACGCCGATCTCATCGTGTTGCAATTGCGCGCGTTCGGCGAACAGGAATTGTGGCTTGACGGACGTGTTGCTTGTTTCGTCCCCTATGACGCAGGGACCGTCACGATTCACGACCTCGATCGCAGCTGGGTTTCCGACCTGAAGGGGGCGTTCGACTGCATCCATTTTCACCTCCCGCGCCGAACGCTGGAGGAGACAGTCGATGAAATCGGTGGCAGGCAGCGGCCCCAGCTTTACTTGCCGCCGCATTTGAGTGCGACGGATCCGGTCATCCATCGCCTGGGCCAAGCCCTGCTCCCCGCCCTGGCGCGGCCCGAGCACGCATCCCAGCTGTTCGTCGACCACGTCGCGCTCGCCTTCCAGACGCATGTCGCGCGTCTGTACGGCGGCATCGGCGAGCGGCGGGAGAAGTCGACCGGCAAACTCACGGCGTGGCAGGAGCGCGTGGCGAAAGGCTTTCTGCTCGAACACCTTACCGGCAACATCTCGATCGCCGATGTGGCGAAAGCGTGCGGCCTGTCTCGTGGCCACTTCGTCAAGGCCTTTCATCAGACCACCGGGTTACCGCCCCATCGCTGGCTGATCAATCAGCGCATCGAACGCGCAATGATGTACATGCGCACATCGTCGATGCCGCTGCAAATGATCTCGGATGCATGCGGCTTCGCCGACCAGAGCCACTTCACGAGAACATTCACGCGCGTGACCGGTATTACGCCGCGTCGTTGGCGCATGGACAACGTTTGAGGAGGGTGGCCGACGCGGCTCTTGCGAGTCACATGAGCATCCGACCGACGGCCGCACCTGCAAAGTGACGGCAGTCAGCTGCACCGCACGAGATCGAATGACCGATATCGGCCATCAATCCGGTCGGTGCATGGACGACCGACGTCCCGCTTACGGTCAACGGCCCCGTATTGAGATGATCCACAATCTCGATGCCGACGCCGAGAAGCGGAAATTGCCTGCGCGGAACTACCCCCCTCGTCGCCGGCAACTAGCCGAACGGCGAACTTCGCGCGTGCACATGGAAGCGACTGGTAAACTCGGGCAACCAAAGCAACAACTTCCTGCCTGACCTATGACCACGCTGTCGCCCGAAGCCTTCGCCGGCCATACTCCGATGATGCAGCAGTACCTGCGCATCAAGGCCGATCACCCCGACACGCTCGTCTTCTACCGGATGGGCGACTTCTACGAGCTGTTCTTCGAGGATGCGGAGAAAGCCGCGCGCCTGCTCGACCTGACCCTCACGCAACGCGGCGCCTCGGCCGGGACGCCGATCAAGATGGCCGGCGTCCCGCATCACGCGGTCGAACAGTATCTGGCGAAGCTCGTGAAGATGGGCGAATCGGTCGCAATCTGCGAGCAGATCGGCGACCCCGCCACGTCGAAGGGGCCAGTCGAGCGCAAGGTCGTGCGCGTCGTCACGCCCGGCACGCTGACCGACGCGGCACTGCTGTCCGACAAGAACGACGTCTACCTGCTCGCGATGTGCACGGGCCACAACAAGCGCGGCGTCGCGGTCAACATCGGCCTCGCGTGGCTGAACCTCGCGAGCGGCGCACTGCGGCTCGCCGAGATCGAACCCGACCAGCTCGGCGCCGCGCTCGAACGCATCCGGCCAGCCGAAATCCTGACGGCGGACGGCGCGACCGACGCCGTGCCCGCGGGCGCCGGCGCGATCAAACGCGTGCCGGCATGGCACTTCGATATCGCATCGGGCACGCAGCGCCTGTGCGACCAGCTCGACGTCGCGGGCCTCGACGGCTTCGGCGCGCATTCGCTGACGAGCGCATGCGGAGCCGCCGGCGCACTGCTGCTGTACGCGGCCGCCACACAGGGTCAGCAATTGCGTCACGTGCGCAGCCTGAAGGTCGAGAACGAAACCGAATACATCGGGCTCGATCCGGCGACGCGCCGCAACCTCGAGTTGACCGAAACGCTGCGCGGCACCGAATCGCCGACGCTGTACTCGCTGCTGGACACCTGCTGCACGACGATGGGCAGCCGCCTGCTGCGTCACTGGCTGCATCATCCGCCGCGCGCGTCGGTCGCCGCGCAATCGCGCCAGCAAGCGATCGGCGCACTGCTCGACGCACCGGCGAACGCGAGCCTCGACGCACTGCGCAGCGCGCTGCGCCAGATCGCCGACGTCGAACGGATCACCGGGCGGCTCGCGCTGCTGTCCGCGCGGCCGCGCGACCTGTCGAGCCTGCGCGACACGTTCGCCGCGCTGCCCGCGCTGCGCGAGCGCATCAGCGCGATCGTCGCGAACGCGGATGCGCTTGCCCGCGTCGACGCGGCGCTCGCGCCGCCCGCCGAATGCCTCGACCTGCTGACCAGCGCGATCGCCCCCGAGCCGGCCGCGATGGTGCGCGACGGCGGCGTGATCGCGCGCGGCTACGACGCGGAGCTCGACGAACTGCGCGACATCTCCGAGAACTGCGGGCAGTTCCTGATCGATCTCGAGGCGCGCGAGCGCACCCGCACGGGCATCGCGAACCTTCGCGTCGAATACAACAAGGTGCACGGCTTCTACATCGAGGTCACGCGCGGCCAGACTGACAAGGTGCCCGACGACTATCGCCGCCGCCAGACGCTGAAGAACGCCGAGCGCTACATCACACCCGAACTGAAGACCTTCGAGGACAAGGCGCTGTCCGCGCAGGAACGCGCGCTGGCCCGCGAGCGCGCGCTGTACGACGGCGTGCTGCAGGCGCTGCTGCCGTTCATTCCGGAGTGCCAGCGCGTCGCGTCGGCGCTCGCGGAGCTCGACGTGCTCGCCGCGTTCGCCGAGCGCGCCCGCACGCTCGACTGGGTCGCGCCTGCCTTCACCGACGAAATCGGCATCGAGATCGAACAGGGTCGCCACCCGGTCGTGGAAGCGCAGGTCGAGCAGTTCATCGCGAACGACTGCCGGTTCGGCGCCGAGCGCAAGCTGCTGCTGATCACCGGCCCGAACATGGGCGGTAAGTCGACCTTCATGCGGCAGACGGCGCTGATTGCGCTGATGGCGTACGTCGGCAGCTACGTGCCCGCGAAATCGGCCTGCTTCGGCCCGATCGACCGGATCTTCACACGGATCGGCGCGGCCGACGATCTCGCCGGCGGACGCTCCACCTTCATGGTCGAGATGACCGAAGCCGCGGCGATCCTGAACGACGCGACACCGCAGAGCCTCGTGCTGATGGACGAAATCGGCCGCGGCACGTCGACGTTCGACGGCCTCGCGCTCGCATGGGCCATCGCGCGTCACCTGCTCGCGCAAAACGGCTGCTACACGCTGTTCGCGACGCACTACTTCGAGCTGACGCAGCTGCCGGCCGAATTCCCGCAAGCGGCCAACGTCCATCTGTCGGCCGTCGAGCACGGCCACGGCATCGTGTTCCTGCACGCGGTCAACGAAGGCCCGGCGAACCAGAGCTACGGGCTGCAGGTCGCGCAACTCGCGGGCGTACCGGCGCCGGTGATCCGCGCCGCGCGCAAGCATCTCGCGTATCTCGAACAGCAGTCGGCCGCCCAGCACACGCCGCAGCTCGACCTGTTCAGCGCGCCGCCCGCCGCGGCCGAGGAGCTCGCGTGCGCGGATGCGCCGGCGCCGGCCGACGCCCCGCATCCGGCACTCGAAAAGCTGCGCGACATCGATCCCGACGACCTCAAGCCGCGCGAGGCGCTCGACCTGCTGTACGAACTGCGCACGCTCGTCCGCTCGCACGATGTCGACGGGCACGCGTAAACGCCTCCCGTCGGGCCGGCCGGCCCGCGCCGCCGCAGCCGCACTGATCGCGGCGACGCTCGCGCTCGTGCAGGTGAGCACGCTCGCGGCGCCGCCCAAGCGTGCCGCCGCCCCCTACTCGTTCGCGATCGTGTCGGGCGTCATCAACGCGCCGGCCGACGAGCCGGCCGCGCAGCGGCTGTTCGAATCGATCGCGCGCGAGCGCAATCTGGCCTTCGTCGTCTATGCGGGCGACCTCAAGGGTGCGAAGGAAGCGTGCCGCGACACGCTGTACACGCAGCGCGGCGCGATCCTGGACGCATCGCGCGTGCCGCTCGTGTTCATTCCCGGCCACGACGACTGGGCAACGTGCAACACGGCGGCCGGCGGCAGCTACGATCCGGTCGAACGCCTGGACTTCCTGCGCCAGACGCTGCTGGCGGACGCCGCGCTGCCCGACGCCGGCGCGCTGCAGATCACCCGCGAAAGTGAAGTCGCGCGGTTCCGGCCGTATCGCGAAAACGCGCGCTGGATGCATGACGACGTCGTCTACGTCGCGCTGAACGCACCGGCGCCGAACAACCACTATCTGACGGCCGGCGGCCGCAACGGCGAATTCGAGGACCGCATCGTCGCGAACGGCTTCTGGATCGACCACGCGGCCGAATACGCGAAGCGGCGCGAAGCGCGCGCCATGGTGGTGATGTTCGAAGGCGATCCGCAGTTCGATCGCTACGAGCGGACCGAACGCTTTGCGTGGTTGCGTTTCAACCGGCCGCGCGTGCGCGACGGCTTCCGTGAACTGAAACGAACGCTGGTGAAGGCGGCGGCGACATTCCGCGGCCCGATTCTGGTGATGCACGCGAGCAGCGAGCCGCTTGCGAATGGTTTCCTGATCGATCGCCCGCTGCATGCGGACGACGGTGTGCTGGTGGGAAATGTGACGCGTGTCGCGATCGGACCGCGTCAGCCGGCGAATCAGTGGGTGAAGGTCAACGTGTCGCCGGCACGGCAGACGATCTTCAACGTGAGCCTGCAGGACGTGCCGAAGAATCTGCCAACCCCGCCCGCGCTGCCGGTCGTGCCGCGCGACGAGGTCCCGCTGCCGCAGATGCCGGAGATCCCGGCCTTGCCGGCCCTGCCCGACTCGTCGTCGGTCGCGCCGCCGCTGCAGGGCGACGGCACGACGCCGGGCGGCGCCTCGTGGCCCGCGCCGCCCCCTGCCTCGGGGCCGGCGCCCGGCCTGCCCGCCAGTTCAGTGCAGGGTGCGCCCTGACGGTGCGTCGCCGTCCTCGTCTTCGTCCTCGTCGACGATTTCGAGGCCTTCCGCGCCGTGCGCGTGCTCATGCTCGATCTCGTCCTCGGTCGCTTCGCGAACGTCCTTGACCGTGAGCGCGAAACGCAGCGCCATGCCCGCGAGCGGGTGGTTGCCGTCGAGCACGACCTTGTCTTCGGCGATGTCGGTGACCGTGTAGATCAGCGAATCCACTTCCTCGTCGCCGTCTTCCGGCGTGCCTTCGAACTGCATGCCCACTTCGATCGGCTCGGGAAAACGATCGCGCGGCTCGATCTTCACGAGTTCGGGATCGTAGTCGCCGAACGCGTCCTGCGGCTCGAGCTGAACCTGCGCCTGGTAACCGGGCTCCTGGCCGTCGAGCTGTTCCTCGATCTTGGGGAACGTGCCATCATAGCCGCCGTGCAGATAAACCATCGGCTCGTCGCTTTCCTCGATCAGATTGCCTTGCGCATCCGACAGCTTGTAAGCGACCGACACGACGGTGTTTTTTGCGATTTTCATCCAATTCTCCCAAATACAAGTCTCATTATACGATGCGCAACCGGTCTCAAGCCGAACCGCGGGATGCCGCTGACGCCCCGCTCGGCGCGCCGCCTTCCGATCTTCCCACGCCGCTGCTCGGCGGCCTCTCGCCGGCGCAATTCATGCGCCGCTACTGGCAGAAAAAGCCGCTGCTGATCCGCCAGGCGATCCCCGGCGTGAAGCCGCCGGTCACGCGCGACGCATTGTTCGAGCTGGCAGCCGACTATGACGCCGAATCGCGGCTGATCACCCATTTTCGTAACAAGTGGCAACTTGCGCACGGCCCGTTCGAGCCGGGCGCGCTGCCGGCCATCTCGCGCAAATCCTGGTCCCTGCTCGTGCAGGGGCTCGACCTGCACGTCGACGCGGCGCGCGCGCTGCTCGACCGCTTCCGCTTCATCCCGGACGCGCGTCTCGACGACCTGATGATTTCGTACGCGACGGACGGCGGCGGCGTCGGCCCGCACTTCGACTCGTACGACGTATTCCTGCTGCAGGTCGAAGGCCGGCGCCGCTGGCGCATCGGTGCGCAGAAGGACCTGTCGCTGCAGCCGGACGTGCCGCTGAAGATCCTCGAGCATTTCGAGCCGAGCGACGAATGGGTGCTCGAGCCGGGCGACATGCTGTACCTGCCGCCGCACATCGCGCACGACGGCGTAGCGGAGGGCGAATGCATGACCTGCTCGATCGGCTTTCGGGCGCCGTCCGCCGGGGAGCTGGGCGCGCAATTCCTGTACTACCTCGCGGAACGCGGCGGCCTGCGCGACGAGCGCGGCGACGCGCTCTACCGCGACCCCAAGCAGCCGGCCGTCGACACCCCCGCGCAACTGCCGCCGGCGATGGTCGAGCGCGTCGCCGAGATCGTCGAGGCAATCCGCTGGCGCAAGCGCGACGTCGCCGAATTCCTCGGCTGCTACCTGAGCGAGCCCAAATCGAACGTCGTATTCGAGCCGCCGGCGCGGCCGCTGTCCGAGGCCGCGTTCGTCGCGCAGGCATCGCGCCGGGGCGTGCATCTCGACAGACGCGCCGCATTGATGTATAACGCGCGATCGTACTTCATTAATGGCGAGGAACAACCGCTCGAGCAAGCCGGCGAATGGCTGCCCGAACTGGCCAATCTCCGCCACATGGAGGCGAAACGGTTTGTAACACTATCCCGGGCTCCCTCGATGACAGCCTTGCTGCACGAATGGTATTGTGCGGGCTGGCTGCGGGTCGGATACCGGATTTAGTGGGCCGCCCCGTATGCCCGTGCAGATCAAATTCTGTATGGGAAAGACAACGTATTGACCCCGCATTTGTCGACGGTCGATAGGAAAGTGCATATAATTTCCGCCCAAGCCGTAGGGAAGATTCACGCTCTAGAAGTGCGTCTCCACCAGCGGCCCAGGTCGGTGTTGGAGCACATTACCGGTATTGTTTCGCGCTGTTGCTTACCTTTAACCATAAAAGGACGTGATCATGAAGAAATCCCTCCTCGTAGCTTCCCTGTTGGCTGCTGTTGCACTGGCTGCTTGCAACAAGAGCGCTGATCAAGCTGCTTCGTCGGCTGCTAGCGACGCATCGGCTGCTGCTTCGTCGGCTGCTTCGGCAGTTGCTGGTGCTGCGAGCGACGCTTCGGCTGCTGCTTCGTCGGCAACGGCTGCTGCGAGCGACGCAGCTGCTGCTGTGGCGTCGGCTGCTTCGGCAGCGACGGCTGCTCCGGCTTCGGGCGCAAGCCAGTAAGCCTCAGCATCAGCTGAAAAAAAACCGGCCCTTCGGGCCGGTTTTTTTACGTCTGTCGGTTTCGCGCATCGCACCCGGCAGGCAAGCAGGCCAAGCCGCCGCCCGCCCCTTCCCGCGCCGCTCTGCGCCCGCTCAACCGAGCGTCAGCCAGTCGAAGCCCGCGTCCTGCGTGGCCACGACCACGTCCTCCCCGTCCGTTCCCAGCACGCCGGCAAACGCCTGGCGGGCCAGCTCGGGCCGGTTGTTCTGCTGGCTCAGGTGCGCCGCGACCAGATGCTGGAGGCGACTGCGTTCGAGCGATGCGAGGATGCCGGCGGCGGCGTCGTTGCTCAGGTGACCATGATTGCCGCCGATCCGCGCCTTCAGCGACTGCGGATAGCGGCTCCCGGCGAGCATCGCGGTATCGTGGTTGGATTCGAGCACCAGCGCGTCACAGCCGCTCAGGACGGTCGTGATGTGCGGCGTGGCCATGCCGACGTCGGTCAGCACGCCGAGCCGGCGACAGCCATCCATGAAGACGAACTGGAGCGGTTCCCGCGCGTCGTGGGGCACCGTATAGGGCATCACGGCCAGATCGCGTATCGCGGCCGTCTCGTCGCCCCACAACACGTGGAGATCGACATCGGCCTCGTCCGCGCCTACTGCGCGCGCCGTGCCCCAGCTCATGTAGAGCGGCAGCGACCCGCGCCGCGCGAGCGTCAGCGCGCTGCCGACGTGGTCGCTGTGTTCGTGGGTGATGAGGATCGCATCGAGATCGTCGATGCCGAGATTCAGGCGGCCGAGGCGGCGCTCGACCTCCTTCGCAGAAAAACCGCAGTCGAGCAGCACGCGGGTGGTCGTCGTGCCGCTCGACACCTCGACGACCAGCGCGTTGCCTTCGCTGCCGCTACCAAGGCTGGCGAAGCGCACGCGGTCAGTTCAGCTGGGCCTGCAGCAGCGAAATGAGCCGCTGCGCATCCGACGAGTTGTCGACCTGGCCGTTCGCGTCGACCACCGCGACCTGCGTGCCGCCATTGCCCTGCGCGCGCACGTTGACCAGGTATTCCTTGCCCGGCTTGGCCGCCGACGGGCCGCCGTAGAACAGCTTGCCGAACAGCCCGTCGCGCTTCAGCTCTTCCATCGTGTTCGCGTAGCGGACGGTGTACAGGCCCTTCTCGCGGTCGCGATTGTCGACCGCGAAGTTGGTACGGTCGAGCGCGAGACCGACGCGCAGCCACGCGCGGTCGAACGATTCCGCCAGCTGCAGCGTCGCGGCGCCGCCGCTCGTGTCAGCGACCTTCGCCGGCGCCGTCGCGGGACGTGCATCGGTCAGCAGCTGCTTCGCCTGCGCGTCGCTCAGGCCGAACTTCTGCATCAGCTTCGACAGGAACACGGCCTCGAGCACCGGGTTGCGCGGACGCTCTTCCCAGCGCGACGACGTGCCGCCCTGCGGACCGACCATCATTTCTTCCATCGCGCTGTGCGTGATCGAGATGTCGGTGTTGCCGTCCGGCGTGCGGTTCACGAGCGTGCGGAAACGGTCGCGCGTGCCCGACGAATACGCGAAGTCGATGACCTTGCCGATCGTGCGGCGGAACCAGTCGTCAGGAATGTTCGCGCGGTTCTCGGCCCAGTCGGTGGCCATGATGCCGGTCGACGGCGCGTCGGTCTTCAGCGAGAAGCCGTTTTCCTGCCAGAACTCCTTCAGGATCGGCCACAGCTGCTCGGGCGTGCGCCCGTCCACGACGAGCCAGCGGCGATCGCCGTCGCGCTCGATATGCATGCCGAGCGGATCCTGCGCGCTCGGGACACCGTCGGTCGCGTTGCCGGAGGCCGTGGTCGCCCGCGGCGGCAGCGTGCCGAGACCGGCATTGCTCGGCGGCGCGACGAACTGCTGGGTCGTCGGCACCGGCTTCAGGTCGCTCGGCACCGCGAGCGGCGGCGCCGAACCCGTGTTCTTGTAGTTGACCCGGTCAGGAGCCAGATAATCGTTCAGCGTATCGCAGCCGGCGAGCGCGCCCAGCGCCAGCGCCACCACCGAAACCTGGATGGCGCGAGAGGAAAAGGCGAAACGTTTCATGAAATCCTTCGTCTTGCTAGAACGCTCGTCAGGAGCGGCGCCGGACGGAGCCGGCCGGTGCGGGTTGATGAGGGGTCGAGCCGGCGGCCGCAGGACGCGGCCGCCTGAGCCTCAGGCGAGGACGCCGGCCTCGACGAGGGCCGAACGTACGACATCGTGGCAGCGCTCGTCGAGCGGCGTAAGCGGCAGGCGGATGCCGCCCTGCATCTTGCCCATCGCCTGCAGCGCCCACTTCACCGGAATCGGGTTTGCCTCGATGAACAGGTTCTTGTGCAGCGACAGCAGCTTCATGTGCAGCTCGCGCGCCGTTGCGACGTCGCCAGCCAGCGCCGCACGGCACAGGTCGCTCATCGCGCGCGGCGCGACGTTCGCCGTCACCGAGATGTTGCCGTGGCCGCCGAGCAGCATCAGCGCGATCGCGGTCGGATCGTCGCCGCTGTAGATCGCGAAATGCTTCGGCGCGGCCTTGATCAGGTGCGCGGCGCGATCGATGTTGCCGGTCGCTTCCTTCACGCCGATGATGCCCGGCACCTGCGCGAGGCGCAGCGTCGTCTCGTGCGCCATGTCCGCGACGGTGCGGCCCGGCACGTTGTACAGGATCACCGGCAGGTCGACCGCTTCGGCGATCGCCTTGAAGTGCCGGTACATCCCTTCCTGCGTGGGCTTGTTGTAGTACGGCACGACCTGCAGCGTCGCGTCGGCGCCGACGGCCTTCGCGTGCTTCGTCAGTTCGATCGCCTCGGCGGTCGAATTGCCGCCTGCGCCCGCGATGATCGGGATGCGCTTCGCCGCATGCTCGACCGCCGTGCGGATCATCAGGATGTGCTCTTCGACGTTGAGCGTTGCCGACTCGCCGCTCGTGCCGACCACGACGAGTGCGTCGGTGCCTTCCGCGATGTGCCAGTCGATCAGTTTGCGAAACGCCGGCAGGTCGAGACTGCCGTCTTCGAGCATCGGGGTGACGATCGCGGGGATGCTGCCGCGGATTTGAATGCCGTCTTGGGTGCCGTTAGCCATGAAACGCGATTGATTGATGTACCGGTAAACGTTGAGATTGTAGCGGATTAGCCGGGCAGTTCGTAACGTGGAATTCCCGCCCCCGCCGTCGGGGTCGCGCCCTCGCGTACCGCGCAGATGCGCTGCACGAACGCCTCGCGCGGCGCGGCGACGAATCCGTCCTCGTACGCGACCACCCGCAGGCGGCCGCGCACCGCGTCCAGCAGCTCGCCCGGGGCGAGCAGGAACGCGGGATTGGACGGTTTGCCGACCGTTTCGTTTCCTTGCGCGAAGGTTTCGTAGATCAGCACGCCGCCCGGCGCCACCGCATCAAGCAGATGGGGCCAGAGCGGACGATGCAAATAATGGGTGACGATCACCGCCGCGAACGACGCGCCGGCCGGCAGCGGCCAGGGCGCGCCCTCGAGATCGGCGTCGCGCGCGTCGACGCCGGGAATCGCGCGCAATGCGGCCAGCGCGGCCGGATCGCGGTCGAGCGCGACGACCGGATGCCCGTGCGACGCAAACCAGCGCGCATGGCGGCCGCCGCCCGCGGCGACATCGAGCACCGCGCCGCCCGCCGGGACGAGCCGCGACCACCGGCTGACCCAGCGCGACGGCTCGGTCTGGGCGACGTGGCCGCCCGCGGCGGCAATGACGGGTTCGCGCATGCCGTCAGGTCAGGTGTACGACAGGCCCATCGCCTCGCGCACGTCGCGCATCGTCTCGACCGCGTGCTTGCGCGCCTTGTCGCAGCCGTCCGCGACGATCGCGCGCAGCAGCGACGGATCGTCCATGTACTTCTGTGCGCGCTCGAGCATCGGCTGCTGTTCGCGCAGGATCCCTTCGACGACCGGCTGCTTGCAGTCGAGGCAGCCGATACCCGCCGAGCGGCAGCCGCTCTGCACCCACTGGTGCGTCGCTTCGTCCGTATAGACCTGATGCAGCTGCCACACCGGGCACTTGTCGGGATCACCCGGATCGGTGCGGCGCACGCGCGCCGGATCGGTCGGCATCGTGCGGACCTTCTTCGTGATCGTCTCCGCGTCCTCGCGCAGGCCGATCGTGTTGCCGTACGACTTCGACATCTTCTGGCCGTCGAGGCCCGGCATCCGCGACGCTTCGGTCAAAAGCGCCTGCGGCTCGACCAGGATGATCTTGCGCGCGCCTTCGAGATAGCCGAACAGGCGCTCGCGGTCGCTCATCGACAGGCTTTGCGACTCCTGCAGCATCGCACGCGCCTGTTCGAGCGCCTCGTCGTCGCCCTCCTGCTGGTACGCGTTGCGCAGTTCGTGATAGAGCTTCGCGCGCTTGCCGCCGAGCTTCTTCGCGGCCTCGAGCGCCTTCTCCTCGAAGCCCGGCTCGCGGCCGTACAGGTAGTTGAAGCGGCGCGCGATCTCGCGCGTCATCTCGACGTGCGGCACCTGGTCTTCACCGACCGGCACGAGCGAGCCGCGATACAGCAGGATATCGGCCGCCATCAGCACCGGGTAGCCGAGGAAGCCGTAGGTCGACAGGTCCTTGTCCTTCAGCTTCTCCATCTGCTCCTTGTAGGTCGGCACGCGTTCGAGCCAGCCGAGCGGCGTGCTCATGCCGAGCAGCAGCGCGAGCTCCGCATGCTCGGGCACCTTGCTCTGGATGAACAGCGTCGCCTGCGCCGGATCGATGCCGGACGCGAGCCAGTCGATCAGCACGTCCCACACGTTCTTCTCGATGACCTCGGGCGTTTCGTAGTGCGTCGTCAGCGCATGCCAGTCGACCACGCAGAAGAAGCACGGGTACTCGGACTGCAGCTTCACCCAGTTTTTCAGCACGCCGTGGTAGTGGCCGAGGTGCAGCGACCCGGTGGGTCGCATGCCGGAGAAAATACGATCTGGGAACATGATTGTCGTTAGAAAAGCGAGGCGAAGGGAGACAGGATGGCGCTCAGCACGCCGGCCGCGGCGTTCACGAGCGGGCGCAGCCAGAAATTCGTCAGCACGCCCGTCGTGACCAGCACGAGGACGATGATGAAACCGTACGGCTCGATGCGCGACAGCGCGATCGATTGCTTCGGCGGCAGCAGTGCCGCAAGGATACGGCCGCCGTCAAGCGGCGGCAGCGGAAACAGGTTCAGCACGCCGAGCACCAGGTTCGCGCTGACGCCCGCATAGGCCATCCGCGTGAAGAACGGCTCGTCGATGCCGGCCGCGGGCAGCACGATGGTCAGCACGCCCCAGACCAGCGCCTGCACGAAGTTGCAGGCCGGACCCGCGAGCGCAACCCACAGGCTGCCCCAGCGCGGATCGCGCAGGTTGCCGAACGATACCGGTACCGGCTTCGCATAGCCGAACAGGAAAGCGCCGCCGGTCAGGAAATACATCACGAGCGGAATCGCGATCGTGCCGAGCGGATCGATGTGGCGCATCGGGTTGAACGACACGCGCCCCATCATGTAGGCGGTGTTGTCGCCGAGCAGGCGCGCGGCATAGCCGTGCGCAGCCTCGTGCAGCGTGATCGCGAAGATCACGGGCAGCGCGTAGACGGCGATGGTCTGAATCAGGGAAGCGTCCATATCGCGTTATTGTAACAAGCGCACTCGCGCAAAAATGAATGGCGCTTACGCGGCCGACAGCCCGAACGGTTCGAGCGCGCCGCGCCCCGCGCGCACGAGCTGCGGCGCGTCGCCCGTCAGGTCGATCACCGTCGACGGCTCGCGCGGACACGCGCCGCCGTCGATCACGAGATCGACCTGCTTCTCGAGCCGCGCGCGGATGTCGTCGGGATCGTTCAGCGGCTCGTCGTCCGGCGGCAGGATCAGCGTCGTGCCGAGCAGCGGCTGGCCCAGCGACTCGAGCAGCGCGAGCGTGATCGCGTGATCGGGCACGCGCAGCCCGATCGTCTTGCGCGACGGATGCGACAGCCGGCGCGGCACTTCCTTGGTTGCCTGCAGGATGAACACGTACGGGCCCGGCGTCACCGACTTGATCTGCCGGTACTGACGGTTGTCCACCATCGCGAAGTTGGCCAGTTCCGACAGGTCGCGCACGAGCAGCGACAGGTGCTGCTTCTCGTCGAGGCCGCGGATGCGGCGCACGCGCTCGACCGCGTCCTTGTCGTCGAGGTGGCACGCGAGCGCGTAGCTCGAATCGGTCGGCATTGCGATCACGCCGCCCTTGCTGACGATGTCCGCGGCCTGCTTGATCAGGCGCGGCTGCGGATTATCCGGATGAATCCTGAAGAACTGGGACATGGGGACACGTAAAGAGGGAGAAGTCGGATGCGCGCCTCGCCGGCAGCGCGAACGGCGAACGGCAAGCGGCCGCGACGCGTCAGAGCCAGCGCTCCCAGACCGGTTTCAGGTCGGGCGGCAACGGCGGCAGGCTGCCGAGTTCGACGCGGCCCTCGCCCGGCGCATGGAAATCCGAACCGCGCGACACCTCGAAGCCGAAGCGGCGCGCGACGTCCGCGTATTCGCGGTATTGGTCGGGCGTGTGGCTGCCCGTGATGACCTCGATCGCCCGGCCGCCGAGATCGATGAATTCGCCGAAGAATGCGTCGAATTCGACCGGCGTATAGCGGTAGCGGCCCGGGTGTGCGACCACGGCCTCCCCGCCCGCCGCGCGAATCCATGCGACGGCGTCGGACAGCGTCGCCCAGCGGTGCGGAACGAACCCCGGCTTGCCGTCGCCGAGCAGGCGGTCGAACACGTCGGACGTCGATGCGGCATGGCCGTTCTCGACCAGGAAACGCGCGAAGTGGGTGCGCGAGATCAGGTCGGGATTCGACACGTACTTCAGCGCGCCTTCGTACGCGCCGGGGATGCCGAGCGTCTCGAGCTGCGCGGCGATCGCCCGCGCACGGGCCGCACGGCCGTGGCGCGTGCGGTACAGGCCGTCGACGAGCGCCGGGTTCGACGGATCGATGTGCAGCCCGACGATGTGCACGGTGCGCGACGCCCACGTGACCGAAATCTCGACGCCGCTCAGGTAGCGCATGCCGAGCGCTTCCGCCTCGCTGCGCGCCGCCGCCTGGCCGCCGATCTCGTCGTGGTCGGTCAGCGCCCACAGGGTCACGCCGCCGGCATGGGCGCGGCGCGCGACGTCGGCAGGCGACAGCAACCCGTCGGAAACATTCGAATGGCAGTGGAGATCAGCGTTCATTGTCGGTATGGCAGGTGAAGCTTCATTCTACTGCAATGCGGCAAATGCGCCGCCCGCCTGCCCCGCCGCTGCCGCCGCCGGCCTATGCGCAGAACGCCTCGATCAGCGCCGCGACCTGCTCCGGCTGGTCGTGATGGACCATGTGGCCGGCATCCTCGACGAGCTTTTCGCGCCAGTCGGGGAACGCGCCGAAGCGCGCCTTGAACTCGGGCAGCGGGATGTCGCCCGCGATGTAGGCGAGCGTCGGCGAATTGATGGCCTCGACGTGCAGCACCTTCGCGCGCACCTGCTTCCAGACGGCCATCACCTCGTCGAGCCGGTACAACTGCGGGCCCGCCATCTTGTGCGCGGGGTCCGCCAGCAGGTGATACAGGCCGTCGTCGTCGCGCTTCGACCAGTGCGCGGCGAGGAACGCCGCGCGGCGCGGATCGAGCCGCGGATTGGTCTTGGTCAGCCGGGCCGCCACGTCGTCGAGCGACGCGTACGGGCGCAGCGCCGGGGGCTCGCGCAGCTCGTCGAGCCAGCCGCGCAGCCGGCGCGGCGCCTGCTCGGCCCGTGCGGGGGCGAGCCCGAACCCTTCGAGGTCGACCACGCGCCGCACGCGCTCCGGCCGCGCGCCCGCGTACAGGCACACGACGTTCGCCCCCATGCTGTGCCCGACCAGGTTGACTTCGCCGGTCGGCGCATAGTGATCGACCAGCGCGTCGAGATCGCCCAGGTACTCGTGGAACCAGTAATGACCGCCGCCCTGCCGCGCGACCGGCCAGTCGGACAGGCCGAAGCCGCGCGCATCCGGCGCGATCACCTGCCAGTCGCCCGCGAGCGCGTCGACGACGAACTGGAACGATGCCGCGACGTCCATCCAGCCGTGCAGCATGAACAGCGTCGGCGCATCGGGCCGGCCCCAGCGCCGCACATGCAGCTTGACGCCGCGGACGGTGACGAAATCGGAAACAGAACTCGAGGCATTCATTGCAGTCGCCAAAAAAAGAATGGTCGTTCGATTATAGCGATGGCACTTCCGTTCCGGCGCCCGGCAGTCGAGGCTGCGCTCTAGCGACGGTGAGCCGACGGTACGTGTCCGGCGCATCGGCTGCCACGGAAATGCCGCCGAGCGGCCCGTGTGGCCAGCCGGCGGCAGCGTTCGCCCGCCCGTCTGGAGCCGGCGGCGCCCGCTCGCCCTAACCCGCCGCCGGGCCGTCCGGCACGTCCTGCGCGGCGAGTTCGTCCAGCTCCGCCTGCTCGAATCCCGCGGTGCGGCGCGCGTCGAAATTGAACGGGCCGCGCAGCCGCGGCGCATGGTACTGCTCGGCAAGCTCGCGGTAGGTGGGAACCGGATCGCGGCCGGCGGCGTCGCACAAGTGCCGGAACCAGCGGTTCCCGATCGCGACATGGCCGATCTCGTCGCGCAGGATCACGTCGAGGATCGCCGCGGACGCGTCGTCGCCCGCCTGCACGAGCCGCGCACGGATCGGCGGCGACGCGTCGAGCCCGCGCGCCTCGAGGGTGCGCGGCACGAGCGCCATCCGCGCGAGCACATCGGCCTTGGTCCGCTCGCACATCTCCCACAGCCCGTTGTGCGCGGGGAAATCGCCGTACGCATGCCCGAACCCGGCCAGCCGGTCGGACAGCAGCGTGAAGTGATAGGCCTCCTCGGCCGCGACCTTCAGCCAGTCCGCGTAGAACGCGTCGGGCATGCCGGCGAAGCGCCACACGGCGTCGAGTGCGAGGTTGATCGCGTTGAATTCGATATGCGCGAGCGCGTGCAGCAACACCGCGCGCCCCGCGGGCGAGCGCATGCTGCGGCGCTCGAGCTGGCGCGGCTCGACGAGCGGCGGGCGCGCCGGACGGCCGGGCAGGTCGGCCGGCTCGTCCAGGCCGAGCGCCGGCGCGATCGCGGCCCGTCCGGCCAGCAGCGCGTCATACAGCGCACGGACCTGCGAGGCCTTCGCGGCCGGCTCGGAGATCCGCAGCGCGTCGAGTGCGGCGCGGCGCACGCAACGCGGCGCCGCGGTAAGGGAAGAAGGCTGCATGCTCATCAAACGGGGGCACCATCCGCGCGCATCGCGGGAGCGCAGGCACGCGACGGTTTACAATAAGCGTTTGTGCCGTCACGCAACGCGCCCGGCACGCCAGACGCGCCATTCTACCGGCGCCCATCATCGAAGAGACCAGGAGACTCCGTGACGATCTACAAACTGGGCGAGACGGCCCCGACGATCCACGAAAGCGTATTCGTCGCCGATACGGCGGCCATCATCGGCAAGGTCGTGCTGGAGGAAAACGCGAGCGTCTGGTTCGGCGCGACGATTCGCGGCGACAACGAGACGATCACGGTCGGCACCGGCAGCAATGTCCAGGAAGGCGCGGTCCTGCATACGGACCCCGGCTTTCCGCTGACGATTGCCGAAAACGTGACGATCGGGCACCAGGCGATGCTGCACGGGTGCACGATCGGCGAGGGTTCGCTGATCGGGATTCAGGCGGTGGTCTTGAATGGAGCGGTGATCGGCCGCAACTGTCTGGTCGGTGCCGGCGCGGTCGTGACGGAAGGCAAGACGTTCCCGGACAATTCGCTGATTCTCGGCGCCCCGGCGAAAGTCGTGCGCGAGCTGTCGGCAGACGACATCGCGCGGCTGCGCGCAAATGCGAAGACGTACGTCGAGCGGCGTGCGCATTTCAAGGAGCAACTCGTGCGGATCGGCTGATTCGCGCGGATTTCAAGGAAGAAGAGTGAGCGACCAGTTACAGAAATTCATGTTCAATTCGGCACCCGTGCGCGGCGAGATCGTGTCGCTGCGCAACACGTGGCAAGAGGTGCTTTCCCGCCGTGACTACCCTGCCCCGGTGCGCACGGTGCTCGGCGAGATGATGGCCGCGTGTGCGCTGCTGTCGGCGAACCTGAAATTTCACGGCACCCTGATCATGCAGATCTTCGGCGACGGGCCGGTCCAGATGCTGGTCGTCCAGTGCGGCTCGGACCTGTCGATGCGCGCCACGGCCAAGTTCGCCGGCGACGCGGCGCAGACGATCGGCGACGACATGCACTTCGCGTCGCTCGTCAACGCCAGCGGTCACGGCCGCTGCGTGATCACGCTCGACCCGGCCGAGAAGCTGCCGGGCCAGCAGCCGTACCAGGGCATCGTGCCGCTGAACGGCGTCGACGGCCCGCTCGAATCGGTGTCGCAGGTGCTCGAGCACTACATGCACCACTCGGAGCAGCTCGACACGCGGCTGTGGCTCGCGGCCGATCGCGACCGCGCGGTCGGCATGCTGCTGCAGAAGCTGCCGGGCGACGGCGGCATCGTGCCGCGCAACGCCGAGACCGACGCCGACACCTGGGAGCGCGTCTGCACGCTCGGCGGCACGCTGTCCGCCAAGGAGTTGCTCGAGGTCGAACCGGAAGTCGTGTTCCGCCGGCTGTTCTGGCAGGAAAACGTGCAGCACTTCGACCCGGCCGGGACGCGTTTCCAGTGCTCGTGCTCGCGCGAGAAGGTCGGCGCGATGCTGCGCATGCTCGGCCGCGACGAAGTCGACAGCGTGATCGTCGAGCGCGGTCACGTCGAGATCCACTGCGAGTTCTGCAACCAGCGCTACGAATTCGATCCCGTCGACGTCGCGCAGTTGTTCGCCGCGCCGGAACTCGCGACCGGCATCACGCCCGCGACCGACCAGCGTCACTGAGCGAGCCGCGCGTCCGTGCCCGCGATGCGGGCGCGGGCGCATAATGACGCACGAGCGTCGCCCGTACGGCTCACGCGCCGCAGGTTCCGCCTTCGGCGCAAGCCGCTTTGCACTGCGGCGCGCTGCTGGAGAAACTCATGAATCGCCCGTTCCGCACTCTCGTCCTGGCCAGTGTCGCAGCCGGCACGCTGGCCCTCGCCGGCTGCGCGGTGCAGCCGCCTACGTCGACGATCCTGAGCCGCCTGCCCGAGCCAGGCGCGTCGGGCGGCCGGCCGCCCGCCCTGTCGAGCGCGGAGCGCAAACGCTACGACGAGATCGACCGGCAGGTGCTGCGCGAGCAGAACGACGCGATGGCGGCCGAGGCCGCCGCGCGCGCGTGGTCCTATTACTCGCCGCCACCCGTGACCGTCTACGGCGGCTATTACGGCGGTGGTTGGGGCAACCGGTGGGGCACCGGCATCGGCTATGGCTACGGTTACCCGGGCTGGTGGTGGTGACGCGACATCGCGTCGACCGACCCGATTGACGACTGACAGGAAATAAAAAAGCGCGGCATTTCCCGCGCTTTTTCAATGGTTCGGACTCCCGCGCTCAGTGATGCGCGGCCTTGCCCTTCTCGCCGCCGTGATGCCGCGACGGTTTCGCGATCGACTGCGGGTTCGGCACGACACGCACGGGTGCCGCGGACACGGTACCGCGCGTCGACGTGCTCGACGGCGTGTTGTTCAGCGGGCTGGCCGGCGCGTTCGGCGATACGAACTGCACGAACACTTCGCCATCCTTCACCATGCCCATCTCGTAGCGCGCGCGCTCCTCGATGGCCGCAGTACCGCCCTGCAGATCCTGCACTTCGCCCGCGATCCGTTCATTGCGCAGCTTCTCGTCCGCGTTCTTCTGCAGCTGATCGCCGAGCTGCTGGCGCAATTCGTGCACCCGCAACCAGCCGCCGTGTCCCCACCATAGGGGGTACTGAATGAGCGCCAGCAAGGCAATCAGGACGACAGTGACAAGCCGCATGTAAGAGACGCAGATATAAGAAGCGCCGCTCCGCGCGACATGCACAGAGCGGCGTCGAGATGACGAACCCGATAGTAGCGCGTTAGCGCAGGTTATAGAAAGCCGATTTGCCCGGGTAGCTCGCGATGTCGCCGAGATCTTCCTCGATGCGCAGCAGCTGGTTGTACTTCGAGATGCGGTCGCTGCGCGACAGCGAACCCGTCTTGATCTGACCGGCGTTCAGGCCGACCGCGATGTCCGCGATCGTCGAATCTTCCGTTTCGCCCGAGCGGTGCGAGATCACGGCCGTGTAGCCCGCGCGCTTCGCCATTTCGATTGCCGCGAACGTTTCGGTCAGCGTACCGATCTGGTTGATCTTGATGAGGATCGAGTTCGCGATGCCCTTCTCGATGCCTTCCTTCAGGATGCGCGTGTTCGTGACGAACAGGTCGTCGCCGACGAGCTGCACCTTCTTGCCGAGGCGCTCGGTCAGCAGCTTCCAGCCGTCCCAGTCGCCTTCGTGCATGCCGTCTTCGATCGACACGATCGGGAACTTGTCGGCGAGCGTCGCGAGGTAGTCGGTGAATTCGGCCGACGACAGTTGCAGGCCTTCGCCCGCGAGCTGGTACTTGCCGTCGTGGTAGAACTCGGAGGCCGCGCAGTCGAGCGCGAGCAGCACGTCTTCGCCCGCACGGTAGCCGGCCTTCTCGATCGCCTGCAGGATCGTCGACAGGCACTCGTCGTTGCTGCCGAAGTTCGGCGCGAAGCCGCCTTCGTCGCCGACTGCCGTGCTCATGCCGCGGTCGCTCAGGATCTTCTTCAGTGCGTGGAACACTTCCGCGCCGCAACGCAGGGCTTCACGGAACGTCGGCTGGCTCACCGGGACGATCATGAATTCCTGGATGTCGAGGCTGTTGTTCGCGTGCGCGCCGCCGTTGACGATGTTCATCATCGGGACCGGCAGCTGCATCGCACCCGAGCCGCCGAAGTAGCGGTACAGCGGCAGGCCGGCTTCTTCAGCCGCTGCCTTCGCGACGGCCATCGACACGGCCAGCATCGCGTTCGCGCCGAGGCGCGACTTGTTGTCGGTGCCGTCCAGCTCGAGCAGCGTCTTGTCGAGGAACGCCTGTTCCGACGCGTCGAGGCCCATGATGGCTTCGGAGATTTCGGTGTTGATGTGCTCGACCGCTTTCAGCACGCCCTTGCCGTTGTAGCGGCCGGCTTCGCCGTCGCGCAGTTCGATCGCTTCACGCGAGCCGGTGGACGCGCCCGACGGCACCGCCGCGCGGCCCATCGTGCCCGATTCGAGCAGCACGTCGCATTCGACGGTGGGGTTGCCGCGCGAATCCAGAATCTCGCGGCCGATGATATCTACGATTGCACTCATGGGTTTCCTCTGAGAATGACGATGGATTCTTCAAACTGCGACGGCATGCGCGCCGACATTGCTTACGCTACTGACGCGCGAAGCCGTCGCATGGTTCATTCGATCTTTAGTTGAAATCGTTTTCCAGGAACGGATTGCGCTTCACCGCCTGGTCGAGCGTGACGAGGGTCTCCAGCAGCGCGCCCATCCGGTTCAGCGGCACCGCGTTCGGGCCGTCCGACTTCGCTTCGGCCGGATTCGGATGCGTTTCCATGAAGAGGCCCGCGACACCCGTCGCGACCGCCGCACGCGCGAGCACCGGAACGAATTCGCGCTGGCCGCCCGAGCTCGTGCCCTGCCCGCCCGGCAGCTGCACCGAGTGGGTCGCATCGAACACGACCGGCGCGTGCGTCTCGCGCATGATCGCGAGCGAGCGCATGTCCGACACGAGGTTGTTGTAGCCGAACGAGACGCCGCGCTCGCACGCCATGAAGCGGTCTTCCGACAGCCCCGCTTCACGCGCCGCGTCGCGCGCCTTGTCGATCACGTTCTTCATGTCGTGCGGCGCGAGGAACTGGCCCTTCTTGATGTTGACGGGCTTGCCCGAGCGTGCGCACGCGTGGATGAAGTCGGTCTGGCGGCACAGGAACGCGGGCGTCTGCAGCACGTCGACGACCGACGCGACCTGCTCGATCTCCTCGATCGAATGCACGTCGGTCAGCACCGGCAGGCTGAGCTGGCGCTTCACCTCGCCGAGGATCCGCAGGCCCTCGTCCATTCCGAGGCCGCGAAACGACTTGCCCGAGCTGCGATTCGCCTTGTCGTAGGACGACTTGTAGATGAACGGGACGTTCAGCTTCTCGCAGATCTCCTTCAGGCGGCCCGCCGTGTCGATCGTCATCTGCTCCGATTCGACGACGCAGGTACCCGCGATCAGGAAGAAAGGCTGGTCGAGACCGACCTCGAAATCGCACAGCTTCATGCTTTACACTCCGCGCGCTTGCTTGTTGGCGAGCGCGGCTTCGACGAACGACTTGAAGAGGGGATGACCGTCACGCGGCGTGGACGTGAATTCCGGGTGGAACTGGACGCCGACGAACCACGGGTGCATCGAGCGCGGCAGCTCCATCATTTCCGGCAGATCCTCGCTCGGGGTACGGGCGCTGATGATAAGGCCGCCGGCTTCGAGCTGGGGCACGAAGCGGTTATTGACTTCATAACGGTGGCGATGGCGCTCGTTCACGTCCTTGCCATAGATCTCTTCGGCCATCGTGCCGGGCTTGATCGGGCAGCGTTGCGAGCCGAGGCGCATCGTGCCGCCGAGATCGGATTCCTCGGTGCGCGTCTCGACCTTGCCTTCGCGGTCGTGCCACTCGGTGATCAGCGCGACCACGCGTTCCGGCGTTTCCGGATCGAATTCCGTGCTGTTCGCCTGCTTCAGGCCGACGACGTCGCGCGCGAATTCGATCACCGCGAGCTGCATGCCGAGACAGATGCCGAGGTACGGCACCTTTGCCTCGCGCGCATAGCGGATCGCCGCGATCTTGCCTTCCGTGCCGCGACGGCCGAAACCGCCCGGCACCAGCACGGCGTCGAGATGCTTCAGGCTGTCGACACCGTTCGTCTCGATCTCTTCCGAGTCGATGTACTCGATGTTGACCTTGGTCGACGTGTGCAGCGATGCGTGGCGCAGCGCCTCGATCAGCGACTTGTACGACTCGGTCAGATCGACGTACTTGCCGACCATGCCGATCGTCACTTCGTGTTTCGGGTTTTCCAGCTTCTCGACGAGTTCCGACCACATGCTCAGGTCGGCGTCCTTCGGCGACAGCTTCAGCTCTTCGCAGATGATCCGGTCGAGGCCCTGGTCGTGCAGCATCTGCGGAATCTTGTAGATGCTGTCGGCGTCCCACACCGAGATCACGGCGTCTTCCGGCACGTTCGAGAACATCGAGATCTTCTTCGATTCGTCGTCCGGGATGCGGCGGTCCGCACGGCACAGCAGCACGTGCGGCAGGATGCCGATCTCGCGCAGCTTCTGCACGCTGTGCTGGGTCGGCTTCGTCTTCAGTTCGCCGGCCGTCGCGACGTACGGCACGAGCGTCAGGTGCACGAAGCACGCGCTATTGCGGCCGAGGCGCAGGCTCATCTGGCGCGCGGCCTCGAGGAACGGCAGCGACTCGATGTCGCCGACCGTGCCGCCGATCTCGACGATCGCGACGTCCGGTTCGCCGCAGGTGGCCGATGCCGCCCCGCGCTCGATGAACGCCTGGATTTCGTTCGTGATGTGCGGAATCACCTGCACGGTCTTGCCGAGATAGTCGCCGCGGCGTTCCTTGCGGATCACCGATTCGTAGATCTGGCCGGTCGTGAAGTTGTTGGCCTTGCGCATCTTCGTGCTGATGAAGCGCTCGTAGTGGCCGAGGTCGAGGTCGGTCTCCGCTCCGTCTTCCGTCACGAACACTTCGCCGTGCTGGAACGGGCTCATCGTGCCGGGGTCGACGTTGATGTAGGGATCGAGTTTGAGGAGGGTGACTTTCAGACCGCGCGATTCGAGGATCGCGGCGAGAGAGGCGGCGGCAATACCCTTGCCGAGGGAAGAAACTACGCCGCCGGTGACGAAAACATATTTGGTCATCGCTGGATGCTCGCGGGAAAAACGGATTATACCGTAAAGCCCGCCCTTCTCTCAGCAATTGACGCGATGATCCCGCCCTTTCGTGCTGTGCCGCGCCAGCCGTGCGCGCCGGGGCGAACCGGCCGGCCGGACGGTGCAACCGCGCACGCCGGACGCGGAGCACCGGACCAAGGCGTCAGGCGCTGTTCGCGAGCGCTGCGCTGTCGCGCGGCACGCCGCCCTCCGCCGTTTTCAGCGAATTCAGCATCCGCTGCAATGCGCGGGCCGTCTCGATCGGCCGCTCCATCGGGAACAGGTGGCTGCCCTCGATCCATTCGATGCGCCCGCGCGTGGCGCGGCGCGTCGCCTCGAGCCCGACCTGCCGCACCTCGCGCGAGCGCGTGCCGGCGAGAAAGCCGAGCGGCACCGGCGCGCCGTGCGCGAGCCGCGGGCCGAGCGTGTGCGGCAGCGTCCGGTAGATCAGGTATTCGACCTGCCGGTCGAATGCGAGCGCGCGTTCGCCGTCGGCGCCCGCCTGCGGGATGCCGTGGTCGATGTAGTCCGACAGCATCCGCTCGTCCCAGCGCGCGAACGCGGGTTTCTCGTGAAAGTGCCGCCAGGCTTCGTCGCGGCTCGCCCAGCGCGTGCGCCGGTTGCGCGTCGCGGCCGCCGGCGACAGCCGCTCGTCGAGCCCGGCCCACTGGCTCGCCCGCAGCGCGCCGGCGCGCCATCCCGCGATGATCGGTGAATCGATCATCACCACGCCGCGCACCCAGTGCGGTTTTTTCAGCGCGGCCATCAGCGACAGGTAGCCGCCGAGCGAATGGCCGACGAGCCAGACCGGGCGCTCGTAGCGGCTGCCGATGTCGTCGAGCAGCTGCTCGACGAGATGCGGCCAGTCGCGTGTCACCGGGTAGCGGCGGTCGTGGCCGATGCGCTCGATGTAACGCAGGTCGTAGTCGTCTGCCAGCTCGGCGAAGATCGTCCGGTACGTCGAGGCCGGAAAACCGTTCGCGTGCGAGAAGTGGAGGATGTCCTTCAAACGCCAATGTCTCCTTTGTCGACGGGAGTTGGCGCTTTAGCGCTTACTCCCGTCCCATGCTTCGCGGTCGACGGGAGTTGGCGCTTCAGCGCCTACTCCTGTCCCATGCTTCGCGGTCGACCGGAGCTGGCGCTTCAGCGCCTACTCCCGTCCCATGCTTCGCGGTCGACCGGAGTTGGTGCTTTAGCACTTACTCCCGCCCCATGCTTCGCGATCGGCGGGCTCCGCTGCTCCAGCACGTGTCCGGTCTCTTCGTTCCTGCTGCGCGCCATCACACCAACTCACCGGTCCATCCAGTACCGTCGCTGCGCATCGCGATAACGCTCGAACGCAAAACCGCCGTCCGCCGGCGCGACGTCGAACCGCACGGCCCCGTCGCGATCGGTGCGTGGCAGCGGAATCCCGCGCGCCTCGTAGCGCGCGAGGACCGTCCGGTGCGGATGCCCGAAGCGATTGCGATAGCCTACAGGAAATACCGCGACGCGCGGCCCGACCGAATCGAGGAAAGGCTCGACCGACGACGTGCGGCTGCCATGGTGCGGCACGACGAGGATCTGTGCGGCCAGCGCGTCGCGCGCATCGGCCACCAGGCGGCGCTCGGCGCGCGCCTCGATGTCGCCCGTCAGCAGGGCCGACGTGCCCACCGCGTCGATGCGCAGCACGCACGATTGTTCGTTCGACGGACCGGCCCCCTCCATGCGCGGCGGCCACAGCATCGTGAACACGACACCGTCCCAGCTCCACCGCTGCCCGGCCGCGCAAGGCAACCGATCGGTCACGCCGGCCGCCTGCGCGTCGCGCCACAGCCGGTGCCGCGGCGCGATGCCGGCAAGCAGCTGACGCACCTCGACCGCCGCATAGACGGCCGCCGCGCCGCCCGCGTGATCGGCGTCCGCATGACTGAGCACGAGCGTATCGACGGTCCGGATTCCGCGCGAGCGCAACGACGGCGCAACGATCCGCTGGCCGGCATGGGTCGACTCCGGCCCCGGCCCCGCATCGAACAGCAAGGTCCGGCGCGCGGTCTCGACCAGCACCGACGCGCCCTGCCCGACGTCGAGCACGGTCAGCCGGAAGCCGCCCGGCGGCGGTTTATCCGGCGCCGGCACAAGCAGCGGCAGCCACGTGATCGGCGCGGCCCAGCGCAGCGGCCAGCCGCGCGGCATCAACACCCATGCGACGCCGATGCACGCCAGCATCAACACCGGCCAGTCGGGCATGCGCAGCCAGAATACGCCGGCCGGCCAGTCGGCGAGATGCCCCAGCAGCGCCATCATCGGTTCGAGCGCCGCATGCGCGAGCCGGAACGCATAGCCGTCCAACGGCGCGGGCAACCCGATACCGGCGAGCACGACCGGCGTCACGACGGCACTGACCCACGGGATCGCGAACGCATTGCCGAACGGGCCGGATACCGAGATCTGCGCGAACCACGCTGCCGTCAGCGGCGCGAGGCCGATCGTCACCGCGTACTGCACGCGCGTGGCCTCCGCGATTCGGCGCCCGGTACGCGCGCACCCTGCTCGCAGCCACCTCCAGCGGTCGACCGCGGCGGTGCCATCCCCCGCACCGTCGCCGCTGTCGCGCCTGTCGCCCCCGTCGAATTCGCGCACCGCGCGCCAGCCCGCGACCGCCATCAGGATCACCGCGACCGCGCCGAACGACAGCCAGAACCCGGCGGACAACACGGCCCACGGATCGGCGAGCAGCACGCCGCCGAGCGCCGCGCACAGCACCGTGGACGTCGGCACGCTGCGTCCGGCCAGATAGGCGGCCGCACCGGCCGCGATCATCCACCATGCGCGCTGCGCCGGCACGTTGAAGCCGGCGAGCGCCGCATAGCCGGCGGCTGCCGTCAGCGCGGCAACCGAAGCCACGTAAGGCGCGGGAATCATCAGCGCCGCCGCACGTCCTCGCCAGCGCAGACGCCGCCAGACGATCGATGCGATCCCGCCGGCGAGCGCGCCGACGAGCCCGACGTGCAGCCCGGAGATCGCGACCAGATGACTCGTGCCCGTATTGCGCAGCACGCGCCACGCGTCGTCGCCGATGCCGGATTGATCGCCGACCGCGAGCGCGGTCACGATGCCGTGATGGCGCGCGCCGCTGCCGAGCGCATCGCCGATACGGGCACGCAGCGCGTCGCGCAGCCGATCGATCGACGCGCGCCATCCCGACGCACGCGCGTCGAGCAGTTCCGCCCGCTCGGGCGCGACCACATAGCCGATCGCGCGAATGCCCGCGGCGAGCCATGCCGCCTCGCTGTCTCGCACGCCGGGATTCGCCTCGGCATGCGGACGCTTCAGGCGCACGACGAGGCGCCAGCGCTGCGCGGCGCGCAAATCGGGCATCGCGTCGCGTGCTCCGGGCGCGCCGTACGTGCGCCACGACAACCGGATCACGGGAGGAAACCGGGCCAGCGCCGCATCGTTCGATTCGACGGCAAACAGCAGTCGCGCACCGGTGTCGTCGATCACCGGCAACCCGCGGATCACGCCCGTGACGACGATGTTGCGCCCTTCCCGCTCGACGGGCAGGCTGTCACGCAGCCGCCATTCGGCGCGCGCGGCCGCATAGCCGAATCCGATCGCACCGGCGGCGTACCCGCACAGCACCCACCGGAGCGCGACGATCGCGCGGGTTCGACGGCGCCGCGCACACCATGCGAGCAGCGCGCCGCAACCGGCCAGCACCGCCGCCCCGCCTGCCCAGCCGCCCGCGCCCGGCAACGCCGCCTGCCGCTGCAGCACGACGACGCCGAGCGCGAACGCGATCCACCACACGCGCATCGCGCCTCCTCGTCGACCTGGCGCTGCCGCTGTCGAGACGGCGCCTTCCGGCAACGATTATGCGGACGAAAGGGCGAGTCGCGGCAGCGCGGCGAGCGCGTTAGCCGTTGTGGATAGGGACAGCGCGTGCGCGTCGATCCCGCGTAGCTCGGCGAGCACGGCACCGATGCGCGGCACCTGGTCGGGCGCATTGCGGGACTTGTACGCCCATTCGGGCGCGATGTCGGGCGCGTCGGTCTCGACGACGATCGCGTCGAGCGGCAACTGCGCGGCGAGCCGGCGGATCTGCAACGCGCGTCCGAACGTCACGTTGCCGCCGAAACCGAGATGCAGCCCCTGTGCGAGATACGCGTCGGCCTGCTGGAAACTGCCGTTGAACGCATGCGCGATGCCGCGCCGCACGCCGAAGCGGCGCAGCCCGGCGAGCACGCGGTCCTGCGACTTGCGCACGTGGCACAGCACCGGCAGGTCGAATTCCCGCGCGAGCTTGAGCTGCCCTTGGTAGAAGAATTGCTGCCGCGCTTCGTCGAGCCCCGGCACGAAGTAGTCGAGCCCGATCTCGCCGATCGCGACGAAGCGCGGATCGTCGAGGCTCGCCTCGATCTCCATGCGCAGCCGGTCGAGATCCTCGTCGCGTGCGTGCGGCGTATACATCGGGTGGATGCCGAGCGCATAGACCGCGCCCGGCGTGCGCTGCGCCAGTTCGCGCACGGTCGTGAAGTTGTCGCGCCCGATGCTCGGAATCACGATGCGCGACACGCCGGCCGCACGCGCCGCCTGCGTGACCGCGTCGCGGTCGGCGTCGAATTCGGCGGCATCGAGATGGCAATGCGTATCGATCCACATGGCGGCTTTCCTGCGCCCCGCCGCAACGCCGGGACTCGTCCGGCGGCACGGCGGAGGCGTTCGTTCACACCGGCAGCGCCGGCTCCTCGTGCAGCACGCCGTCGCGCAGGCGCATGATGCGGTCGCAGCGCGCGGCGAGCTCGGGATCGTGCGTGACGATCACGAAGCTCGTTTCGAGCGTCTCGGACAATTCGAGCATCAGGTTGAACACGGTATCGGCCGTCGTGCCGTCGAGGTTGCCGGTCGGCTCGTCGGCGAGCACGCAGGCCGGCTTCGTCACCAGCGCGCGCGCGATCGCGACGCGCTGCCGCTCGCCGCCCGACAGCTCGCCCGGCCGGTGCTTCGCACGCGGGCCGAGACCGACACGTTCGAGCATCGCCTGTGCCTGCGCGCGCGCGTCCTCGGTCGTCATCCGGCGGATGCGCAGCGGCATCGCGACGTTGTCGAGCGCGGTGAATTCCGGCAGCAGGTGATGGAACTGGTAGACGAAGCCGAGCGCGCGGTTGCGCAGCTCGTTGCGCTCGCGCTCGGCGAGCTGCGTAAACGGCTTGCCGAGCAGCGACACTTCGCCCGCGCTCGGTTCGTCGAGGCCGCCCAGCACGTGCAGCAGCGTGCTCTTGCCGGAGCCCGACGCGCCGACGACCGCCAGCTTCTCGCCGCGCCGCACCGTCAGCTCGGTGTTGTTGAGCACCTGCACGTTGAAGCCGCCCTGCACGAACGCCTTCGTGATCCCGCGCGCCTGAAGCACGTATTCCTGCATACCTGCCGAGTCCTGTCTGATGGGTTGTCGTGAATCCGCGAATGCGGTCGCGCGATCATTCATAGCGCAGCGCCTCCGCCGGCTTCACCTTCGCGCCGCGCCAGCTCGGATAGAGCGTCGCGACGGCCGACAGCACGAACGCGATCAGGCCGATCTTGATGACGTCGCCCGCGACGAGCTCGGACGGCAGCTCGCTGATGAAGTACACCGACGGCGGCAGGAACTGCACGCCGAACAGGTGCTCGATCATCGGGATCAGCCACGGAATGCTCCACGCGATCAGGCAGCCGAGCGCGACGCCCGATGCGGTGCCGACGAAGCCGATCGTCACGCCCTGCACGACGAAGATCTTCATGATCGAGCCCGGCTGCGCGCCGAGCGTGCGCAGGATCGCGATGTCGGCCTGCTTGTTGGTCACCGTCATCACGAGCGACGACACGAGGTTGAACGCTGCCACCGCGATGATCAGCGTGAGGATGATGAACATCATCCGCTTCTCGATCTGCACGGCCGAGAACCAGGTCTTGTTCTGCTGGGTCCAGTCGCGGATGTACAGGCTGCCCGACAGCGTATGCGACAGCTCGACCGCGACCTGCGGCGCCTTCTGCATGTCGGTGAGCCGCAGCCGCACGCCGGTCGGCGCGGCCATCCGGAACAGCGCCTCCGCGTCGCGGATGTTGATCATCGCGAGCGTGCTGTCGTATTCGTAGTGGCCCGACTCGAACACGCCGACGACCGTGAACTGCTTGAGCCGCGGCATCATCCCGGCCGGCGTGATCGTGCCTTCGGGAGCGACGAGCGTGACCTTGTCGCCGACCGTCACGCCGAGGTTGCCGGCGAGCGCGTCGCCGAGCACGATGCCGAACTGGCCGGGCACGAGCGCGGCGAGCTGGCCCGCCTTCATGTCCTTGCCGATGTCCGACACCTGCGGTTCGAGCGACGGCTCGACGCCGCGCAGCATCACGCCGCTCACCGCGTCCTGGCGCGTGAGCAGCGCCTGCGCGTCGACGTACGGCGCCGCGCCCGTCACCGACGGATTGCGGCGCGCTTCCTGCGCGGTCAGTTGCCAGTCGGGCATCGAGCCGGTCGGCGAGAACACCTCGACGTGCGCGAGCACCGACAGCATGCGGTCGCGCACTTCCTTCTGGAAGCCGTTCATCACGGACAGCACGACGATCAGCGCCGCGACGCCGAGCGCGATCCCGAGCATCGACACGAGCGCGATGAAGGAAATGAAGCCGTTGCCGGTCGTGCGTTTGCCGGCGCGCGTGTAGCGCCAGCCGATCTGCCATTCGTACGGAAGTTTCAAGCGAATCCTTTCTGCTGGTTACGGCGGGGATGGCGGCCCGAGGCCGGAGCGCCGCCCGGGGCGCGGTCGAAAAAAGCGGTCGCCGGACGCAATCGGGCCCAATCGGACCGTCAGCCGGCCCGATCACGCGCGCAGTTTGCCATACAATGCGCACCATCATGCACGACCGACGCCTCCATTTTCTCGTTCCGTTCGCGCTGCCGTCGGCGGCCGATGCGGCCTCGTCCCTGCACACGCTGGACAGCCCCGCGCTCGAAAAGTTGCTCGCCCGCGCGAGCCTCGTCGAGCGCGTGGCCGGCGAGGACTTCCAGCGCACGCTGCCGCACGAGCGCTGGCTGGCCCGCCGGTTCGGCGCGACCCAGGGCAACGCCGCCGACGAGGCACCGCTCGCGCCCTACATGCTGCTGGCGGACGGCGGCGACCCGGGCACCCAGGCCTGGGCATGCGTCGAGCCGGTTCACGTCGAAATCGCGCACGATCACCTCGTGCTCGTCGACCCGGCGAGCCTCGCGCTCGACGACGGCGACGCCGCCGCGTTGCTGGCGGTCGCGCGCCCGCTGATCGAGGAGCTCGGCGTGCGACTGGAAGCGCCGCATCCGGCGCGCTGGTACCTGTCCAGCGAGCAGCTCGCCCGCCTCGCCGGCGCCGCGCCGCTGCGCGCCAGCGGCCGCAACATCGAGATCTGGTTGCCGCACGAGGCGCACACCGGCGAACGCTCGCGGATGTGGATGAAGCTGCAGAACGAAGTGCAGATGGCGTGGTTCCAGCATCCGGTCAACGAAGCGCGCGAAGCGCGCGGGTTGCCCGCCGTCAATTCGATCTGGTTCCACGCGCAGGGCACGCTGAAGCCGGTCGGCAAGCCGTTCGCGCGCGTGCTGTCCGTGTCGCCCGCCGCGCTCGGCCTCGCGCGCGCGGCGCAGGCCGAGGCCGGCGCCGTGCCGGCCGCATTCGGCGCACTACCCGCCGCCGCCGGCGCGACGCTCGTCGAGCTGCCCACGCTGTCCGCCCCGTTCATCGAACAGGACTGGGCACGCTGGCACGACGCGCTCGCCGCGCTCGAGCGCGACTGGTTCGCGCCCGCCCTCGCCGCGCTGCAGAACGGCGAGCTGGCCGGCGTCGACTTCACGCTGTGCGGCGACACCAGCTCCGTGACGCTGCAAGCGACGCGCGGCGACCTGCGCAAGTTCTGGCGCCGCCGCGCGCTGGCATCCCTGTTCGAATAACCCGACCTGTATGACCCGGATCGTTACCCGCCCCGTCGCGCCCGCCGACGCCGAAGCGCTCGCGCGCCACGGCCTGCATCCCGTCCTCGCGCGCCTGTACGCGTCGCGCGGCGTGCAGTCCCCGACCGACATCGAGACGGCGCTCGCGCGCCTCGTGCCGCCCACCGAACTGAAAGGCTGCGCGGACGCCGCGGCGCTGCTCGCCGACGCGATCGCCGACCAGCGGCGCCTGCTGGTCGTCGCCGACTACGACTGCGACGGCGCGACCGCCAGCGCGGTCGCGGTGCGCGGCCTGCGGATGTTCGGCGCGCAAATCGACTACCTGGTGCCGAACCGCTTCGAATACGGCTACGGGCTCACGCCCGAGATCGTCGAACTCGCGGCCGCGCGCAAGCCCGACCTGCTGATCACCGTCGACAACGGGATCGCGAGCGTCGCGGGCGTCGAGGCCGCGAACGCACGCGGCATCGACGTGCTCGTGACCGACCACCACCTGCCCGGCGACGCGCTGCCCGCCGCACGCGCGATCGTCAACCCGAACCAGCCCGGCTGCGCGTTCCCGAGCAAGCACATCGCCGGCGTCGGCGTGATGTTCTACGTGCTGCTCGCGCTGCGCGCCGAGCTGCGCCGCCGCGGCGCATTCGCGAGCAAGGAGACCGAACCGCGTCTCGACGGGCTGCTCGACCTCGTCGCGCTTGGCACCGTCGCCGACGTGGTGCGGCTCGACGGCAACAACCGCGTGCTCGTCGCACAGGGGCTGCAGCGCATCCGCAACGGCCGCATGCAGCCGGGTATCGCCGCGCTGTTCCGCGCCGCCGGCCGCGAGGCGCGCACCGCATCGGGCTTCGACCTCGGCTTCGGCCTCGGCCCGCGCCTGAACGCTGCGGGGCGGCTCTCGGACATGTCGCTCGGCATCGAGTGCCTGATCACCGACGACATCGGCCGCGCGTGGGACCTCGCGCAGCAGCTCGACGTGATGAACCGCGAGCGCCGCGAGATCGAGGCCGGCATGCAGCAGCAGGCGCTCGCCGATCTCGCCGACGTCGATCCGGCCGACGCATGCACGATCACGCTGTTCAATCCCGAGTGGCACCAGGGCGTGATCGGCATCGTCGCCGGACGGCTCAAGGAGAAATTCCACCGCCCGTCGTTCACGTTCGCGCATGCGGACGAGGCCGGCACGCGGGTCAAGGGTTCGGGCCGCTCGATTCCCGGCTTCCACCTGCGCGATGCGCTCGACCTCGTGTCGAAGCGCGAGCCCGACCTGATCGTCGCGTTCGGCGGCCACGCGATGGCGGCCGGTCTCACGCTCGACACCGACAACGTGCCGCGCTTCGCGGCCGCGTTCGAGGCCGTCGCGCGCGAATGGCTGTCCGACGACGCGCTGGCGCGCGTGATCGAGACCGACGGCGAACTCGAGGAAGCGTATTTCACGCCGCAGTTCGTCGGGTTGCTCGACGAAGCCGTCTGGGGCCAGGGCTTTCCGGCCCCGCTTTTCTCCGGCGAATTCGACGTCGTGTCGCAGTCGCTCGTGAAGGAAAAGCACCTGAAGCTGCAACTGGCGCGCGGCCGCCAGCGCTTCAACGCGATCTGGTTCAACCACACCGAGCCGCTGCCGGCGAGCGCGCTGATCGCGTACCGCCTCGTGGCCGACACGTGGAACGGCGTGACGCGCGTCCAGCTGATCGTCGAACACGCGGCCGGCTGAGCGCCGACCGGCCGGCCACCCGGCCCGCGGCGCCCGCGGGCCATGTGCGAACCATGCGGACCACATGCGCGCCGCGCCGGACGGGGCCGCGGCGCGCGCGCAAGCACACTCCGCGTCACCGGGAAACCCTGCCGATCGGCTATAATTCCGCTTTTTTACGAAGCAAGAACAGCGAACGATCATGGAAGCGGAACGTCTCAACGCGATCGAAAGCTCCCTGCTCGACCTGCGCAACCGCGCGGGCGAGCTTCGGGGGTATCTTTGACTACGACGCCAAAGCTGCGCGTCTGACCGAAGTCAACAAGGAACTCGAGGACCCGAACGTCTGGAACGATTCGAAGAACGCCCAGGCGCTCGGCCGCGAGAAAAAGCTGCTCGAAGGCGTCGTCACGACGCTGACGGCGCTCGATAGCGACCTGCGCGATGCGCTCGACCTGTTCGAGCTCGCACGCGAGGAAGGCGACGAAGACACCCTCGTCGCATCGGAAGACGACGCGAAGAAGCTCGAAGCACGCGTCGGCGACATCGAGTTCCGCCGGATGTTCTCGAACCCGGCCGACCCGAACAACTGCTTCATCGACATCCAGGCCGGCGCCGGCGGCACCGAGGCGTGCGACTGGGCATCGATGCTGCTGCGCCAGTACCTGCGCTACTGCGAACGCAAGGGCTTCAAGGCCGAGGTGCTCGAAGAGTCCGACGGCGACGTCGCCGGCATCAAGAACGCGACGGTCAAGGTCACGGGCGAATACGCATACGGCTTCCTGCGCACCGAAACGGGCATCCATCGCCTCGTGCGCAAGTCGCCGTTCGACTCGTCGGGCGGCCGTCACACGTCGTTCTCGTCGGTGTTCGTCTATCCGGAAATCGACGATTCGATCGAAGTCGAGATCAACCCGGCCGACCTGCGCATCGACACGTACCGCGCATCGGGCGCGGGCGGCCAGCACATCAACAAGACCGACTCCGCGGTGCGGATCACGCACATGCCGACCGGTATCGTCGTGCAGTGCCAGAACGACCGCTCGCAGCACCGCAACCGCGCCGAAGCAATGGCGATGCTGAAATCGCGCCTGTACGAAGTCGAAATGCGCAAGCGCCAGGCCGAACAGGACAAGCTCGAATCGAGCAAGACCGATGTGGGCTGGGGCCACCAGATCCGTTCGTACGTGCTCGACCAGAGCCGCGTGAAGGACCTGCGCACGAACGTCGAAATGAGCAACACGAGAGCCGTCCTCGACGGCGATCTCGACGACTTCATCAGCGCGAGCCTCAAACAGGGCGTGTAAGCGCCGCGGCGCGGCCCCTCCGGTCGCGCCGCCCTTCCCGTTGCGTTGCCGCACCCACTCCGAATTCCGACCATCATGACCGAACCGACCCAAACGCAGCCCGCCGTCGCGGCGGACGAAAACCAGATCATCGCCGAGCGCCGCGAGAAGCTGCGCGCACTGCGCGAGCAAGGCGTCGCCTATCCGAACGATTTCCGGCCGACGCATCACGCCGCCGATCTCCAGGTGAAATTCGCCGACTCGGACAAGGCCGCGCTCGAAGCGAACCCGGTCGAGGTGTCGGTCGCCGGCCGCATGATGCTCAAGCGCGTGATGGGCAAGGCGAGCTTCGCGACGGTGCAGGACGGTTCGGGCCAGATCCAGTTCTTCGTGACGCCGAACGACGTCGGCGCGGAAACCTACGACGCATTCAAGAAGTGGGACCTGGGCGACATCGTCGCCGCACGCGGCGTGCTGTTCCGCACCAACAAGGGCGAGCTGTCGGTCCAGTGCAAGGAACTGCGCCTGCTGTCGAAGGCGCTGCGTCCGCTGCCGGACAAGTTCCACGGCCTCGCCGACCAGGAAATGCGCTATCGCCAGCGCTATGTCGACCTGATCGTCACGCCGGAAACGCGCGACACGTTCCGCGCGCGCACCAAGACCATCGCGTCGATCCGCAAGTTCATGGACAACGCCGACTTCATGGAAGTCGAGACGCCGATGCTGCACCCGATCCCGGGCGGCGCCGCGGCCAAGCCGTTCGTCACGCACCACAACGCGCTCGACATGCAGATGTTCTTGCGCATCGCGCCGGAGCTGTACCTGAAGCGCCTGATCGTCGGCGGTTTCGAACGCGTGTTCGAGATCAACCGCAACTTCCGGAATGAAGGCGTGTCGCCGCGCCACAACCCGGAATTCACGATGATGGAGTTCTACGCCGCGTACACCGACTACCGCTGGCTGATGGACTTCACCGAGCAGCTGATCCGCCAGGCGGCGATCGATGCGCTCGGCACCGCGACGATCCAGTACCAGGGCCGCGAGCTCGATCTCGCGAAGCCGTTCCACCGCCTGACGATCACGCAGGCGATCCAAAAGTACGCGCCGCAGTACACCGACGGCCAGCTGTCGGACGACGCGTTCCTGCGTTCCGAACTGAAGCGCCTCGGCGTCGACGTGTCGCAGCCGGCCTTCCTGAACGCCGGCATCGGCGCGCTGCAGCTCGCGCTGTTCGAGGAAACCGCCGAATCGCAGCTGTGGGAGCCGACCTACATCATCGACTACCCGGTCGAAGTGTCGCCGCTCGCACGCGCGTCGGACACGGTGCCGGGCATCACCGAGCGTTTCGAGCTGTTCATGACCGGCCGCGAGATCGCGAACGGCTTCTCGGAGCTGAACGATCCGGAAGACCAGGCCGCGCGCTTCAAGAAGCAGGTCGAGCAGAAGGATGCCGGCGACGAGGAAGCGATGTTCTTCGACGCCGACTACATCCGCGCGCTCGAACACGGGATGCCGCCGACGGGCGGTTGCGGGATCGGCATCGACCGTCTCGTGATGCTGCTGACCGACAGCCCGACGATCCGCGACGTGCTGCTGTTCCCGCACCTGCGCCGCGAAGACTGACGGCGTGCCAGCGTGTGCGCCGCGCCCTGCGGCGCGCACGCGTCAGCTTTGTAACCACGCGTAAATCCCGCCTGCCGGCGTTCACCGGTTTTCGATCCTCCCCCGTTTTATTCCCTCGTCGCGACGGCCTTCTCCGGGTTTTCCCTGTAGCAAACGCCGATCCCGCGCTGCAATTCGTTACACCTTGATACGGTGCGCCGCTCGCTCGTGGACGACACTCCTGTTGCGTCACCACGCATGACCACGGGACCAGAACGAGGCGCCGGAACGCCAAGTCTGCTCGCTCCCGAGCGTGGGATCCGGCCAGCGCCAACGTGCGAAACCGGGTCGACACCGGAGAAGAAAATGGACAACCAGAATCAAACCACGCCGCAAAAGCAACGCCTGCACCCGCTCATCGCGACCGCCGCAGGCGCCGTCATCGTCGCCAGCCTCGCCGCCACTGCCGCGATCACGGGCATCTTCCCGAAGGCCAGCAGCAACAACGCGCAGAACGGCCAGACCCAGGCCGCGCTGATCGCGTCGCAGCCGGCCGTCGATACGGCCGCGGCAGCCAGCGCCGCGCTCGCCGCGCAAGCGCAGCAGCAGGCAGCCGAACAGGCCGCGCAGAAGGCTGCGGCCGAGAAAGCCGCTGCTGAGAAAGCAGCTGCGGCACAAGCCGAGCCGCGGCCCGCGCCGCGCCCGGCAGCCACGCACCACCGCCATACGCCGGCACCGCAACCGCCGCAATACGCGCAACAGCCGTCCGCACCCGCGCAGCCGGCCTATTGCCAGACCTGCGGCACGGTCGTCGCGATCACGCAGACGCGCACGCCGGGCCAGAGCTCGGGGATCGGCGCGGTCGGCGGCGCAGCGGCCGGCGGCCTGCTCGGCAACCAGTTCGGTCACGGCAACGGCCGCACCGCGATGACGATCATCGGCGCGCTCGGCGGCGGTCTCGCCGGCAACCAGGTCGAGAAGCAGGTGCGCGCGGAAACCGACTACCAGGTGCAGGTCCAGATGGAAAGCGGCGCGACGCGCACGTTCACGTACCACAACCCGCCGCCGTTCGGCCAGGGCCAGCGCGTGCGGATCGAGAACGGCACGCTGGTCGGCTCGTAATGCATGACGAATCGCCGCGCGGCTCTTGCGCCGCGCGGAAATGAAAAAGGCTCGTGACGCGTCACGAGCCTTTTCCTTTTGCGGGAGCGTTGCCGGCGCCACGCGGTGCGGGCGTCGGCGCGAACCTCAGTCTTCGTCGTCGAAGTCCGATTCGTCGATCCAGTGGGCCTGGATCGCTTCGAGGATCTTCTCGCCCGAGTGCGCCGGGTCGTCGGTGAAGCCGTCCAGCTCGATGACCCATTGGCGCAGGTCGACGAAATTGACCCGCTGCGGATCGACGTCCGGATGCTTCTCTGCCAGCGCGATGGCGATTTCGCGCGAATCGGTCCATTTCATGGCCTGCTCTCCCGTATACGTGGCGAGTCCGCCCCGCCGATCCGTCAGTGATTTTCCTTCGCGTGGTTGATCGAGTACTTCGGGATCTCGACCACCAGGTCCGAATCTTCCTTCACGATCGCCTGGCACGACAGGCGTGATGTCGGCTCGAGGCCCCATGCCTTGTCGAGCAGGTCGTCTTCGTCCTCCTCGGACGGCTCGAGATCGTTGAAGCCCTCGCGGATCACCACGTGGCAGGTCGTGCACGCGCACGACTTCTCGCACGCATGCTCGATCTCGATCCCGTGGTCGAGCAGGTTGTCGCAAATACTCTTGCCGGGCGTCGCGTCGATCACTGCGCCGTCCGGGCACAGTTCGACGTGAGGCAGCACCACCAGTTGAGGCATGTCCGTTCCGTCAGTCAGGGTGCGGCGGCTGGCGCCGCACGGTTCAATATCGTGCGGGCCGTCGCCGGCCCGCATGCAGTTCGTTCGTTCAGATCTCGTCGAGGCGGCGGCCCGACAGTGCGCGCTTGATGCTCTTGTCCATCCGGCGCGCCGCGAATTCGTCGGTGCCGTCGGCCAGCGTCTTGGTCGCGGTCTCGATCGCGTCCGTGTCGTCGCCCTGCGCGATCGTGCGCAGCGCCGCGACGAGCGCGTCGACCTGCGTGCGTTCGGCGTCGTCGAGCAATTCGCCGTCGGCCGCCAGCGCCGCCTGCGTCGCCTCGATCATCCGCTCGGCCTCGACCTGCGCTTCGCGCAGCGCGCGTGCCCGCATGTCGATCTCGGCGGTCTTGAAGCTGTCCTCGAGCATCTTCGCGATGTCGTCGTCGGCGAGGCCGTACGACGGCTTCACGACGACCGACGCCTCGACGCCCGAATGCTGCTCGCGCGCAAACACCGACAGCAGCCCGTCCGCATCGACCTGGTAGGTCACGCGGATGCGCGCCGCACCGGCCGTCATCGGCGGGATGCCGCGCAGCTCGAAGCGCGCGAGCGAGCGGCAGTCGGCGACGAGCTCGCGCTCGCCCTGCACGACGTGGATTGCCATCGCGGTCTGGCCGTCCTTGAAGGTCGTGAATTCCTGCGCACGCGCGATCGGAATCGTCGAATTGCGCGGAATGATCTTCTCGACGAGACCGCCCATCGTCTCGACGCCGAGCGACAGCGGGATCACGTCGAGCAGCAGCCAGTCGTCGCCGCTGCCGCGATTGCCGGCGAGCAGGTCGGCCTGGATCGCCGCGCCGAGCGCGACGACCTGGTCCGGATCGAGGTTGACGAGCGGCGGCTGGCCGAAATACTTCGCGACCGCCTCGCGGATCACCGGCATGCGCGTCGCGCCGCCGACCAGCACGACGCCCTTGATGTCGGCCGGGCTCACCTGCGCATCGCGCAGGGCCTTGCGGGTCGGCGTCAGCGTACGCTGCACGAGCGGCTCGACGAGCGCGGCGAACGTGTCGTGCGAGATCGTCTGCACGAGGTGTGCACCGGTCGACAGCGTCACGTCGAGCGACGCCTGCGGCGCGGACGACAGCGCTTCCTTCAGCACGCGCACGCGATCGAGCAGCAGGCGCACGTCCTCGGGCGCGAGCGCCTTCGGGTCGATGCCGGCCTGCGCAAGTACGTGACCGAACAGCGCGTGGTCGAAATCGTCGCCGCCGAGTGCGGAATCGCCGCCCGCGGCCAGCACTTCGAATACGCCCTTCGTCAGCTTCAGGATCGACAGGTCGAACGTGCCGCCGCCGAGGTCGTACACCGCGTAGAGGCCTTCGGCCGCGTTGTCGAGACCGTAGGCGATCGCAGCCGCGGTCGGTTCGTTCAACAGGCGCAGCACGTTGAGGCCCGCGAGGCGCGCGGCGTCCTTCGTCGCCTGGCGCTGCGCGTCGTCGAAGTACGCGGGCACCGTGATCACCGCGCCGACCAGGTCGTCGCCGAGCGTGTCTTCCGCACGGTAACGCAGCGTCGCGAGAATCTCGGCCGACACTTCGACCGGGCTCTTCACGCCGTCGATCGTGCGGATCTGCACCATGCCGGGTGCATCGACGAATTCGTACGGCGCGTTCGCCGCGCCTTCGACCTCGGCCTTGCCGCGGCCCATGAAGCGCTTGACCGACACGATCGTGTTGCGCGGATCGGTCGCGGCCTGCTCCTTCGCTTCGTGACCGATGCGGCGGCCGCCCTTCTCCAGATAACGGACCACCGACGGCAGCAGCGCGCGGCCCGCTTCGTCCGGCAGCACTTCGGGCACGCTGTTGCGCACGGCCGCGACGAGCGAGTTCGTCGTGCCGAGATCGATCCCGACAGCGAGTCGCCGCTGGTGCGGCGCCGGCGCCATGCCCGGTTCGGAAATTTGCAGTAAAGCCATCTTGGTTCGTTCGGGCGCTCGGCCCGTTTGCTGCGCGTGCCGCGAGGCACGCGGTTAAGTTTCGAGGCGCTCGATCTGCGCGCCCACTTCCGACGCGACCCGTTCGATGAACATCAGCTGGCGCACGGCCTCGGCGGCGGCCTGGTCGGCCGCGCTGTCGAGCAGCGTGCCGAGGCGCTCGAGGCGCACGCGCTTTTCGTCGCGCAGCTCGGCGAGCAGCGCATCGAGCGCGTCGACGTTGCGGGCAGCCGCGGCATCCTCGATGCCTTCGCGCCACTCCATCTGCTGCATCAGGAACGCGGGCTCCATCGCGGTGTTGTTTTCGGCACCGATGTCGACGCCGCGCAGCGACAGCAGATAGGTCGCGCGCTTCAGCGGATCGCGCAGCGTGCGGTAGGCTTCGTTCGCACGGGTCGCCCATTGCATCGCGATGCGCTTTTGCGCGTCGCCGGCCGCCGCGAAGCGGTCCGGGTGCACCTGCGTCTGCACCGTGCGATAGGCGCTGTCGAGCGCCGTCTCGTCGAGCGCGAATTGCGCCGGCAGGTGAAACAGATCGAAGTGGCTGTCTTTCAGCGAAACCATCGTCGCGTTCAATTCCGGTTCGTCGCGCGGCAAACGCCGCACATTAAAAAGGCGGCCCGTGCCGCCTCTTGCCCGCATCGCGCGGAAACCCGCGTCACACGCGGAACGATTCGCCGCAGCCGCACTCGTCCTTCACGTTCGGGTTGTTGAACTTGAACCCCTCGTTCAGGCCTTCGCGTGCGAAGTCGAGCTCGGTGCCGTCGATGTACGCGAGGCTCTTCGGGTCGACGACGACCTTCACGCCATGGCTCTCGAACACCTGATCCTCGGGAGCCAGCTCGTCGACATACTCGAGCTTGTACGCGAGCCCCGAGCACCCGGTCGTGCGAACGCCAAGCCGCAGGCCCACACCCTTGCCGCGACGGACGAGGTATTTCTGGACGTGCTGTGCTGCTTTTTCGGTCAGTGTAATTGCCATGATGTCCTTGCCGCGGCGCGCCACCCGGGCCCGCCGCGATCCTTCACAAGCCGCTCGATGCCGCTCAGGCTGCTGCCTGATCGCCTTCCTTGGTGTCGTGGCGCTTCTTGTAGTCGGCCACGGCTGCCTTGATCGCGTCTTCCGCGAGAATCGAGCAGTGAATCTTCACCGGCGGCAGGGCCAGCTCTTCGGCGATCTGCGTGTTCTTGATCGACAGTGCCTCGTCGAGGGTCTTGCCCTTCACCCACTCGGTCACGAGCGAGCTCGACGCGATGGCCGAGCCGCAACCGTACGTCTTGAACTTCGCGTCTTCGATCACGCCGTCCGCGCCGACGCGGATCTGCAGCTTCATCACGTCGCCGCAGGCCGGCGCGCCGACCATGCCCGTGCCGACCGCGTCGTCGTCTTTCGCGAACGAACCGACGTTACGCGGGTTTTCGTAGTGATCCAGAACCTTGTTGCTGTATGACATGACTCAAACTCCTTGACTCGTTACGTCTGCGTGCGCAAATCCGCCCGCGAATGTATTCAATGCGGTGTTCAGTGTGCGGCCCATTCGATCGTCGACAGATCGATGCCTTCCTGGTGCATTTCCCAGAGCGGCGACAGTTCGCGCAGCTTCGCGATCTTGCTGTTCAGCAGGTTGATCACGAAGTCGACGTCCTGCTCCGTCGTGAAGCGGCCGACCGTGAAGCGGATCGAGCTGTGCGCGAGTTCGTCGTTGCGGCCGAGTGCACGCAGCACGTACGACGGCTCCAGCGACGCCGACGTGCAAGCCGAGCCCGACGACACCGCGACGTCCTTGATCGCCATGATCAGCGACTCGCCTTCGACGAAGTTGAAGCTGATGTTCAGGTTGTGCGGGACACGGTGCTCCATGTCGCCGTTCACGTACGTTTCCTCGATCTGCGACAGGCCGCGCAGCAGCTTGTCGCGCAGCATGCGGATGCGCTCGTTCTCGGTCGCCATTTCTTCACGCGCGATGCGGAACGCTTCGCCCATGCCGACGATCTGGTGCGTCGCCAGCGTGCCAGAACGCATGCCGCGCTCGTGGCCGCCGCCGTGCATCTGCGCTTCGATGCGCACGCGCGGCTTGCGACGCACGTACAGCGCGCCGATGCCCTTCGGGCCGTAGGTCTTGTGCGCCGAGAACGACATCAGGTCGACCTTCAGCTTCGCGAGGTCGATCTCGACCTTGCCGGTCGACTGTGCGGCGTCCACGTGGAACACGATGCCCTTCTCGCGGCAGATCTCGCCGATCGTCTCGATGTCCTGGATCACGCCGATCTCGTTGTTCACGTGCATCACGGATACGAGGATCGTGTCCGGGCGCAGCGCGGCCTTGAACACGTCGAGGTCGATCAGGCCGTCTTCCTTCACGTCGAGATAGGTGACTTCGAAGCCGTCGCGCTCGAGCTCGCGGCAGGTGTCGAGCACGGCCTTGTGCTCGGTCTTCACCGTGACGATGTGCTTGCCCTTGCCCTTGTAGAAGTTCGCGGCACCCTTGATCGCAAGGTTGTCCGATTCCGTTGCGCCGGACGTCCAGATGATCTCGCGCGGATCCGCGTTCACGAGCGCAGCCACCTGTTCGCGCGCTTCCTCGACCGCGCGCTCGGCATCCCAGCCGTACGCGTGGCTGCGCGATGCCGGGTTGCCGAACTGCTCGCGCAGGTACGGCACCATCTTGTCGACCACGCGCGGGTCGACCGGCGTCGTCGCGCTGTAATCCATGTAGATGGGCAGGTGGAGAGTCTCTTGGGTCATCTGTCGCTCCGGGTATTCTGTGCAGGGACTATGTGCGTTATGGGGTGTGCGGCGCGTTCGCGCTCACGAACTCGCGATGTTGAACACCGAATTGGGACCGAGCGGCATCGTGCGCACCGGTTCGGCCGGCGCCGCGGCGGGCTCCGGCGCGCGCCGGTCGCGCAGCACCGCGGGCGCACCCTCGCGTGCGCGCTGCTGATCGACGAGATCCTGCAGCGATACCGAATCGAGGTATTCGACCATTTTCTGGTTCAGGGTCGACCACAGCTCGTGCGTCATGCAATGGCCGTCGGGCTGCTTCGAGCCGTCGCACGTGCCTTTGCCGCCGCACTGCGTGGCGTCGAGCGGTTCATCGACCGCGATGATGATGTCGGCGACGGTGACGTCCTGCGCGCGACGCGCGAGGTTGTAGCCGCCGCCCGGGCCGCGCACGGATTCGACGATTTCATGCCTGCGCAGCTTGCCGAACAGCTGTTCGAGATACGAGAGCGAAATCCGCTGGCGCTGGCTGATGCCTGCAAGCGTCACCGGGCCCTGCTCCTGGCGCAGTGCCAAGTCAATCATCGCCGTGACGGCGAAACGGCCTTTGGTGGTGAGTCTCATGGTGTCTAGGGGACTGCAATCTTGACGATTTTGGTCAAGTATAAATATTTGACGTTTTTAGTCAAGTATCCATGTCTTCGACAGGGTATTCGCAGACCGCTGAATACCCCACGATCAGCGTGCGGTACCGCTCCGGAGGGTGTCCAGCAGGCCCGCGCACGCGCGCTCGACCTGGTCGAGCACCTGTTCGAAGCCCTGCGCGCCGCCGAAATAAGGATCGTCCACTTCGGTCCCGGCCGCGCCCGGCGCGAATTCCATCAGGAGGCGCACCTTGTCGCGATGCCCGGGCGGGCAGCGCCGCCGCAATTCCGCGAGATTGGCTTCGTCCATCGCCAGCAGCAGGTCGAACCGCTCGAAATCCGCCGCGCTCACCTGCCGCGCCCGCAGCGCCGACAGGTCGTAGCCGCGGGTGCGGGCCGCCGCCTGCGCGCGCGTGTCGGGCGGCTCGCCGACGTGCCAGTCGCCGGTACCGGCCGAATCGACCTCGATCCGGTCGGCCAGCCCGGCCGCGTCCACCTGGTGGCGCATCACGCCTTCTGCAGTGGGCGAACGGCAGATATTGCCGAGACAGACGAAACAGATCGCAACGCGGGTCATCGCACTATCGGAAAGCCGCGGCGAGCCGCGCGGGAGAACAACGCGCCATTATACAAAGGCGCCCGGAATCGCGCCGCCGCGCAAAGCGACGGCGGCGTGCCTTACAGCGCCTTGGGTGCGGCGAGCACGACGTCGCCGGATGCGGCCGGCAACGGTGTCGCCGCGTCGTCGACCAGACCGAACGACACCGCGCGCGCGAGCTCGGCCGATGCCTGGTGAACGGCGATCGGTCCACTCGCCGGCGCGTCGGCCATCGCGTGCAGATAAGCGGCCGCGGCGAGCGGAACGACGATTGCCAGCGGCCAGTACATCGATATTGTCTTTTTCATGATGCGGCTCCTTGACCTCATGCCCCGAAACCCGATTCCGGGGACTACAGGCAGGATTCTATAGACCGCACCTATCAAGATAAATACATGAATAGCGAACGCACTGTTGCCACCCGATGAACAGTCGTCAGCCCAGGTGGCTTTGCGAGGCCGCGTACAGTTCGCGGAACGTCCGGCCGGTCGGCGTCGGCATGTCGCGCGTGTCCATCCAGCCACCCATCATCGGCAGGCGCCGCAGCGTGCCGCCGTTGCCGCCCAGCCGCTCGAGGATCCGTACCGCGAGCTTGGTCGTCAGCGCGTAAAGGAGCGGCCGGCGCGCGACAAAGCCCCACGCGGCGAGCGCGGCGCGCTCGCGCCACGGCCGCAGGTGCCGCTCGACCTGTTTCTCGCGCAGCGTGCGCAGCAGGTGCGACAGCGGGATTCCGGCCGGGCACACGCTGTCGCATTCGCCGCACAGCGTCGCGGCCTGCGGCAGGTCGAGCGCACGGTCGATCCCGACGTAGCTCGGCGTCAATACCGACCCCATCGGGCCCGGATAGACCCATCCGTACGCGTGCCCGCCGACCTTCTGGTACACCGGGCAATGGTTCATGCACGCGCCGCAGCGGATGCAGCGCAGCATCTCCTGGAATTCGCCGCCGATCAGGCCCGTGCGGCCGCCGTCGACGAGCACCACGTAGTTGTGTTCCGGGCCGTCCTCGTCGCCGGGGCCGCGCGGCCCGGTCAGCACCGAGAAGTAGTTCGAGGTCTTCTGGCCGGTCGCCGAACGCGGCAGCAGACGCATCGCGGTCGCGAGATCCTCGAGCGTCGGCAGCACCTTCTCGATGCCCGTCACCGCGACATGCACGCGCGGCATCACCGTGCACATCCCTTCGTTGCCTTCGTTCGTGACGAGCGCAACCGACCCCGTCTCGGCGATCACGAAGTTGCCGCCCGTCACGCCCATGTCGGCCGACAGGAAATGCGGGCGCAGCACCTCGCGCGCCTCGCGCGTCATGTCCGGAATCTCGGTCAGCCGCTCGCGGTGGTGCGTGCGCGCGAACAGGTCGGCGATCTCGTCCTTGTCCTTGTGCACGACGGGCGCGATGATGTGGCTCGGCGGCTCGTTGTCGTTGATCTGCAGGATGTATTCACCGAGGTCCGTCTCGATCGACTGCACGCCCATCTCGGCAAGCACCGCGTTCAGGCGCATTTCCTCGGACACCATCGACTTCGTCTTGATGACCTTCTTCACGTCGTGGCGCCGCGCGATGTCGGCGACGAGCCGCGCGGCGTCCGCGGTCGTTTCCGCGAACAGCACCGTCGTGCCGCGCCGCGTCGCTTCGCGCTCGAACGCCTCGAGCCACACGTCGAGGTTCTCCAGCGCACGGTTGCGGCGCGCCTTCAGCGCGGCGCGCGTCGCCTGGAAGTCGATCGCGGTCATCGCATCGGCGCGCGCGGACACGAACTTCGTCGACAGCTTCTTCAGGTTCTGCTGCAGGCGCTGGTCGGCCAGCTTCTGGCCGGCGCGCGCCTTGAAATGCATCGATTGAACTTGCATCGCGGTATCGAGGAAAAGTAAGCGGGAACCGGGCGTCAGACGTCGCCCGCCAGCACCTGCGCGACGTGCAGCACGCGGGTGTCGCGGTCGCCCGTGCGGCGCAACCGCCCTTCGATGTTCAGCATGCAGCCGAGATCGCCGAGCACGACGGCGCCCGCACCGGACGCGCGCACGTTCGCGCACTTTTCGTCCGCGATGGCCGCCGAAATGTCGCCGTACTTGACCGCGAACGTGCCGCCGAAGCCGCAGCAGTGCTCGCAGTCCTTCATCTCGGTGACGGCCACGCCGCGCTGCGCGAGCAGCGCGCGCGGCTGCGCCTTCACGCCGAGCTCGCGCAGGCCCGAGCATGAGTCGTGATAGGTGACGGGCCCCGTGAATTCGCCGGGGGCGAGCGTCACCTTCGCGACGTTCGCGAGGAAATCGGTCAGTTCGTAGACTTTCTGCTGGAATCGCGCATAGCGCCCCATCAGTTCGGGGTCGTCGCGGAACAGGTCGCCGTAGTGCGCGCGGATCATGCCGCCACACGAGCCCGACGGCGCGACGACGTAATCGAACTGCTCGAACTCGCGCAGCGTCTTTTCGGCGAGATCCCGTGCGAGCGCGCGGTCGCCCGAGTTGTAGGCCGGCTGGCCGCAGCAGGTTTGCGCGGGCGGCACGAACACCTCGTAGCCGGCTTCGCGAATCAGTTTCAGCGCGGAAAAGCCGATTTCCGGACGCATCAGGTCGACCAGGCAGGTCACGAACAAACCGACTCGCATACGCGCTCCTTCGAGAAAACGGCTCTCATTATCCGCCGTTTGGCCGGCAAGACCAACGCCGGCGCGCGCGCAAGTGCGCGATGCCGGAAACGAGGACTTCCTCGAACGGCGTTCGCTTTTTTCACGATACGAGATACAATCGACGCAACACCGCTTGACGCGTCAACCGATTCTCCCCCGACATGAGCCAACCCACCCCGGATTCCAAAACGTCGATCCAGGTGATCGAACGCATGATGCGGCTGCTGGACGCGCTCGCCGCGCACAGCGACCCCGTCAGCCTGAAAGAGCTTGCGCAGCGCACGGAGCTGCATCCGTCGACCGCACACCGCATCCTCAACGACATGGTGACCTGCCGCCTCGTCGACCGCTCCGATCCCGGCACCTACCGGCTCGGCATGCGGCTGCTCGAACTCGGCAACCTCGTGAAGGCGCGCCTGTCGGTACGCGACGCTGCGCTGATGCCGATGCGCGAATTGCATCGCCTGACCGGCCAGACCGTGAACCTGTCGGTGCGTCAGGGCGACGAAATCGTCTATATCGAGCGCGCGTATTCCGAGCGCTCGGGGATGCAGGTCGTCCGCGCAATCGGCGGCCGCGCGCCGCTGCATCTGACGTCGGTCGGCAAGCTGTTTCTCGCGGTCGACGAAACCTCGCGCGTGCGCGCCTATGCGACGCGCACCGGGCTGTCCGGCCATACGCAGAACAGCATCACCGACATCGCGAAGCTCGAGCGCGAGCTGACACTCGTGCGCCAGCAATCGTGCGCGCGGGACAACGAGGAACTGGAGCTGGGCGTGCGCTGCATCGCGGCCGGCATCTACGACGACTCGGGCAAGCTCGTCGCGGGCCTGTCGCTGTCGGCCCCGGCGGACCGCCTGCAGGACGCGTGGCTCGGCCAGCTGAGCCGCACCGCGCTGACCATCTCGGAATCGCTCGGCTACCGGCCCGCGCCCACGAAGGATGCCGAAGGGCTGCAACGGCACGCGTGAGCCGCGCCGCCCGCCGCATGGCGCCAGATGAAAAAAAGCCCCGCATCGCGGGGCTTTTTCTTTGCGGCGATCGGCACGGCGCGAACCGCCGTGACACGCTCAGGTGCCGCCGTTCGCCGTATTGGCGGCCGTCAGGCGCTCGCCGCCGCCGGCGTCGAGCCAGTTGCGCAGGCGTGCCGCGTCGGCGAAGCGCGAATACTTGCCGAACGAATCCAGCAGCACCATCACCATCGGCCGGCCATGGATCGTCGCCTGCATCACGAGGCATTCGCCCGCCTCGTTGATGAAACCCGTCTTCTGCAGACCGATGTCCCACGAGCCGTTGCCGCGGATCAGCGCGTTCGTGCTGTTGTAGACCAGGTTGCGCTTGCCCGTATTGACGTCGTACGTGCGGTCGGTCGAGAACTGTCGGATCATCGGGTACTGGTACGCCGCGTTGACCATCTTCACGAGGTCGCGTGCGCTCGACACATTCGAGCTCGACAGGCCCGTCGAATTCTCGAAGTGGGTGTCGTTCATGCCCAGCGACTTCGCCTTCGCGTTCATCGCGGCGATGAACGCCGGACGGCCGCCCGGGTAGTAGCGCGACAGCGCGGCGGCCGCGCGGTTTTCCGACGCCATCAGCGCGATGTGCAGCATGTCCTCGCGCGACAGCACCGAGCCGACCGACAGGCGCGAACCCGTGCCCTTCTCGTAGTCGCGGTCTTCGTCGGTGACTTCGATCTGGTCGGTCATCGGTGACTTCGAGTCGAGCACGACCATCGCCGTCATCAGCTTCGAGATCGATGCGATCGGCACGACGGCGAGCGAATTCTTGTCGAACAGCGGCTCGCCGGTGTTCTGGTCGACGACGTACGCGACGCTCGAGCGCAGCGCGAGCGCGTCCGGCGTGTCGTGCAGGCCGAATGCCTGGCCGACCGTCGGGCGACGCGGCTGGAACGCGACCTTGCGCACCGCGCCGCGATGGCCGTGCACGTTCGACGCGAGCGTCGCGCGCTTGCGCGATGCCTTCGGCGCATCGGCCGACGCGACGTTGGCGGATTTCGCGGAGGCGGCCTTCACCGTCCGCTTCTTTTCCGAAGAAGTGGAAGCGGCTTTCTTGGCGGCCTGGTGGGTCTTCGCAGTGGCGGCAAAGGCGTCAGCGGGCGCGACGGACGCGGCGGTCGCCAGCAAGGCGACGGCGACCGACACAGCCGTGCCGAGCGTCATGCTCTGCAACAATCTGCGCGGTGAAAACGATTCGGCTTTCATTGGGGTCTGGACAAAGCGGGCGGGGTTTCCGCAAGTGTAGTTAAAGCTGAAAAAAAGAGCAATATTAGGCACTTACCGATCGTCGTTAAACCGGAATGTAAGGGTCGACCAACGATGACTCGATCAACCCTCGCGCTCCCATCGAAAAAATTCATGGGATGCGCCGCCCGACAGTACCCGTCTCCCGAATTACCACGCGGTTAATTGAGATAACGTCACTTTGGCGACGAATTAAAGCGGGGAAAGTACGTATCCGGCGTTCGGTGTACCAGGCACCGGTCTTGACCGCGGCGGCGGCACATCGCCACGGCATGCGCATCGCGAAACGGCGCGCTTTTCGACAGGAACAGAAGCATAACGTTCCACATGCCTGTCAGGTTTACCTGTGCATGATCACGGTGCGGCGCGCCTGCCCCGGCCAAGTGCGCACCATGTGGGAACACGTCTGAAACCGATTCCGAACCGGCCGCGATAACCCGTTGTTTTATCGATAATTTGTCGTGATTGTGCAATGCACAAAAAGTGCTTGACAAGACTTTTCTCTGCCCTAAAATATGACTCATTGCTGCGTTGCACAAAGCACGCGGCGCCGAGGTTCCCCATCGTAGTGCCCTTTATCCCTGCGATCGACGTGATCGCTTTTCAGGAGCTTGACATGTCCTTGCTGACCCCCGAGCAAATCGCCGCCGCACAGAAAGCCAACCTCGAAAGCCTGTTCGGTCTGACGACCAAGGCGTTCGAAGGCGTCGAAAAGCTGATCGAACTCAACCTGCAGGTCGTGAAGTCGACGCTGACCGAAAGCCAGGAAAACGCGCAGCGCCTGCTGTCGGTGAAGGACGCACAGGAACTGATCGCGCTGCAAGCGAGCCTGTCGCAGCCGGTCGCGGAAAAGGTGCTGTCGTACAGCCGTCACCTGTATGAAATCGCGTCGTCGACGCAAGCCGAGTTCGCGAAGGTTGCCGAAGCGCAATTCGAAGAGCAGAACAAGAAGGTCCAGGCACTCGTCGACAACGTCGCGAAGAACGCTCCGGCCGGTTCGGAAACGGCTGTCGCCGCACTGAAGTCGGCACTGAACGCTGCGAACACGACGTACGAAACGGTCCAGAAGGCTGCCAAGCAAGCCGTCGAGATCGCCGAAACGAACTTCAACGCGGCTGCCGCTGTCGCGACGAAGGCTGCGAGCGCTGCTGCATCGCGCCGTTCGAGCAAGCCGGCCGCGTAAGCGTCCCCTGCTCCTGACAAAGCCGCGCACTGCGCGGCTTTTTTGTTTCCAGCGACGGAACATCCGGGCATCCCGGTGGCGCTGGTGCGATGGCGCAGCACGGACCGGGCACTGCCGTCGGCCGCGGGCAAAAGAAAACGCCGCCGTCCGGGTATCCCGGGCGGCGGCGTTTTTCGTGGCCGGCGCGAGGCCGGCCGAGCCGATCGCGTTACTTCTTGCGTTGCGGCGGCAGGTCCGTACAGACGCCTTCGTACAGTTCCGCGGCCATGCCGACCGATTCGCCGAGCGTCGGGTGCGGATGGATCGTCTTGCCGATATCTTCCGCGTCCGCGCCCATCTCGACGGCGAGACACACTTCGCTGATCAGGTCGCCCGCGTTCAGGCCGACGATCCCGCCGCCGATCACGCGATGGGTTTCCTCGTCGAAGATCAGTTTCGTGAAGCCTTCGTCGCGGCCGTTCGCGATCGCGCGGCCCGATGCGGCCCACGGGAACACGGCCTTGCCGTACTTGATGCCTTCGGCCTTGCACTGGTCTTCCGTCTTGCCGGCCCACGCCACTTCCGGATCGGTGTACGCCACCGACGGGATCTGCAGCGCGTCGAAGTACGCCTTTTCGCCGTGCGCGGCTTCCGCTGCGACGTGGCCTTCATGCACGGCCTTGTGCGCGAGCATCGGCTGGCCAACGATGTCGCCGATCGCGAAGATGTGCGGGACGTTCGTGCGCATCTGCTTGTCGACGTCGATGAAGCCGCGGTCGGTGACCGCGACGCCTGCCTTGTCGGCACCGATCTTCTTGCCGTTCGGGCTGCGGCCCACCGCCACCAGCACGAGGTCGTAGCGCTGCGCTTCCGCCGGCGCCTTCTCGCCCTCGAACTTCACGTAGATGCCGTCTTCCTTCGCTTCCGCGCCGACCGTCTTGGTCTTCAGCATCACGTTGCCGAAGCGCTTCGCGTTGTACTTTTCCCAGACCTTCACGAGATCGCGGTCCGCGCCCATCATCAGGCCGTCCATCATTTCGACGACGTCGATCTCGGCGCCGAGCGTCGCATACACCGTCGCCATTTCGAGGCCGATGATGCCGCCGCCGATCACGAGCATGCGCTTGGGCAGCTGGCGCAGTTCGAGGGCGCCCGTCGAATCGACGACGCGCGGGTCTTCCGGCATGAACGGCAGCTTCACGGCCTGCGAGCCGGCGGCGATGATTGCCTGCTTGAACTTGACGACCTTCTTGCCGTTCTCGCCCTGCACTTCCATGTGATACGGATCGACGAACGCGCCGACGCCGGTGACCACTTCGACCTTGCGCGCCTTCGCCATGCCGGCGAGGCCCGTCGTCAGCTTCTTGACGACGCCGCCCTTGAAGTCGCGCAGCTTGTCGAGATCGACTTCCGGCTTGCCGAACGAGATGCCGTGCGACGCGAGCGCCGCGGCTTCGTCGATGACGAGCGCCGTGTGCAGCAGCGCCTTCGACGGGATGCAGCCGACGTTCAGGCAGACGCCGCCGAGCGTCGAGTAACGTTCGACGAGCACCGTCTTCATGCCGAGGTCGGCTGCGCGGAATGCGGCCGAGTAGCCGCCGGGGCCGGCACCGAGCACGAGCATGTCGCATTCGATGTCGGCGGAGCCGCTGTAGCTGCCGGCTTGCGGAGCGACGGCCGGGGCGGCGGCGGGCGCGGCGGCCGGAGCCGGTGCTGCGGCCTTTGCGGGTTCGGCTGCTTTCGCGGGCGCGGCTGCGCCTGCCGCTGCTTCGACGATGGCGATCACGGTGCCTTGCGAGACTTTCTCGCCGGCCTTGACCTTGACTTCCTTGACCGTGCCGGCGACGTCGCTGGGCACTTCCATGGAGGCTTTGTCCGATTCGAGCGTGATGAGCGTCTGCTCTTTTTCGATCACGTCGCCCGGCTTCACGTTGACTTCGATGACATCGACGCCGCTGAAATCGCCGATATCCGGAACCTTGACTTCGATGAGACTCATTACTGTCCCCTTCTTGATTAGCTGCAGACAGAGGGGGAGAAACCCGCAAGAACCGACTACGGCCTGACAAAAGAACGCGAACCTGGGCAGGACCACCTTTGCCGTCCGCCCAAGGACGCGCCTTTCTTTTGGTTACTTTTCTTTGGAAGACGACCCGAAGGTAGTCCCTGTGGGACAAAGAAAAGTGACCGCCGCCCCGCGCAGGGGCGACGCTAGCAGACCATTAGCGAAACAGGTTCAACGACAGGGCGAGGATCACAGACATCAACCCCACGCCCCCGCGAGCCACTCCCACGCTCATCAAAGAATGATGCGACGGAAATCGGCCAGCAACGCGCCGAGATACGCATTGAACCGCGCGGCTTCCGCGCCATCGATGACGCGATGGTCATACGACAGCGACAGCGGCAGCGTGAGCCGAGGCACGAACTGCTTGCCGTCCCACACCGGCTTCATCTGCCCGCGCGACAACCCGAGGATCGCGACTTCCGGGGCGTTGATGATCGGCGTGAAGTTGGTGCCGCCGATCCCGCCGAGCGACGAGATCGAGAAGCAGCCGCCCTGCATCTGGTCCGGCTTCAGCTTGCCGTCGCGCGCGGCCTTCGACAGCTCGGCCATTTCCTTCGCGATGTCGACGAGGCCCTTCTTGTCCGCGTCGCGGATCACCGGCACGACGAGGCCGTTCGGCGTGTCAGCGGCAAAACCGACGTGGTAGTACTGCTTGAACACCAGGTTGTCGCCGTCGAGGCTCGCGTTGAAGGTCGGGAACTTCTTCAGCGCGGCGACGACCGCCTTGATCACGAACGCGAGCATCGTGAACTTCACGCCCGCCTTCTCGTGCTCCTTGTTCAGCTGCACGCGCAGCGCTTCGAGCTCGGTGATGTCCGCTTCGTCGTTGTTCGTGACGTGCGGGATCATCACCCAGTTGCGATGCAGGTTCGCGCCCGAGATCTTCTTGATGCGCGACAGCGGCTTCGCCTCGAACGGGCCGAACTTCGAGAAGTCGACCTTCGGCCACGGCAGCAGGTTCAGCTCGCCGCCGCCTGCCGGCGCGGCTGCCGCGGCCGGTGCCGCGCGCTGGCCCGTCATCACGCCCTTCACGAAGCCGGTGATGTCGTCCTTAGTGATGCGGCCCTTCGGACCGGTACCCTGAACGCGTGCGACTTCCACGCCGAGCTCGCGCGCGAACTTGCGCACGGACGGCGATGCGTGGCTCGCGCGGTACTCGCCCGACGTTGCGGCGGCCGGCGCGGCAGCAGCCGGAGCCGGTGCAGCCTTCGCGGGTGCCGGTGCGGCGGCGGGTGCCGGCGCGGCAGCGGCCGGAGCCGGCGCGCTCGCCTGCGGCGCGGCGGCAGGCGCGCCGCCAGCGGCGTCGAGCAGCACGATCAGCGTGCCTTCGGACACCGAATCGCCCACCTTGACCTTGATTTCCTTCACGACGCCTGCGGCCGGGCTCGGCACGTCCATCGTCGCCTTGTCGGACTCGAGCGTGACGAGCGATTGCTCCTTCTCGACCGTGTCGCCGACCTTCACGCCGATCTCGATCACCGGGACGTCCTTGTAGTCGCCGATGTCCGGCACCTTCACCTCGAGCGTGCCGCCCGACGTGGCCGGCGCGGCAGCCGGCGCTGCCGCAGCCGGCGCGGGTGCGGGCGCTGCCGCCGGAGCCGGTGCGGCTGCCGGCGCGGCCGCACCGTTCACCTGCGCCGCGGCGCCGCCTTCGAGCAGGACGATCAGCGAGCCTTCCGACACGGAATCGCCCACCTTGATCTTCACTTCCTTGACCGTGCCGGCTGCCGGGCTCGGGACGTCCATCGTCGCCTTGTCCGACTCGAGCGTGACGAGCGACTGCTCGGGCTCGACCGTGTCGCCCACCTTCACGAGCACCTCGATGACGGGCACGTCCTTGTAATCGCCGATATCCGGCACCTTCACTTCGATCGCTTGACTCATCTTTTTGTGTCTCCATGGCCGCGCGCGCCCCTCCCGGAAGCGGCGCGCGGCATCACACGGCGCGTGTGCGTTAAACGGTCATCGGGTTGGGCTTGGACGGATCGAGGTTGTACTTGGCAATCGCGTCCGCGACCACCTTGCGCTCGATCGTGCCTTCGTCGGCCAGCGCGTTCAGCGCGGCGACGGTGACCCAGTGACGGTCGACTTCGAAGAAGTGACGCAGCTTCTCGCGGGTGTCCGAACGACCGAAGCCGTCCGTGCCCAGCACGACGAAGCGGCGGTCGATCTGGCCGCGGATCTGGTCGACCAGCGCGCGCACGTAGTCGGTCGACGCGATGACCGGACCCTGCGTGTCCTTCAGGCACTTCTGCACGTGCGACAGGCGACGCTCCTCGGTCGGATGGAGCAGGTTCCAGCGCTCGATCTCGTGGCCTTCACGCGCGAGTTCGGTGAAGCTCGGCACGCTCCACAGGTCGGCCGCGACGCCCCAGTCGTTCTTCAGCAGGTCGGCGGCAGCGATCACTTCGTTGAAGATCGTGCCCGCGCCGAGCAATTGCACGCGCGGCGCCTTCGCGTCCGCGTCGGCCTTCTTGAACGCGTACATGCCCTTGATGATGTCGGCCGCTACGTGCTCGCCCTGCGGAATCGCCGGGTGCTCGTAGTTCTCGTTCATCACCGTGATGTAGTAGTACACGTCTTCCTGCTCCTGCACCATGCGGCGCAGGCCGTCCTGGACGATCACCGCGAGTTCGTAGCCGAACGTCGGGTCGTAGCTGATGCAGTTCGGCACCGATGCGGCCCACAGGAGCGAGTGACCGTCTTCGTGCTGCAGGCCTTCGCCGTTCAGCGTCGTGCGGCCCGCGGTACCGCCGAGCAGGAAGCCGCGCGAGCGCATGTCGCCCGCCGCCCATGCCAGGTCGCCGATCCGCTGGAAGCCGAACATCGAATAGAAGATGTAGAACGGCACCATGATCTCGCCGTGCGTCGAATACGACGTCGCTGCCGCGATCCAGTCGCACATGCCGCCCGCTTCGTTGATGCCTTCCTGCAGGATCTGGCCGGTTTCCGATTCCTTGTAGAACATCAGCTGGTCGGAATCTTCCGGCACGTACTTCTGGCCTTCCTGGTTCCAGATACCGATCTGGCGGAACAGGCCTTCCATGCCGAACGTACGCGATTCGTCCGGGACGATCGGCACGACGCGCTTGCCGAGCGCCTTGTCCTTCAGCAGGATGTTCAGGATCCGCACGAACGCCATCGTCGTCGAGATCTCGCGGCCTTCGCCCGTGCCCTTCAGCAGCGGCTCGAATGCGTCGAGCGCCGGCACCGGCAGCGACGTCGCCTTCTCGCGGCGATGCGGCAGGTAGCCGCCGAGGTCCATGCGCTTCTGGCGCATGTATTCGAGCTCCTTCGAGCCTTCCTCGAACTTCAGGTACGGCACGTCGGCGATCTGCTCGTCGGTGATCGGCAGGCGGAACTGGTCACGGAACTTCTTCAGTTGCTCGACCGGCAGCTTCTTCTGCTGGTGCGTGATGTTCATCGCCTGGCCCGACTCGCCCATCCCGTAGCCCTTGATGGTCTTCGCGAGGATGACGGTCGGCGCGCCCTTCGTGTTGGTCGCTTCGTGGAACGCCGCGTAGATCTTGTGCGGATCGTGGCCGCCGCGGTTCAGCGCCCAGATGTCGTCGTCCGACCAGTCGGCGACGAGCGCCTTCAGTTCAGGCGTGTTGAAGAAGTGTTCGCGTACGAACGCGCCCGACTCCGACTTGTACGTCTGGTATTCGCCGTCGACGACTTCCATCATGCGGCGCATCAGCGCGCCCGTCTTGTCGCGGGCGAACAGCGCATCCCAGCGGCTGCCCCAGATGACCTTGATCACGTTCCAGCCGGCGCCGCGGAATTCCGATTCCAGTTCCTGGATGATCTTGCCGTTGCCGCGCACCGGGCCGTCGAGACGCTGCAGGTTGCAGTTGATCACGAACACGAGGTTGTCGAGCTTCTCGCGGCTCGCCATGCCGATCGCGCCGAGCGATTCCGGCTCGTCCGTCTCGCCGTCGCCGAGGAACGCCCAGACCTTGCGGCCGGCGGTCTTCGCGATGCCGCGCGATTCCAGGTACTTCATGAAGCGTGCCTGGTAGATCGCCATGATCGGGCCGAGACCCATCGACACCGTCGGGAACTGCCAGAAGTCCGGCATCAGCCACGGGTGCGGGTACGACGAGATGCCCTTGCCGTCGACTTCCTGGCGGAAGTTGTCGAGCTGCTCTTCCGACAGGCGGCCGAGCAGGAACGCGCGCGAGTACACGCCCGGCGACGAGTGGCCCTGCACGAACACGAGATCGCCGCCGTGCTGGTCGGACGCCGCGTGCCAGAAGTGGTTGTAGCCGACGTCGTAGAGCGTCGCGGCCGATGCGAACGACGCGATGTGGCCGCCGACGTTCGTGTCCTTGCCGGCGCGCAGCACCATCGCCAGCGCGTTCCAGCGCGTGTACGAACGGATGCGGTGCTCGAGGTCCTGGTCGCCCGGAATCTTCGCCTGGGCTTCGACCGGGATCGTGTTGATGTACGGGGTGTTGGCGGAGAACGGCAGGTGTTCGCCGTGCATGCGGGCGAACTCGATCTGCTTTTCGATCAGGTAATGCGCGCGGCCGGTGCCCACCGACGAGATCACGCCGTCGAGCGACTCGAGCCATTCAACGGTTTCTTGCGGGTCGTCGTCACGTTCGGCGGCGACATATTTCATCACTTCGTTCGGTACAGCGGACATTCTCGTCTCCTGGGTCCTGGAATGTGAGGATCGCTCTCGTGCAGACGACGCGGCGCGGCCTGCGGGCAAGCTCCGACGGATTGTAATGAGCGTCGCCGGCCCCGCGCAACAGAATTTTCGAATTATGAGATCTTTTCTCGTAATGCGGAATATTGCTGCGCTGCACCCTTGCGGCGGGCCTCTGCGGCACGCGCCGCGGGCATAAATCCGTTTCCGTTCAACATATCCGGTATAGGTTTTCCATGTATTGCGCTGCGCTACAATCCTGCCATGTTGACCGATCGGCTTTTCGCACGCTCGGCGCGACCGTCGGGCCCGCCGGCGGAGTCGCAGCCGTCCCGCTGGCACCACGGACCGTGGTGGTCCAATTCCTATTTGCTGACGCCGCTGCTGTCGATCCTCGTGTTCCTCGTGGTGATGAGCCTCATTCTATGGAGCCTCAATCGCCGCGAACAGCAGCAGCAGGAAGACACCCTGTTCCGTAACGTCGCGTGGGCGCAGCAGCAGATCCGCCTGTCGATGACGGGCGCGCAGGAGCAACTGCAGGCGCTGTCGCGCGATCTCGCGTCCGGCCGCCTCGACCAGAACGCATTCCAGATGGCCGTCGCGGACGTGATGCAGACGCATCCGGAAATCCTCTATCTGAACTGGTACACCGCGCCCGGCGTGCAGCGCTGGCCGACCGTGCATCCTCCGCTGCTCGGCCAGCGGCTCGCGAAACCCGGCGACGCGCAGATGCAGGACGCCGTGCGCGGCGCGTACGACGAAGCGCGCAGCACGCGCCGCCAGGCCTATTCGCCGCTGATCTACGACGACTTCGGCAACGGCTTCATCACGCTGCAGACGCCCGTGATGCGCGGCGACCGCGAATATCTCGGCTCGCTCGCCGCGGTGTTCTCGGTCGAAGGGATCCTGAAGCACGACATCCCGCAGGAGCTGTCGTCGAAGTACAAGATCTCGATCACCGACTCGAACAACCGCGAGCTGTCGTCCACGTCGACGCGCCCGCGCCTGCCGCGCGACTCCCACTACGACCTGCCGCTCGACCCGCCCGGCCAGGGGCTGACCGTGCGCGTGTACGCGTTCCCGCAGCTCACGAACCTGACCAACAACACGCTCGTGTGGCTCGTGGCCGGCCTGTCGTGCTTCGTGCTGTGGAGCCTCTGGAGCCTGTGGAAGCACACGCGCCAACGCTTCGAGGCACAGCAGGCGCTGTACGCTGAGGCGTTCTTCCGCCGCGCGATGGAGAATTCGGTGCTGATCGGCATGCGCGTGCTCGACATGCACGGCCGCATCACGCACGTGAACCCCGCGTTCTGCCGGATGACGGGCTGGGACGAAACCGACCTCGTCGGCAAGGTCGCACCGTTCCCCTACTGGCCGCGCGACTCGTATCCCGAAATGCAGCGCCAGCTCGACATGACGCTGCGCGGCAAAGCACCGAGCTCGGGCTTCGAACTGCGCGTGCGGCGCAAGAACGGCACGCTGTTCCATGCGCGCCTCTACGTTTCGCCGCTGATCGACAGCTCGGGCCGCCAGACCGGCTGGATGTCGTCGATGACCGACATCACCGAGCCGAAGCGCGCGCGCGAGGAACTCGCGGCCGCGCACGAGCGCTTCACGACGGTGCTCGAAAGCCTCGACGCCGCGGTATCGGTGCTGGCCGCCGACGAAGCCGAGCTGCTGTTCGCGAACCGCTACTACCGCCACCTGTTCGGGATCCGCCCGGACGGCCACCTCGAGCTGTCGGGCGGCGGCTTCGACCGCGCGCAGGCGTCGTCCGACTCGATCGACATGGTCGATGCGTTCGCCGGCCTGCCGGCCGCCGCGCTGACGAGCAGCACGGCAGACGCGCAGGAGGTGTACGTCGAGAGCATCCAGAAGTGGTTCGAGGTGCGCCGCCAGTACATCCAGTGGGTGGACGGCCACCTCGCGCAGATGCAGATCGCGACCGACATCACGACCCGCAAGAAGGCGCAGGAACTCGCGCACCAGCAGGAAGAGAAGCTGCAGTTCACGAGCCGATTGATGACGATGGGTGAAATGGCGTCGTCGATTGCGCACGAATTGAATCAGCCGCTTGCCGCGATCAACAACTATTGCTCGGGCACGCTCGCGCTCGTGAAAAGCGGCCGCGGCACGCCCGAGACGCTGCAGCCCGCGCTGGAAAAGACCGCGCAGCAGGCGCTGCGCGCGGGGATGATCGTCAAGCGGATCCGCGAATTCGTGAAGCGCAGCGAGCCGAAGCGCCAGCCGGCGCGGGTCGCGGACATCGTCGCCGACGCAGTCGGGCTCGCCGAAATCGAGGCCAGGAAGCGCAGGATCCGGATCGTCACGGAAATCCTCGCAAGAATGCCTATTATTTATGTCGACCCCGTGCTGATCGAGCAGGTGCTCGTGAACCTGATGAAGAACGCGGCCGAGGCGATGGCCGACGTGAAGCCGGCGTCGGCGGACGGCGTGATCCGCGTCGTCGCCGACATCGACGCGGGTTTCGTCGACGTCCGCGTGATCGACCAGGGTCCGGGCGTCGACGAAGCGACCGCCGAACGCCTGTTCGAACCGTTTTACAGCACCAAGTCCGACGGCATGGGCATGGGGCTGAACATCTGCCGTTCGATCATCGAATCGCATCGGGGGCGTCTGTGGGTGGTCAACAATGTCGAACCGGACGGCCGCATTTCCGGCGCGACATTCCACTGCAGCCTGCCCATTGGGGAACCCGCTGATCTCGGCCAAGGGGGGCGCGAGGCATCGGCATCACATACCGTTACGGGAGAACTATGAATAGCCCTGTCACCACCACTCAGGAAACTGTCTTCGTCGTCGACGACGACGAGGCCGTACGGGACTCGCTGCGCTGGCTGCTGGAGGCGAACGGCTATCGCGTGCAATGTTTCTCGAGCGCCGAGCAGTTCCTCGATGCGTACCAGCCGGCGCAGCAGGCCGGCCAGATCGCCTGCCTGATCCTCGACGTGCGGATGTCAGGCATGAGCGGCCTCGAGCTGCAGGAGCGCCTGATCGCCGACAACGCCGCGCTGCCGATCATCTTCGTCACGGGCCACGGCGACGTGCCGATGGCCGTGTCGACGATGAAAAAGGGTGCGATGGACTTTATCGAGAAACCGTTCGACGAGGCCGAGCTGCGCAAGCTCGTCGAGCGGATGCTCGACAAGGCCCGAAGCGAAAGCAAGAGCGTCCAGGAACAGCGCGCCGCGAGCGAGCGCCTGTCGAAGCTGACCGCGCGCGAGCAGCAGGTGCTCGAGCGGATCATCGCCGGCCGCCTGAACAAGCAGATCGCCGACGATCTCGGGATCAGCATCAAGACGGTCGAAGCGCACCGCGCGAACATCATGGAAAAGCTCAACGTCAACACGGTCGCCGATCTGCTGCGCCTCGCGCTGTCGAAGAAGCAGGCCTGAACGTTGCGCGCGGCCGCCGGGCGCCTGCCCGGCCGGCCGCACCGCCGCGCCGCGCGATGCGGCCCACTCGCGCGGCACGGCACGGCGCCGCCTCCCGGGGCGCCGGCACCGCCGCCATGACGCTTTCCTTGTATTCGCTGTCGGACGACGGCAGGCGACCGGTATAATTCCGTGTTTTGCTGCGGCGTTTCGCGCGCCGTACGCCCGCATTCCAACTTCCCGGCAGGACCACCACCATGACAGCCCTCCTCATCGACGGCAACGCCCTCTCGAAGACCTTGCGCGCGCAGGCCGCCGAACGCGCCGCCGCCCTGACCGCACGCGGCCACCAGCCCGGCCTCGCGGTGATCCTCGTCGGCGCCAACCCGGCGAGCGAAGTCTACGTGCGCAACAAGATCAAGGCGTGCGAGGACAACGGCTTCTTCTCGCTGAAGGATGCGTACCCCGACACGCTGTCGGAAGCCGACCTGCTCGCGCGCATCGACGAACTGAACCGCGACCCGAAGATCCACGGCATCCTGGTCCAGCTGCCGCTGCCCGCGCACATCGATAGCCACAAGGTGATCGAGGCGATCGCGCCGGAGAAGGACGTCGACGGTTTCCACGTCGCGAACGCCGGCGCACTGATGACGGGCAAGCCGCTGTTCCGCCCGTGCACGCCGTACGGCGTGATGAAGATGTTCGAAGCGCACGGCATCCCGCTGCAAGGCGCCAACGCCGTCGTGATCGGCCGCTCGAACATCGTCGGCAAGCCGATGGCGATGCTGCTGCTCGAAGCCGGCGCGACCGTGACGATCTGCCACAGCAAGACGCGCGACCTCGCCGCGCACACGCGCCAGGCCGACGTCGTGGTCGCCGCGGTCGGCAAGCGCAACATCCTGACGGCCGACATGGTCAAGCCGGGTGCGACGGTGATCGACGTCGGCATGAACCGCGACGACGCGGGCAAGCTGTGCGGCGACGTCGACTTCGCCGGCGTGAAGGAAGTCGCCGGCCACATCACGCCGGTGCCGGGCGGCGTCGGCCCGATGACCATCACGATGCTGCTGATCAACACGATCGAAGCCGCCGAGCGCGCCGCCGCGGCCGCCTGAGCGCCTTCGACCCTCTCGCCCGTCCAGCCGGCGCGCATGCGTGCGCCGGCGTCCCGCCGGCCGCCCGCCGCGGCCGCGTCAGCGCCCTGCCACACTGCCGCGCTCCGCTTCATTCCGCCCCTTTCGACCCTTTCCGGCTCCGCGTCGCGCTCCGTCAATCGCCTCGTTAGAAACTAACGATTGGAAAGCGCGCGTTGCGCCCCAATAATGTCGATATCGGGCGCCGCCGCATCGCGCCTCACCCTTTTCACCCCGGTTCATCCGGCAACAGACAGGGAGTCTTAATGTCCGCCAGCGCCAATACCAATCCGCTCCTCGATTTCTCCGGCCTGCCCCGCTTCGGCGAGATTCGTCCGGAACACGTGACGCCCGCGCTCGACACGCTGCTCGATGCCGCCAACCGCGCGGTCGACACGGCGAGCGCACCCGCGACGCCGGCGACCTGGGCCGCGATCGTCGAGACGGTCGAGCAGGCGACGGAGCCGCTCGGGCGCGCATGGGGCGTCGTCGGCCACCTGAACGCGGTCGCCGATACGCCGGAGCTGCGCGCCGCGTACGGCGAAAACCTGCCGCGCGTGACCGAATTCTGGTCGAGCGTCGGCCAGAACCTCGCGCTGTACGAGAAGTACAAGGCGATCGCCGCGAGCGCCGAATACGCGACGCTGTCCGCCGAGCGCAAGAAGATCCTCGACAACGCCCTGCGCGATTTCCGCCTGTCGGGCGCCGAGCTGCCCGAGGATCAGAAGCCGCGTTTCGCGGAATTGCAGGAGCAGCAGGCCGCGCTGTCGAAGGCATTCTCCGACCACGTGCTCGACGCGACCAACGCGTATGCGTATTTCGCGCAGGACGAGGCCGAGCTGGCCGGCCTGCCGGGCGATGCGATCGAAGCGGCCCGCGAGGCCGCGCAGAAGGAAGGCAAGGAAGGCTGGAAGTTCACGCTGCACTTTCCGTCCTACTTCCCGGTGCTGCAGTACGCCGAGAACCGTGCGATGCGCGAGACGCTGTACCGCGCGTATGCGACGCGCGCGTCCGAACTCGGGCCGCAATACGGCGGCGGCAAGGCCGAGTGGGACAACACGGCGATCGTCGCGGACGAGCTTAAGCTGCGCCGCGAAGAGGCGCAGATGCTCGGCTACCGCAACTTCGCCGAAGTATCGCTCGCGCCGAAGATGGCCGAATCGCCGCAACAGGTGATCGCGTTCCTCGAGGATCTCGCGACGCGCGCGCGTCCGCACGCGGACAAGGACTGGGACGAACTGCGCGCGTTCGCCGCGAAGGAACTCGGCCTGACCGAGCTCGCTCCGTGGGACGTCGCGTTCGCGGCCGAGCGGCTGCGTCAGCAGCGCTACGCGTTCTCGGAAAACGAGGTCAAGCAGTACTTCCCGGAACCGGCCGTGCTGAAGGGCCTGTTCAACGTCACCGAAACGCTGTTCGGCGTGCGGATCAAGCCGGACGACGCACCGGTGTGGCACAAGGACGTGCGCTTCTTCCGCGTGGAGAACCGCGACGGCTCGCTCGTCGCGCAGTTCTATCTCGACCTGTACGCACGCGAAGGCAAGCGCGGCGGCGCGTGGATGGACGATGCGCGTGCGCGCGCCAAGCGCGGCGACACCGTGCAGACGCCGGTCGCGTACCTGACCTGCAACTTCTCGGCACCCGTCGGCGGCAAGCCCGCCTGCTTCACGCATGACGAGGTCATCACGCTGTTCCATGAATTCGGCCACGGGCTGCATCACATGCTCACGCGCGTCGACGAGCTCGGCGTGTCGGGCATCAACGGCGTCGAATGGGATGCGGTCGAGCTGCCGTCGCAGTTCATGGAAAACTTCTGCTGGGAATGGGACGTGCTGTCGTCGATGTCGTCGCACGTCGATACGGGCGCCGCGCTGCCGCGCGAGCTGTTCGACAAGATGATCGCCGCGAAGAACTTCCAGAGCGGCCTCGGCACGCTGCGCCAGATCGTGTTCTCGATGTTCGACATGCTGCTGCACGTCGACTTCGACCCGTCCGGCACGACCGGCGTGAATGCGTTCGCGCGCGAGATCAACGAGCGCTACCACGTGATCCCGCAGGCCGCGTTCTCGCGCTGGCCGAACACGTTCAGCCACATCTTCGCGGGCGGCTATGCGGCCGGCTACTACAGCTACAAGTGGGCCGAGGTGCTGTCGGCCGACGCGTACGCGGCGTTCGAGGAAGCGGCCGCCGCCAGCGGCAGCGTGCTCGACGCGGCGACCGGCACGCGCTATCGCCGCGAAATCCTCGAAGTCGGCGGCAGCCGGCCGGCGATGGATTCGTTCAAGGCGTTCCGCGGCCGCGAGCCGGAAATCGACGCGCTGCTGCGTCACAACGGGATGGCCTCGCCCGCGCACTGAGCGCGCGCTGTCCGGCTTGTCCGGCTGCGTCGAAAGGCACCGCTGCGGCGGTGCCTTTTTTCATGGCGCGGAGGTTTTGTCGTTGGCGGCGTTGTCGGCGTTCGCCTCGTTCGGGTCGTTCGGGTCGTTCGGGTCGTTCGGGTCGATTGCGTCGGTTTCCGCGTTGGCGTTGGCGTTGGCGTTGGCGTTGGCGTTGGCGTTGGCGTTGGCGTTGGCAGCGGCAGCGGCAGCGGCAGCGGCAGCGGCAGCGGCAGCGGCAGCGGCAGCGGCAGCGGCAGCGGCAGCGCCGTCAGTATCAGCCCCCTCGTCCGCATCGTCATCGAACAGCGAAAACTGCCCGTGACGCTCGGCCGTGTCCTCGTCGATGCGCACGCCCACGCCGAGCAACCGCACGGCCTGCGCGCGCCGTTGCAGCCCCTTCGCGAGCAGCGTGACGGCCGTCTGCGCGTTCGTCGCGTCGGCCACGCACTCGACCGTCGTACGCTGGAAATCGGCGAAGCGGATCTTTACGTACAGCTTGCGGATCGTGCGGGCCGCGCCCGCGCGTGCGATGCGCGCGTCGAGCTGCACGACGAGGCGGCGGATCTCGTCCGCGCATTGCTCGAGCGTCGTCAGGTCGGTCACGTAGGTCGTCTCGACGCTGACCGACTTGCGCTCCTGGTCGGCCCGCACCGGCCGCTCGTCGATGCCGCGCGCCAGCTGGTACAGCCGCCGGCCGAACGCACCGAACTCGCGATGCAGGTCGATCAGCGACCAGCCGCGCAACTGCGCGCAGGTCTGGATGCCCAGCCGGTCGAGCCGCGCGGCCGTCACCTGGCCGACGCCGTGCAGCTTGCGCACCGGTAGCGCCGCGACGAACGCATCGACCTCGTGCGGCCGCACGACGAACAGACCGTCGGGCTTGTTCCAGTCGGACGCGATCTTCGCGATGAACTTGTTCGGCGCGACACCCGCCGACACCGTCACGCCGACCGTGTCGTACACGCGCTGGCGAATCTCCCGCGCAATCAGCGTAGCGCTGCCCTGGCACAGCTGCGAACCGCTGACGTCGAGGTACGCCTCGTCGAGCGACAGCGGCTCGACGTCGTGCGTGTAGTCGCGATAGATCGCCATGATCTGCCGCGACGCCGCACGGTATTTGTCCATCGCGGACGGCAGGATCAGCAGGTCCGGACACTTGCGCATCGCGAGCGCCGACGACATCGCGGAATGCACGCCGTAGCGCCGCGCCTCGTAGTTGCAGGTCGCGATCACGCCGCGCTGGTCGGGCCGGCCGCCGACGGCGAGCGGCCGGTTGCGCAGCGACGGGTCGTCGCGCATCTCGACCGACGCGTAAAAGCAGTCGCAGTCGCAGTGGATGATCTTGCGCACGCGCGACGGCGCGTCGCCGGGCGGCGACCCGCGCGGATCGGCAGGCGGGATGATGGTCGGATTCACGGTGCCGATACTGTACAAAAACACAGTGGCCGTTTCAACTGTCGCGTGCTGCCGCGTTCGGCCGACGGCCGACGCCCGGCGCAGCCGGAACGCCTCGGATCGCCTCCACCCGCTCGCCGGCCACCCCCGACCGGCAATGCCGTACCGGTCCGCTTCGCGCGGATCGTACCGCCGCGCGCCCGGGCCGCCCCCTATACTCGTCTGCCACGACATATGAAACGCACAGGTGACGGATGAAAACGATCGGACTCATCGGCGGAATGAGCTGGGAATCGTCGGCCGAGTACTACCGGATGATCAATCGCCATTCGAAGGCGCTGCACGGCGGCCATCACAACGCGAAGAGCGTGCTGGTCACGGTGGATTTCGCGGAGATCGAAGCGCTGCAGCGCGCGCAGGACTGGGCCGCGCTCGGCGAACGGATGGCCGATGCCGCGCGTCGGCTCGAAGCGGCCGGCGCCGATCTCGTCGTGCTGACGACCAACACGATGCACCGCGTGCACGGCGCGATCGAGGCTGCCGTATCGCTGCCGTTCCTGCACATCGCCGATCCGACCGGCACCGCGCTGCGCGCCGCCGGCGTCGAGCGCGTCGCGCTGCTCGGCACGCGCTACACGATGGAGCTGCCGTTCTATGCGGAGCGCCTGCGCGACAAGTTCGGCCTCGACGTGCTGGTGCCGGACGAATCCGCACGCAACGACGTGCACCGGATCATCTACGACGAGCTGTGTCACGGCGTGATCGATGCCGGGTCGCGTGCGACCTACGTGTCGATCATCGGGGAACTGGCGAAACGCGGCGCACAGGCTGTGATACTCGGCTGTACGGAAATCACGCTGCTGATCGGCGCGGACGACGCGCCGCTGCCGGTGTTCGATACGACCGCGCTGCATGCAAAGGCGGCGGTCGAGTGGGCGGCGGGCTGAAAACAAAAAACCCGGCACGGGGCCGGGTTCCTGTCGACGAAGCGCGCATCGGTCACTTGCGCTGCACATCGCCTGGTGTGCTTGGTTGCGGGGGTAGGATTTGAACCTACGACCTTCGGGTTATGAGCCCGACGAGCTGCCAGACTGCTCCACCCCGCGTCAGAGAAATAAATTATAGGGTGATGAAGCACTCACGTCAATACTTTTGTCACAAATTCTTCGCAGGCCGTCGATATCGACACGCACGGCACCGGCTTCACGTCGTGTGTCGCGCGCGTTCGCGCCCCGTGCTCGCGGTAAGATGGCGTCCTTCGCATTCACCCCCGCACGCATTCCCGTTCATGAAAATCGCCACCTGGAACGTCAACTCGCTCAACGTCCGCAAGCAGCACGTGCTCGACTGGCTCGCGCAAAGCGGAGCCGACGTGCTGTGCCTGCAGGAACTGAAGCTGCCGGACGAGAAATATCCGCGCGCCGATCTCGAAGCGATCGGCTACCGCAGCTGGTTCGCGGGCCAGAAGACCTACAACGGCGTCGCGATCCTCGCGCGCGACACGCTCGCCGTCGACGAATCGGACGTCGTGCGCAACATCCCCGGCTTCGACGACGCACAGCAGCGCGTGATCGCCGTGACGGTCGAAGGCGTGCGCATCGTGTCTGCGTATTTCCCGAACGGCCAGGCACCCGACTCCGACAAGTTCGTCTACAAGATGCAGTGGCTCGACGCGCTGCAGGCGTGGCTGGGCACCGAGATGCAGCGCTACCCGAAGCTCGCGCTGCTCGGCGACTACAACATCGCGCCGGAAGATCGCGACGTGCACGACCCGGCGAAATGGGAAGGCCAGAACCTCGTGTCGCCGCAGGAGCGCGCGCATTTCGCGAAACTGATCGAACTCGGCTTCGTCGATGCGTTCCGCCGCTTCGAGCAGCCCGAGAAGACCTTCACGTGGTGGGACTACCGGATGTTCGCGTTCCGCCGCAACGCGGGGCTGCGCATCGACCACATCCTGCTGTCGCCGGCACTCGCCGAAACCTGCACGTCGTGCGAGGTCGATCGCGTGCCGCGCACGTGGGAACAGCCGTCCGACCACACGCCCGTGATCGCGGTCGTCAGTTGAACGCCCTGCCCGCTCGCGCCTGCGCTCAAGCGCGCGCGGGCGCGGGCCCGAGATGCGCCCACAGGAAGCCGAATTCCGCCGCATCGGATTCGGCACGCTCCAGATCGTCGGCGCTGCCGTGGCCGCCGTCGGTGTTCTCCCAGTACCACACCCGTTCGTGTCCGAGCGCATGCATGCGCGCGGCCATCTTGCGCGCATGCGCGGGATGCACGCGGTCGTCGCGGGTCGACGTCGTCAGCAGCAGCGGCGGATACGCAACGCCTTCGCGCACGCGGTGATACGGCGAGTAGGCGGCGAGCGCCGCGCCCTCGCGCGCATCGTCCGGATCGCCGTACTCGTCGAGCCATGCGGCGCCCGCGTGCAGCTTCGGATAGCGCCGCATGTCGAGCAACGGCACGCGGCACAGCACCGCGCCGAACAGTTCCGGGCGCTGCACCATGCATGCGCCGACCAGCAGCCCGCCGTTGCTGCCACCCTCGATGCCGAGTTGCGCGGCCGTCGTCACGCCGGTGCGGATCAGGTCCTCGGCCACCGCGATGAAGTCGTCGAACGAGCGCTGCCGATGCTCGCGTTGCGCGTCGACGTGCCAGCCCGGTCCGAATTCGCCGCCGCCGCGGATGTGCGCAAACGCCGCGACGCCGCCGCGTTCGAGCCATGCGATGCCGAGTGCATCGCTGTAGCCCGGCAGGTTCGGAATCGCGAAGCCGCCATAGCCTGACAGCAGGCACGGCCGCGCGACGCGGGCGCTGCCGTCGGGATGCGCCAGGCCATCGAGCGCATCACGCGGCCCGATCAGCGTGTACGGCACGGCCGTGCCGTCGCGCGAGCGGGCATTCGCGCGACGCACGACGAGCCCGGCCGCATCGAATCGCACCGGCGGCCGGTCGAGCAGCACGCGACGCGACGGCGCATCGACCGCGCGGTCGGCCAGATCGGCGAGCCAGCATTCGGGCGGATCGAGATAGGTGTCGACGTCCACGTACACGTCGTCGTTCAGCGTCGACTCGACCGGCTCGACGTCGATCTGCGCGTCGCCCGGCCATTCGAACGGCCGCGCGTGCCACGTCCACGCGCCGTCCTCACCCTGGCGCGGCTGCCACAGCATCGTGCGGTTGTGCACGTCGTCGAGCCAGCTCGCGATCAGCATCGTGCTCGTGTGCGTCCACGTGCACGCGGACGTCGTCGGTCGCGGCTCGAACAGCGTCGTGAGTTCGTGCGACCCGGCGAGGAACGCCTGCTCGCGGATCGCGAGCAGCGAGCCGCCCGCGTGACGCACGCCGCCGCAGTCCCAGTCGAGCCGCGGCTCCAGCATCAGCCAACCTTCCCAGAAACCGACCTCGACGTGCGTCGGCACGTCGTAGCGCGCCCACTCGCCCGCGTCGGTCAGCCGGTATGCATGCGCGTCGAAGAAATCGACGCTGCGCCACGCGACGTGGCGGCCGTCGATCGGATCGAACCCCGCGCCCGCGCTGATGTCGTCGGGTTCGCCGCGGAACACCACCGGCGCATCGGCGAGCGGCGTGCCGCGTACCCAGCGGCGCGCTTCGTACGGATAGCCGGCGGCGGTCGCATGCGCCTCGCCGCGATCCCAGCTCACGTAGACGGTATCGCGGTCGATCCAGCCTATCGTGTGATTCCCGGGCACGTCGATCGTGAAGCCGCCGTCGACGAAACGGCGCTGCACGAGGTCGAATTCGCGCACGACGACCGCGTCGGCGCCGCCCGGCGACAACGACAGCAGCGCGCGGTCGCCGTCCGGGTACAGGATCGCGTCCTGCTCGAACACCCACGACTCGCCCTCTTGCGCGCCGAGCGCGTCGACGTCGAGCAGCGTTTCCCACTCGGGCCGGCCCGCGCGCCAGTCGTCCCAGCGCGCGCGGCGCCACAGTCCCTTCGGATGGAGATCGTCCTGCCACAGGTCGTACGCCCAGTCGCGCCAGCGGGTCGGAATCACCGGGCGTTCGCGCGGCAGATACGCCTGCGCGAGCCGCGCGGTCAACGCGCGATACGCATCGTCGTCGCGCAGCGCGACCCGTGTGCGCGCGTTCTGCTCGTCGACCCACGCACGGGCACGCTTGCTGTCGAGCGCTTCGAGAAAACGGAAGGGATCGGCCCCGGTGGGCCAGCGGAAGGAATCGGACATGACGGGAGCGCACGTGACGGCAAACCGCGATTATGTCCGATCGCGGCATGCGCGACGCACGCGCATGCCGCGACAGAGGCTTTACGGCTCCAGATGCAGTTCCTGGATCTTGCGCGTGATCGTGTTGCGGCCGATGCCGAGCCGCTCTGCCGCCTCGACCTTGCGGCCGCGCGTGAAATCGAGCGCCTCGCGGATCACGGCCGCCTCGAAGCGGCGCGCGAGCTCGTCCATCACGTCGGCCGAATTCTCGCGCAACAGCCGCGCGACTTCCGTGCGCAGCCCGCTTTCCCACATCGGATAGCCGGCCGGTGCGCCATTCGGCGCGGCCGCGACGGGGGCTGCCGTCAACGGCGCTCCCGCCGCCGGCTGCACGCGCGCGATGTCGCCACCGCCCATGCCGGTGCCGGCGTGCGCATCCACGCCGTCGGCCGTCGCCGTCACCGGCGCGCCTGCCGGCACGAGGTCGGGCGGCAGGTCCTTGATCTCGACCGTCTGCGCGGGCGCCATCACGGTCAGCCAGTTCGCGAGATTCTCGAGCTGACGCACGTTGCCCGGAAACGTGAGCGACGTCAGATACGCGAGCGCTTCGTCGGACACGCGCTTCGGCTCGACGCCGAGATCGCGCGCGCTCTTCTGCAGGAAGTGGCGCGTGAGCAGCGCGATGTCCTCGCTGCGTTCGCGCAGCGGCGGCAGCCGCAGCCGGATCACGTTGAGCCGGTGGTAAAGGTCCTCGCGGAACAGCCCCTGCCGCACGCGCGACTCGAGATTCTGGTGCGTCGCGGCGATCACGCGCACGTTCGCGCGCAGCGGGTTGTGGCCGCCGACCCGATAGAACTGGCCGTCCGACAGCACGCGCAACAGGCGCGTCTGCAGGTCGAACGGCATGTCGCCGATTTCGTCGAGGAACAGCGTGCCGTTCTCGGCCTGCTCGAAGCGGCCCTGGCGCGTCGTCTGCGCGCCGGTGAACGCGCCGCGCTCGTGGCCGAACAGTTCGGATTCGAGCAGGTCCTTCGGAATCGCCGCGGTGTTCAGTGCGATGAACGGCCCGTTGGCCCGCGGGCTGTGACGGTGCAGCGCCCGCGCGACGAGCTCCTTGCCGGTGCCAGACTCGCCGGTGATCAGCACGGTCGCGGCCGAGTGCGACAGGCGGCCGATCGCGCGGAACATGTCCTGCATCGCGGGCGCCTGGCCGAGCATCTCGGGCGCTTCGGCCACACGCTCGTCCTGCGGCGCGCCGCCGCGCAGGCTCTCCTCGACCGCGCGGCGAATCAGCTCGACCGCCTTGTCGACGTCGAACGGCTTCGCGAGATATTCGAACGCGCCGCCCTGAAACGCCGCGACGGCGCTGTCGAGATCGGAGAACGCCGTCATGATGATGACGGGCAGGCCCGGCAGGCGCTCGTGCATCGCCTGCAACAGCTCGAGGCCGGAGCCGCCCGGCATCCGGATGTCGGACACGAGCACCTGCGGCGTCTCGTGGTCGAGCGCGGCCAGCGCGTCGCGCACGTTCGCGAAGCTCTTCGTCGCGAAGCTGTCCCGGGCGAGTGCCTTTTCGAGCACCCAGCGGATCGATTGATCGTCGTCTACTATCCAGATCGGCTTCATAGGTCGGTCAGGTATGGGTGAATCCGGTGAATCGCCATGCCGCCGCTCAATGATCGAGCGGCAGCAGGATCTGAAATTCGGTACGACCGGGCCGGCTCTCGACCTCGATCATCCCGTCGTGCTGCTGCACGAACGTCTGCGCGAGCGTGAGGCCGAGGCCGCTGCCGTCGTCGCGCCCGGACACGAGCGGGTAGAAGATCCGGTCGCGGATCTCCTCCGGAATGCCGGGCCCGTTGTCGACCACGTGCAAGTCCAGTGCCAGCCTGTACAGGCGCTTCGCGATCGTCACCTTGCGTGCGATACGCGTGCGCAGCTCGATCTTCGCGTCGCCCTGCGCGATCCGCTCGCGCAGCGCCTGCGCCGCGTTGCGCACGATGTTCAGCAGCGCCTGGATCAGCTGCTCCTTGTCGCCGCGCAAGTCCGGCACGCTCACGTCGTAGTCGCGCTCGATGGTGAGCCCGCGCGGAAATTCCGCGAGCATCACCGCGCGCACGCGTTCGCATACTTCATGAATGTTCACGTCGCCGACGATGTGCGGATGCCGATGCGGCTCCAGCAACCGGTCGACGAGCGTCTGCAGGCGGTCGGACTCCTTGATGATCACCTGCGTGTATTCGCGCAACTCGCCGCGCTCGCGCCCGCTCAGTTCGAATTCGAGCAGCTGGGCTGCACCGCGAATGCCGCCGAGCGGGTTCTTGATCTCGTGCGCGAGGTTGCGGATCAGTTGCTTGTTGACCGCGGTCAGGTCGTGGATGCGCTCCTCGCGATCGGTGCGCGACTGCCGTTCGTTCTCGAACAGCTCGACGAGCACGAAATCGGGCACGGTCTCGAGGAAGCCGACGATCGCATGCACGTGCAGCGGCTCGCGGCCGGGCCGGTCGAGCACGGTATCGAGATGCGTCGCGTGAAAGCGCTCCTGGCCGATCGCGGTGATCGTCGACGCGAGTTCGTTCGCATTGGGGAAAATCTCGCCCCACGGCCGCTGCGCGAGCTGCCGGCGCGAGATGTCGAGCATCGCCTCCGCGGACGGGTTCGCGAACGCGACCCGCAGCGTCTTGCGGTCGAGCACGATCACGGCCGTCGGCAGCGCTTCCAGCCCCGCAAGCAGGCCCGAGCGCGCGAGCCGCTCGTCTTCCGTCAGTCGCTCGGGCTGCCCCGTCTTCGCCTTGATGAGATTCTTCAGAGCCATCGTGCGTGTCGTCGCGCGTTACCGGGTCGGAAATTGGAAATTTTCGGAACAAAAAAGGGACGGCTGGACGCCGTCCCCCTTCAGACTCCGCGGTTCCCGCCGCAGGCCACGCGACGGGAACGAACCGGCATGACGGCGCTGAATCGAAGCGCCATCGCCGATTACAGCGAGTAGTACATCTCGAACTCGATCGGATGCGTCGTCATGCGGAACTTCGCCAGCTCCTGCTCCTTCAGCGCGAGGTACGCATCGATCATGCCGTCGGTGAACACGCCACCGCGCGTCAGGAACTCGCGATCCTTGTCGAGCGCTTCCAGTGCCTGGTCGAGGCCTGCGCAGACGGTCGGGATCTTTGCGTCCTCTTCCGGCGGCAGGTCGTACAGGTTCTTGTCGGCGGCTTCGCCCGGATGGATCTTGTTCTGGATCCCGTCGAGGCCGGCCATCATCAGCGCCGTGAAGCACAGGTACGGGTTCGCCATCGGATCCGGGAAGCGCGTTTCGATACGGCGACCCTTCGGGTTCGACACGTGCGGAATGCGGATCGATGCCGAACGGTTGCGCGCCGAGTACGCGAGCTTGACCGGTGCTTCGAAGTGCGGGACCAGACGCTTGTACGAGTTCGTCGTCGGGTTCGTGATCGCGTTCAGCGCACGGGCGTGCTTGATGATGCCGCCGATGTAGAACAGCGCCAGTTCCGACAGGCCCGCGTAGCCGTTACCCGCGAACAGGTTCTGGCCGTCCTTCCAGATCGACTGGTGAACGTGCATGCCCGAACCGTTGTCGCCGACGACCGGCTTCGGCATGAACGTCGCCGTCTTGCCGTACGAGTGCGCGACGTTGTGGATGATGTACTTCGACCATTGCGTCCAGTCGGCGCGCTGAACCAGCGTCGAGAACTTCGTGCCGATTTCGTTCTGGCCCTGGCCCGCCACTTCGTGGTGGTGCACTTCGACCGGGATGCCGAGCTGTTCGAGCAGCAGGCACATTTCCGAACGCATGTCCTGGAACGTGTCGACCGGCGCGACCGGGAAGTAGCCGCCCTTCGTGCCCGGACGGTGGCCCGTGTTGCCGCCTTCGAATTCCTTGGCCGACGACCACGGTGCTTCTTCCGAGTTGATCTTCACGAAGCAGCCCGACATGTCCGTGTTCCACTGGACCGAGTCGAAAATGAAGAATTCCGGTTCCGGACCGAAGTAGGCGGTGTCGCCGATGCCCGTGCTCTTCAGGTACGCTTCGCCGCGCTTCGCGAGCGAACGCGGGTCGCGCTCGTAGCCCTTGCCGTCGGCCGGCTCGACCACGTCGCAGGTCAGCACGAGGGTCGACTCTTCATAGAACGGGTCGACGAATGCGGCGCTCGGGTCCGGCATGAGCAGCATGTCCGACGCCTCGATGCCCTTCCAGCCGGCGATCGACGAGCCGTCGAATGCATGGCCGCTTTCGAACTTGTCTTCGTCAAACGCCGAAACCGGCACCGACACGTGCTGTTCCTTGCCGCGCGTATCCGTGAAGCGGAAATCGACAAACTTGACGTCCTCGTCCTTCACGAGCTGCATGACGTCGGCGACGGTTTTACTCATAACCTCTTCTCCTGATTGAACAATTCCGGCGGACTGGGAACCGCCTCGTTTATCGAGCTGCCCGGAGTCTGGCTTTGGCGCAGCGTGCCCCGGGTCGACCGAATTCTATATAGCAGCTTCCGTGCCAACCATCGCAAAACCGACGCGAATCACGCCGACCCGCGCCGTAGCGGGGCCCGGCTGCGCGATTCCGGGGCCGGGCCCCGCACCGGCGGCGGCGCCCCCGCACCGCAACGGTGCAATCCCGGGGAGGCGACGGCGTCGACGAATCTTTTTGGTGCATTCGTGCCATTCTGCACTCTTTTGGTGAGCGCGTGGGCGGTGCATGCGCCACCGGGCACGCGGACATCGGCGCGGCGGCGCCGCGCTAGAATGTTCGTTTGACCGATACGGAGACCTCCTGCCATGAGTACGCTCGACCAGCTTTACGCGAAGGCCGAAGAACGCCGCGCCCAAGGCGCGCTCAACTATGCCGGCGCCCTGCTGCCGGCCGAGGCATTCGAACTGCTGCAGCTCGACCCGTCGGCACGCCTCGTCGACGTGCGCACCCGCGCCGAGCTCGACTGGATCGGCCGCCCGCTCGTCGGCGACGGCCAGTACCTGCACCTCGAATGGACGCGCTATCCGGGCGGCGTGCCGAACGCCGAATTCATCGATCAACTGAAAGCGGCCCTCCCGGCCGATACGCCGATCCTGTTCCTGTGCCGCAGCGCCGCGCGTTCGAAGCTCGCCGCGGTCGCGTCGACGCAGGCCGGCTTCACGAAGGCCTTCGACCTGCTCGAAGGCTTCGAGGGCGGCAAGGATGCCGAAGGCCACCGCAAGACGGTCGACGGCTGGTGCTTCCGGAAACTGCCGTGGATCGGCGCCTGACGGCGCATCCGCCCAGGCACGCCCGACTGCCACATCGTCGAGCCGGGCGATGACATCCCGATGACGGGCCGCGTTGCGCGGCCCGTGGTTTTTGCGGGGCCGTGCCACGGCCCGCATGCGCGATCGCCGCGCGCGGCCTTCAGGCCTTCAGGCGCGCGGCGCCTCCGGTTCGACCACGTCGCCGCCGAGCAGGTGCACGCCTTCGCGCAGCTTCACGAACGCGGCCGCGACCGCCTCCGGCTCGCCCTTCACGCCGAGGTCGATATGCCGGCGCGCATAGATCCCGCCGCGCTCGGCATCGCCGACGCTCGGCAGGCTGAACACGCGCACGCTCGGGAAATCGCGCTCGATCTTCTCCATCAGCGGCGTGAGCGTCGACTCCGGCAGTTCGAACACGTACAGCGAGCGCTCCGCGTGCGGCGTCGCGTGATGGAGATGCCGGTACTTCGTGTCGAGCACCCATTCGATCATCGGCCACGCCATCACCGGGAAGCCCGGCACAAAATGGAGATCGCCGACCGAGAAACCGGGAATCCGGTTATAGCCGTTCGGGATGATCGTCGCGCCCGCCGGGAACACGCCCATGTTGAAGCGATGCTGGTTTTCCGGCGATTCGAAGTCGACCGGCGTGGCCGCATCGGTGTGCGTCTCGCGAATGCGCTCCGAGATCAGCGCCTTCGCTTCCGGATGCAGCACGAGCGGCACGCCGAGCGCGGCGGCCGCGCACTGGCGCGTGTGGTCGTCCGGCGTCGCGCCGATCCCGCCCGTGGAGAACACGATGTCGCCCGACGCGATCGCGCGCGCGAGCGTCGCGGTGATCCGCGCCGGATCGTCGCCGACGTATTCGGCCCAGTCGAGCGCGAGGCCGCGCGCGCCGAGCAGTTCGATGACCTTCGCCAGATGCTTGTCCTGCCGGCGGCCCGAAAGGATTTCGTCGCCGATGATGATGATGCCGATGCTCATGCCTGCCCCATGTCGATTGCGGTGGCGCGCGAACTCGCACGCAGGTCGTCCAGCGCGCGCAGGCAATAGTGCCCGAACCACAGCGCCGAGAAGACGAGGATGAAAGCGTAAACCCAGATCATGGCCGCCGCCACGAACGGAAACAGCACCATCATCCAGACCGACGACACCCACACGAAGGTCGGCACGGTGCCGAGCAGCCCGGTCGCGACGCCGATGCCGATCAGCGGCCAGCGATGCTGGCGCACGAGCGCGCGGCGTTCGTCGCGGCTCGCGTGCTGCGCGAGCGCGTCGTAGGTCATCACGCGGTACGTGAGCCAGCCCCAGATCACCGGCGGCAACAACGCGAAGAACGGCGGGATCAGCCACAGCGGAATCGTGACGACGAGCAGCACGACGCCCACGATCGCCGCGCCGAGCGAATTGAACACGCTGCCGAAGAACGTGCCGCCCCGCTTCGCCTCCAGCGCGGCGAACTGCCGGTTGGACAGGTGCCTGATCACGACCGGCATCGAGATCGTCGCGATCAGCAGCAGCACGGTCAGCACGATCAGCGGAATCGCGAGCGACACGACGACGAACGGCGCGACGACCGCATGCAGCTGCGACATCCCGAGCGCGTCGAACGCGCGGTACAGCGCCGCGGTCAGCACGAAGCCGTCGAGCGCGCCGCGCGCGGCGTCGATCAGCGTCTGCCACGAGAACCACAGCACGACGCCCCACAGCAGCGCGGAGACGACGAACGGCATCAGGGTGAGCCACAGCATGCGCGGGTGCAGCGCGCTGGCGAACGCCCGGACGAAGGAGCGCAGCAAGTCGTTCATGCGAACCTGTATCGACGATGAAAAACGGGAAAAGGATAAACCACACGGCCCGCAGGCGCCAAAGCGCATGCGGGCCGTGCGGGAAAGCCGTTCAACGGGAAAGTGACGCGCTCAGGCCGACGCCGCGCCGCGCTTCGCGGGAAAGAGGCGCCGGAAGATCCGCACGAACGCGAGGCCGTGCTGCGCCCAGAAGCCTTCGCCGTAGGACACGCCTTCGACCTGCTCGCGGATGCCGGTCGGCTCGACCGTGCGGTTCCACGACGCGGTGCCGAACATCATGTCCCACCACGGGAACAGCACGCCGAAGTTGCAGCCGTACTTGGTGCCTTCGTGACCGTAGCCGACCGCGTGGTGGCGCCGGTGGAAGGTCGGGCTCACGAGCAGGCGCTCGCCGAGCCAGCCGAACGACAGCCGCGCATTCGTATGCTGGATGCTCTGCACGAAGTTCGTGACCGCGGTCAGCACGACGAACTGCGACGGCGTCACGCCGATCACGAGCGCGATCGCCGCGAAGAAACACGATTGCAGCACGTTGTCGAGCAGGTGGTTGCGGTCGTCGCACCACAACGACATCTGCCGCTGGCTGTGATGCACCGCGTGCAGCTCCCACCAGATGCCGAACTTGTGCTGCCAGCGGTGATACCAGTAGCCGGCGAAGTCGAGCACGACGAGGTAGATCGCGAACGCGACGATCGGCCGCGAGGTCACGCCCGGCCACAGATAATCGAGGTTGACGTTCGCAACGCCGTGCAGGCGCAGCCACGCCTGGAGGCGGTCGAACACCGGCTGCAGCGCGAAGAAGAAGAATAGCGTGTAGATGCCGAGCTTCGAGATCGCGGTATAGATCACGTCGACCCGCACCGCGCGGCGGTTCTTCCAGCGCTCGACGGGCGCGAGCGCCTCGAGCGGGCGCAGCAGCGCGAACATCAGCACCATCTGGAGCGCGCCGATGATCACCCAGTACAGCGCGTCGTAGGTGTCCTCGTCATAGTCCATCAGGTTGAACTTGAAGAGGAGCGGCTGCACGACGTCGACGTACAGCCAGGTCTGGATGTCCGACACGAACGCATCGATCAGGTGCAGCATCGTCCGCCTCCGCCCGTCACGCGCCGTTCGCAGCCTTCCACGGCGCGCGGTCGTAGAAGTAGATGCCGTGCGGCGAACGGCCGACGGAGATCGTCTGCACCAGCTTGCGCGAGGCCAGGTCGATGATCCCGACCTTCTTCGCGAAGCGGAACGTCACCCACAGCGTCTTCTTGTCGGCGGACAGCTCCATGTCGTCCGGGCCCGGCAGCAGGCCGGTGATGTCGCCGACCTTGGTGAGCGTGTTCTCGTCGATGATGCTGATCGTGTTCGCGACCCGGTTCGTGATCGCGACGTGCGTGCCGTCCGCGAGCGAGCGGAAGTTGTGCGCGCCCTTGCCGGTCTGGATGGTCTTCACGACCTTCTGATTGCGCCAGTCGACGACCGCGACGTAATCGGCGCCCGTCATGCCGACCAGCAGGTACTTGTCGTCCGGCGTCATCCACAGGCCCGCCGGCACGTTGCCGACCGGCATCTTCCACTTGACCGTCTGCGTCGCGAGGTCGACCGCCGCGATCTCGCCGGACACCTGCAGCGACACGAGCACGGTCTTGCTGTCCTTCGTGAACGCGATGTGACTCGGCATCACCGCGAGCGGCAAGCGCTTCACGAGATGCAGGTCGCGGCCGTCGTAGCTGTAGATGTCGAGCCGGTCGAGGCGCAGCCCGGTCGACACGAACCACTTGTTGTCGGGCGAGAAGCCGAGCTGGTACGGATCCTCGATGCCTTCGACCGTGCGCTGCAGCTTGCCCGTCTTCGGATCGACGAACATCAGGCTGTTCGAGACCGAATTCGCGACGATCAGCGACGAATTGTCCGGCGTCGCCATCAGGTGGTGCGGCTCCTTGCCGGTCGGCATCGTGCCGACGACCTGGCGGGTCTGCTGGTCGATCAGGGAAAGCGTCGCTTCGGCCGAATTGAGGATGATCACGTTATTCGCGTGCGCGGCAGGCGCCAGCACGGCGGCGGCCAGCGCAAGCGTGCGGCCGAAGGAAAGGAAAGTGCGCATGAAGACTCACGTCGTGGAACAGCAGTGATTGTAAAACGCTCGACCGGCCCTGCCGGTTGACGGAAGTCGGCCCTGCGCCACTTCGACGCACGCCGCGGCCGCCGTGCGGCCCGCCGCGGCAGGCGCCGCGCGGCCTGCCGGGCCGGCCGCCGGCGCGGACCCGGACAACCGCCGTTGCGCTAGCGCTGCATCGACTCCCAGACCTTGTGCAGACGCTTGACAGAGACAGGCATCGGCGTGCGCAGTTCCTGCGCGAACAGCGAAATGCGCAGTTCCTCCAGCAGCCAGCGGAATTCCGCGAGCCGCGGGTCGGCGACGCCGCCGCGCTGCGACACCGCGCGCTGGTACTGCTGGACGAGCGGCAGCAGCTCGCCGGACTGCTTCGCGTCGCGCGCCGGGTCGGCCTTCAGCTTGTCGATCCGCAGCGCGATGCCTTTCAGGTAGCGCGGGAAGTGTGCAAGCTGCACGTAAGGCGTGTCGATCACGAAGCGCTTGCCGACCAGCGCGGCGAGCTGCTGCTGCAGATCCGCGTGGGCCTGTGCGAACGGCTTCGCCTGCGCGAGCTTCTTCGCGAGCCCCGCGTATTCGGCGAGGATCTGCCCGACGAGCCGCGCGATCTCCTGCGCGAGCAGGTTCAGGCGGCTGCGGCCTTCGTCGCGACGCGCGTGGAAGCTCGCGTCGTCGTCGGGCAGCGGATCCTGCAGGCACGCGCGGTCGAGCGCCGTGTCGATCAGCTGGTCGCGCAGCTCGTCCTGCGTGCCGAGCGACATGTACTGCATCGCCATCTCGCGCAGCCCCGGCAGGTTCTTCTCGAGGAACTTGATCGGCTCCTTCAGCTGCAGCGCGAACAGCCGCCGCAAGCCGGCCCGGTGGATCCGCGCGGCCTCCTCCGGCGAGTCGAACACCTCGACGTCGCAATGCGTGCCGCGATCGACGAGCGCCGGATAGCCGTACAGCGTCTGGCCGCGCCGGCGGATCTCCAGCAGCTCGGGGAGCTTGCCGAAGTTCCACGTCGTCAGGTTCTCGTACAGCGCGGTCGCGCCGGCTTCCGCCGGGGCGCCCGTGTGCGGTGCGACGCCCTTGCCCGGCTTGCCGCCCTTCGCCGTCGAAGCCGCGGAACCCGCCGTGGCCGCCGGCGCCGGCGTGGCGCCTGCGTCGTCCGCGCCGGCTTCGCCGCCGGGCGCGATCGTCGACGCCGCCGCGATCTTCTGGAACTGCTGCTGCGCCTGCGCGCCGAGTTCCTGGCGCAGTTGCGCGAGATTGCGCCCCATCGCGAGCTGGCGGCCGTGCTCGTCGATCACCTTGAAGTTCATGAACAGGTGAGCGGGCAGCGTCTCGAGCTTGAAGTCGGCCGTCTTCATCGCGACCTGCGTCTCGCCGCGCACGTCGGCGATCAGCGCCTCGACGAGGCCGCCCGCGCCGAAGCGCTCGCGGCCCGTGCGCTCGACGAAGCCGGCCGCGTACTCGGGCAGCGGCACGCAATGCCGGCGCAGCTTCTGCGGCAGCGACTTCAGCAGCAGCTGCACCTTTTCCTTCAGCATCCCCGGCACGAGCCATTCGCAGCGGCGCGCGTCGACCTGGTTCAGCGCGTACAGCGGCACCGCGAGCGTCACGCCGTCGCGCGGCGTGCCGGGTTCGAAGTGGTAGGTCAGCGCCATCTCGACGCCGGCCATCGTCGCGCGCTTCGGAAACAGCTCGGTCGTGACGCCCGCCGCCTCGTGGCGCATCAGGTCGTCGCGCGACAGGTACAGCAGGCGCTGCTTGTCCTCCGCCTGGCCGCCCTTCTTCACTTCATCCCGATACCAGCGCTCGAACGCGACGCCCGTGTGAATTCCTTCCGGAATCGCCTGGTCGTAGTACGCGTAGATCAGCTCGTCGTCGACCAGCACGTCCTGGCGGCGCGACTTGTGCTCGAGCTGCTCGATGTCGGCGAGCAGCTTGCGGTTGTGCGCGAAAAACGGCAGCTTCGTGTCGAATTCGCCTTCGACCAGCGCGCCGCGGATGAACAGCTCGCGCGCCCGCGCCGGGTCCTGCTTGCCGAACGCGACGCGCCGGCGGTGGTAGATCGGCAGCCCGTACAGCGTCGCGCGCTCGAACGCGCTGACCTGCGCGGGACGCTTTTCCCAATGCGGCTCCGACAGCGATTTCTTCAGCAGGTGCGCGCCGATCTTCTCGACCCACTCCGGCTCGATCTTCGCGAGGCAGCGCGCGTACAGCCGGCTCGTCTCGACGAGTTCGGCCGCCATCACCCAGCGGCCGGCCTTCTTCGCGAGCGCGGAGCCCGGCCACAGGTAGAACTTGATCCCGCGTGCGCCGAGGTAGTGCGGATCGTCGTCGGCCTTCATGCCGAGGTTGCCGAGCAGGCCCGTCAACAGGGCCAGATGCACCTGCTCGTAGGTCGCCTCGACCTCGTTGAGGCGCCAGCCGTGTTCGCGCACGACCGTCAGCAGCTGCGAATGGACGTCGCGCCATTCGCGCAGCCGCAGGTGCGACAGGAAATTCTGCCGGCACGCGTCGATCAGCTGGCGGTTCGACTTCTTGTGCGCGACGGCCTCTTCGAACCACGCCCAGATCTTCAGCCACTGCAGGAATTCGGAGCGCTCGTCGGCGAACCGGCGGTGCGCCTGGTCGGCCTGCTCCTGCGCTTCGATCGGCCGGTCGCGCGGGTCCTGCACGGACAGCGCGCTCGCGATGATCAGCACCTCGCGCAGCGACTGCTGGTCGCGCGCGGCGAGAATCATCCGGCCGACGCGCGGATCGAGCGGCAGCCGCGCGAGTTCGCGGCCGAGCGGCGTCAGTGCGTTGTCGTCGTCGACCGCGCCGAGTTCGTTGAGCAGCTGGTAGCCGTCCGCGATCGCGCGGCCGGGCGGCGGCTCGAGGAACGGGAACGATTCGATCGCCGTCAGGTGCAGCGATTTCATCCGCAGGATCACCGACGCGAGCGACGAGCGCAGGATTTCCGGATCGGTGAAGCGCGCGCGCGCCTGGTAGTCGCTTTCCTCGTACAAGCGGATGCAGACGCCGTCGGCCACCCGGCCGCAGCGGCCCGCGCGCTGGTTCGCGGCGGCCTGCGAGATCGACTCGACCTGGAGCTGCTCGACCTTGTTCCGGTACGAATAGCGCTTCACGCGCGCGAGGCCGGTGTCGACGACGTAGCGGATGCCCGGCACCGTCAGCGAGGTTTCGGCCACGTTGGTCGCGAGCACGATGCGGCGCGCGTTCGACGCCTTGAACACCTTGTCCTGATCGGCCGCCGACAGCCGCGCGAACAGCGGCAGGATCTCGGTGTGCGGCGGATGGTGCTTGCGCAGCGCCTCGGCCGCCTCGCGGATCTCGCGCTCGCCGGGCAGGAACACCAGCACGTCGCCGGGGCCTTCGCGGCACAGTTCGTCGACCGCGTCGACGATAGCGTCCATCAGGTCGCGCTCGGCCTCGCGCGCGGTCTTCACGCGGTCGCGCCCGCCGGTGCCTTCTGCGTTCTTTACCGCCGGGCGGTCCTCGGCCACCGGCCGGTAGCGCATCTCGACCGGGTACAGCCGCCCGCTCACCTCGATCACGGGTGCCGGGCGCTCGTCGGTGCCGAAATGGCGCGCGAAGCGGTCGGCGTCGATCGTCGCGGACGTGACGATCAGCTTCAGGTCCGGCCGCCGCGGCAGGATCTCCTTCAGGTAGCCGAGCAGGAAGTCGATGTTCAGGCTGCGTTCGTGCGCCTCGTCGATGATCAGCGTGTCGTACGCCTTCAGCAGCGGATCGGTCTGCGTCTCGGCGAGCAGGATACCGTCCGTCATCAGCTTGACGGACGCGCCCGGCGCGAGATTGTCGGTGAAGCGCACCTTGTAGCCGACCACCTCGCCGAACGGCGTGCCGAGTTCCTCGGCGATCCGGCGGCCGGTCGACGATGCGGCCAGGCGCCGCGGCTGCGTATGGCCGATCAGGCCCGTGCCGCCGGCGCCGAGGCCACGGCCGAGATCGAGGCAGATCTTCGGCAGCTGCGTGGTCTTGCCCGAACCCGTCTCGCCGCAGACGATGACAACCTGATGACCGGCGATCGCGCGCGCGATTTCGTCGCGCTTGCCCGACACCGGCAGGCTTTCGGGGTAAGTGATCGGCGGAACGGGATTCGGCGCGACGGTGGTGCGCGGCGCACGCTCGCGGCGCGGAGCGCGCTCGCCGGCGCCCCGCGGTGCGCCCTTCGCGGACGGCTGGCGCGTATCGCCACGCCGTTCGTCGCCGCGCGGCGCGTGGGCCGGCTTGCCCGCCGGCTTTTCCTGCTGCTGGCGCGCGTCGGCCGCACCATCCGGGTGCTTCGCCGACGGCGCTTTGGCCCGCGTCGGCGCGGGACTTTTAGGTACATTCGACATGGGGGCGCATTATAATCCCGCCCATGAATTCCCAAACCGACCTCCCTCCCGCCCAGACCGGCGCCGCGACGCCGCCGGCCGCCGACGATTCGGCCGCCAGCCACGCGCAGTTCGTCGACTGGATGCGTTCCGTCGCGCCCTATATCCACAAGTTCCGCAACAGCACGTTCGTCGTGGGGTTCGGCGGCGAGGTGGTGCAGCAGGGGCTGTTGAACGCGCTCGTGTCCGACATCGCGCTCCTGCAGGCGATGGGCATCCAGATCGTGCTGGTGCACGGCTCACGGCCGCAGGTCGAGGAGCAGCTGAGCCTGCATGGTGTCGAATCCGAGTTTTCGCACGGGCTGCGCATCACCGATGCGCGCGCGCTCGAATCCGCGAAGGAAGCGGCCGGCGAAGTGCGTCTCGACATCGAGGCCGCGATCAGCCAGGGTCTGCCGAACTCGCCGATGGCGCACGCGCACATCAGCGTCGTGTCCGGCAACTTCGTGACCGCCCGGCCGGTGGGGATTCTCGACGGGGTCGATTTCGCGCACACGGGCATCGTGCGCAAGATCGACGCCGAATCGATCCGTCATTCGCTCGCGAGCCGCAAGCTCGTGCTGCTGTCGCCGCTCGGCTTCTCGCCGACCGGCGAGGCGTTCAATCTGTCGATGGAAGACGTCGCATCGGCCGCCGCGATCGCGCTGCGCGCCGACAAGATCATCTTCCTGACCGAAGCGCCCGGCATCGTCGACGACGAAGGCGGGCTGATCCGCGAAATGTCGCTCGACGCGGCCGCCGAGCTGCTCGATTCGGGCAACATCCAGGGCGACGACGCGTTCTTCCTGAAGCACTCGATCCGCGCGTGCCGCGGCGGCGTGACCCGGGCCCACCTGATTCCGCAGTCGCTCGACGGCAGCATGCTGCTCGAACTGTTCCTGCACGACGGCGTCGGCACGATGATCTCGTACGAGAACCTCGAGAGCCTGCGCGAAGCGACGCCGGACGACGTCGGCGGCATCCTGTCGCTGATCGAGCCGCTCGAGTCGGACGGCACGCTGGTGCGGCGCGGCCGCCACCAGATCGAACGCGACATCGACCACTTCTCGGTGATCGAGCACGATGGCGTGCTGTTCGGCTGCGCGGCGCTGTATCCGTACCAGCAGGAAAAGATCGGCGAGATGGCGTGCCTGACGGTCGCGCCGGAAGCGCAGGGCTCGGGCGACGGCGAACGCCTGCTCAAGCGCATCGAGCAGCGCGCCCGCGCGCGCGGCCTCACGCACATCTTCGTGCTCACGACGCGCACCGAGCACTGGTTCCTCAAGCGCGGCTTCGTCAAGGTCAGCGTCGACGACCTGCCGGAAGACCGCCGCAAACTCTACAACTGGCAGCGCAAGTCGCTCGTGCTGATGAAGCAGCTCTGAGCGCAGGCACGACTGCCCTCCCCCAGACCGATTACAGGAGAAGTACACGATGGCTCGAATGATCCAATGCGCGAAGCTCGGCAAGGAAGCCGAGGGTCTCGATTTCCCGCCGCTGCCGGGCGAACTCGGCAAGCGCATCTACGAAAGCGTGTCGAAGGAAGCGTGGCAAGGCTGGCTCAAGCAGCAGACGATGCTGATCAACGAGAACCGCCTGAACATGGCCGACCCGCGCGCGCGCCAGTACCTGATGAAGCAGACCGAGAAGTATTTCTTCGGCGACGGCGCCGACCAGGCGTCCGGCTACGTGCCGCCGACGGAAGGCTGAGCACCCCGCATCGCGATGGCCGGCCGTGCCGGCCTCGTCGCGAAGTGAAGCAACCGCCAGGCAAACGGCACCGTGGATCGCACGGTGCCGTTTGCTTTTGGGACGCGTGATTTGGCGCGAGTCGAGGCCATGCGGCGCGCGATCCGTCCGGCGCGCGATGTCGCCGGAGCGGCGAATTACCGCCTCACCGCCTCACCGCCTCACCGCATTACCGCGTTACCGCGTTACCGAATCGCCAGCGTGCCGAATCACGCCGGCCTCCCCGTCTCACCCCGCCGGTTTCAACGCGCCGCGCTCGCCTGGCTGCGTGGTCTCGCCGGCCGGACTTTCAGCGCTCGCACTTTCGGCGCCCCACTCGGCCGCATCGCTGCGCTCGGCCGTCGACAGCTCGTCCGCGCGGTAGCCGGTGCGATTCAGCAGCGCGAGCATGCACGCGAGCGACACGAGCGCGTACAGCCCCGACGCGATCGCGACGCCGACGATGCTGCCGGTCGCGTTCAGGATCGCCTGCGCGAGCACCGGCGTGCCGCCGCCGACGACGAGGGCGCTCAGCTGGTACGCGAGCGACAGGCCCGTATAGCGGATGTTGGCCGGAAACACGCGCGCGAGCACGCCGCCGACCGCACCGTAGAACATCGCCGACGGAATCGTCGAGATGCACATGCCCGCGACGGCGACCCAGTACGAGCGCGTCGCGAGCGCATGGAACATCACCGGCATCAGCACGATCTCCGGAATCAGGATCCAGCACATCGCGCGCCGCATGTCGACCTTCGACACGAACCACGCGCCGACCGGCTGCATCAGGAACTGCACGACGAGCGAGATCGACAGGATGCCGAGGAACGTGCCCTGCGCATAACCGAGCTCCTTGGTCGCCCACGACAGCGCGAACGTGCTGCGAAAGTACGTGACGTGGATCACCGGCAGCGTGCCGGCCGCGAGCAGCACGACGGGCCAGTGGTCGCGCACGACGTCGCGCAGCGGCAGCTTCACCGTGCGCTTGCGCGCGAGCACGCGCTGCATGTCGATCGATTCCTCGAGCCGCAGCCGGATCACCATCCCGATGATCACGAGCACCGCCGACAGCAAAAACGGAATGCGCCAGCCCCACATCAGGAACGACGGCGTCGGCAGCGCGCTCAGCGCGAAGAAGGCAGCGGTGGCGAGCAGGTTGCCGGTGGGCGAACCCTGCTGCGCGAACGCCGCATACAGGATGCTGCGATGCTTCGGCGCGTTCTCGCTCGCGATCAGCACCGCGCCGCCCCACTCGCCGCCGACCGCGATGCCCTGCAGCACGCGCAGCACGACGAGGCCCGCGGGCGCCCACACGCCGATCGACGCATAGCCGGGCAACAGGCCGATGCCGGTCGTGGCAAGCCCCATCATCACCAGCGTGATCACGAGCGCGGTCTTGCGGCCGACGCGATCGCCGAGATGCCCGAACACGATGCCGCCGAGCGGCCGCGCGGCGAAGCCGGCCCAGAACGTGACGAACGCAAGGAGCGTCGCGACGCCGGGATTCATCGTGCTCGAAAAGAACACCTTGCCGAATACGAGCGCGGCGGCGGTGCCGTAGATGTAGAAGTCGTACCACTCGATCGTGGTGCCGACGAACGCCGCGAGGGCGGCACGGCCGGGCCGCGGCTGCGCGGCGGACGGGGATTGCGGACGGCTCATCGATGTCTCCATGTTTGTGATCGGCGGCGCGACTGTCGCGCGCGTTGCCGGATGGCCGGCCTTGCGCCGCCGGCTGGCGGAGGTTGCGTTACGAGCGATTGCTCGACGCGGGGCAGCTTTACGCTGCCCAACGTCGCTTTACGTCGCGATCTGTCGGTCCAGGTCACTCACCTGCAGGGCCACTCGTCCGGTCACGCCGGGTCCGGCGCGACCTTCAGCACGCCCGCGTCGAGCAGCTGCCGCTGGAGCGCGGGATCGACGCCGAGGCGGTCGAGCACCGCGCGCGTGTCGCGGCCGAGCGCGGGCGGCGGCGAACGATAGGTCGCCGGCGTGCGCGACAGCTTCACCGGCGATGCGGTGCCGCGATACGCGCCGATCTCGACGAACAACTCGCGATGCAGCGCATGCGGATCGCGCGCAACGTCGGCGACCGTGCGCACCGGCCCGCACGGCACGCCCGCCGCCATCAGGTCGCGCGCGAGCGGCTCGCACGGATGCGCGGTGAGCCGTGCCTCGAGTTCGGCCTTCAGTTCGGGCCGGTGCGCGCAGCGGCTGCGGTTGTCGACGAAGCGCGGATCGCCGGCCAGCGCCGGCGCGCCGAGATGCGCGACGAGCCGCGCGAACTGCCGGTCGTTGCCGACCGCGAGGAAGATCGGCACGGTGGCCGTGCGATAGCTGTCGTACGGCGCGATGTTCGGGTGCGCGTTGCCGCTGCGCTCGGGCACGCGCCCCGAGCCGAAGAAGTTCGGCAGGTGCGGATGCAGCAGCGACACGCCGCAGTCGTACAGCGCGATGTCGATCGACTGGCCCTGCCCGCTCTGCTCGCGCTCCGCGAGCGCGAGCAGGATGCCGGTCAGCGCGTTGAGTCCGGTGACCATGTCGACGATCGGCAGCCCGATGCGCGTCGCGTCGCCGTCGCGCTCGCCGTTCACGCTCATCAGCCCGGCCATCGCCTGGATCACCGCGTCGTAGCCGGGCAGCCCGCCGAGCGGGCCGTCCTCGCCGAAGCCCGTCACCGCGCAGTGGATCAGGCGCGGGAAACGCGGCTGCAGGTCGCGCGCGTAGTCCATGCCCCAGCGCGCGAGCGTGCCGGGCTTGAAGTTCTCGACGAGCACGTCGGCGCTCTCGAGCAAACGCCACAGGATCGCGCGCCCTTCGTCGCGGGACAGGTCGAGCGCGACGCCCTCCTTGTTGCGGTTCACGCCCATGAAGTACCACGCGGTGTCGCCGAGGAACGGTGGCCCCCAGCCGCGCGTCTCGTCGCCGCCCGGCGGCTCGATCTTGATCACCGTCGCGCCGTGGTCGGCGAGCGCCTGCGTGCAGTACGGGCCGCCGAGCACGCGGCTCAGGTCGACGACCTTCAGGCCGTCAAGTGCGCCGCGTGTCGCTTTCGTCGCTTCCGTCGCTTCCGTCGCTTCCGTCGCTTCCGTCGCTTTCGTCGCTTTCGTCGTGCTCATCGTTCGACCTCCGGCAGCAGGTCGAGCGCCATGTCGAGCGGTACCGGCGTGCCGCGCAGCAACGCATCGAACGCCGCTGCCTCGTCGTCGCGCGACGCCGGCGCGAGCGGATCGACCGGCAACAGCTTGTGACGCACGATCAGGTGCGCGAGCGCGAGGCGCCGGTAATCGGGCGCGAGCCGCGCGCCCTCGCATGCCATCAGCACGGCCGCGCTCGCGTAGTACAGCGCCGACGCGGCCTGCCGCACGCGCGCGTCGTCGCCTTCCGCCGCGACACCGGCGAGCGCATCGCACGCGCGCGCGAGAATGCGCCGCAGCGCCGCGCGGCTCGCGTCGGGCAGCGGCGCCGCGCCGAGCCGGTCGGCGAGGAACGTGCGCAGCGCATCGAGCGCCTGCTCGCGCTGCGCGGCGCGCGCGACGTCGAGCGCGACGATGTTGCTGGTGCCTTCCCAGATCGAGCCGAGATGCGCATCGCGCACGAGCCGCGCATCGCTCCATTCCTCGATGTAGCCGGTGCCGCCGCGCACCTCCATCGCGTCGCCCGTCACACGGCGTGCGTCGCGGCACGCGCGGAACTTGATCAGCGGCGTCAGGATGCGCACGCAGCGCGCGGCCTGCTCGTCGCCCGCATCCGCCTGCGGCAGCAGCAGCGCGATCTGCATGAACATCGCACGCGCGGCCTCGGCGGGCAGCAGCATCTTCATCAGCTGGCGCTGCATCAGCGGCATCTCGATCAGCTTGCGGCCGAATGCGGCGCGGTGGGCGGCCACGTGCAGCGACTCGTTCAGTGCGCGCCGCATCAGGCCCGCCGCGCGCACGCCGTTCGACAGCCGCGACATGTTGATCATGTCCGCCATCTGGTGAAAGCCGCGGCCGATCTCGCCGATCAGGTATGCCTGCGCGCCTTCGAGCGCGATCTCGCCGCTCGCCATCGAACGGCTGCCGAGCTTGTCCTTCAGCCGCACGATCCGGTAGCGGTTGCGCGTGCCGTCCGGCAGCGTCTTCGGCAGCAGGAACAACGCGAGCCCCTTGATGCCGTCCGGCGCGCCGTCGGGCCGCGCGAGCACCATCGCCAGGTCGGCGTCAGCGTTCGAGCAGAACCACTTGTCGCCGAAGAGGCGCCACACCGCCTCGCCCTGCGCGTCGGCATCGCGCACCGCGCGCGTCGCGATGCGGCCGACGTCGGAGCCGGCCGCCTGTTCGGTCATGAACATCGCGCCCTGGAACAGCGTGTCGAAATCGCGCGATGCGAGCATCGGCAGATAGCGCTCGACGAGCGCCGGGTCGCCGAAACGGCGCAGCGTGCGCGTCAGCGAATCGGTCATGCTGACCGGGCAGCACAGCCCGAATTCGGCCTGCACGAACAGGAACGTCAGCGCGTACTTGACGAGCGGCGCGACCGCCTCGGGCTGGTGGCTCAGCGACGCGAGCCCGAGTTCCGCATACGCGACGCGTTCGAGCGCGATGTACGCGGGATCCTTGTCGATCCGCTGCACGGCTTCGCCGCGCCGGTTGCGGTGTTCGAGCACGGGCGGGTGCTTGTCCGCGCGCGACGCCCATTCGTCGAGCTCGCCCGACACGCGCGCGCCGAGCGCGTGCAGCTGCGGTTCGAGTTCCGCGTAGCGCGCGTCACCGAGATGCAGTTTCAGCAACGCGCCGAGATCGGGATCGGCCGTGAAGAAATTGATGCCCCGGCTATCGGGGATGTTGTTGGCCGCGCCGGTGTCCGGCGTGCGAGCGATGTCGTTCATGCATGCGTCTCCAGGATGGCGCCCGGCTATCGGCCGGCGCCGCGCGGCGGCACCGCGGCCGGCTGATGCCAGGCGTTCAGCAGAGCGTAGGCGCGCGATCGATAAGCGTCCAATACAGGATTTATCCGGTACGATAGACGACGCTTATCGATGCCGATGCGGGAAGGAGACAGCATGGAACTGAGGCAGTTGCGCTACTTCGTGGCGGTCGCCGAGGAACTGCATTTCGGGCGCGCGGCGAAGCGCCTGTTCATCTCGCAGCCGGCGTTGAGCTTCGACATCCGCAAGTTCGAGGACGCGCTCGGCGTGCAGCTCTTTTCGCGCACCAACAAGACGGTCGCGCTGACCAACGCGGGCGCGGTGCTGCTCGGCGAAGCGCGCCGGCTGCTGCTGCAGGCGGCCGAGGCCGAGCGGCTCACGGTGCGCTCTGCGTCCGGCCTCGCGGGCCGGCTGCGGATCGGCTTCGTCCATTCGATGCTGTATCGCGGGCTGCCCGATGCGGTGCGGCGCTTCGAAGCCGATTACCCGGGCGTCGAGATCGTGCTGAGCGAGATGAACACGCAGGCGCAGGTGCAGGCGATCCAGCGTGGCCAGATCGATCTCGGCTACGCGCACTGGGGCCACTGCCCGCCCGAGGTCGAATCGGCGCCCGTCTACGCGGAACCGTTCGTCTGCTGCCTGCCGGCCGCGCATCCGCTCGCGCGGCGCCGTCAGGTCGCGCTCGCCACGCTGGCCGAGGAACCGTTCATCCTGTTTCCGCGCGACGCGGCGCCGCACTATCACGACCTGATCATCGCGCAATGCGTGAACGCGGGATTCAGCCCGCTGATCCGTCACGAGGCGCGGCTGTGGCAGACGATCCTGTCGATGATCGAGTTCGGCATGGGCATCGCGCTGGTGCCGCGCGTGCTGCAGCAGGTGAAGAGCGACCGCCTCGCGTTCCGGCCGCTGAAGGATGCGTCGCTCGAATCGCGCACGCTCGAACTGAAGCGCAGCGGCACTGCCGAACCGGTCGCACTGCGCTTCGCCGACTACGTGCGCGCATCGATCGACGCGCTGCCCGCGCTCGCGGGCTGAGCCGGCGCGCCGGCGCGCCGGCATTTCGCGCCGGCACTTCCCCGTTACTTCGCTTCCGGCTGCAGCGCCGGCTGCGCGCGCCGGTACCACACCGCGTACACGACGGACAGCGCGATCAGGAACGGAATGCCGAAGATCAGCGTCATGTGGAATTCGGCCGTGAAGTAGGTCGTCACCATCACCGCGAGCATCAGCGCCGCGCCGAGCAGCGTCAGCAGCGGAAAGCCGCGCATCCGGAACGCGGGCGCCGGCAGGCCGAGCGCCGCGCGACGCCGCCGGAAGCAGTAATGCGTGACGAAGATCATCATCCACGTGAACAGCGCGCCGAACATCGACACCGCCATCATGATCGTGAACGACGCGTCCGGGTACAGCACGCTCAGGACCGTCGCGAGCGCGATGCCGAGCGTCGACAGCAGCAGCGCGCCGAACGGCACGCCGCGCGCGTCGACCTGGCCGAGCGCCTTCGGCGCATAACCCGCGCGCGACAGGCTGAACATCATCCGCGTCGTGATGTAGAGCTGGCTGTTCATCGCGGACAGCGCGGCGATCAGCACGACGAAGTTGATCAGCCCGGCCGCGCCCGGCAGGTGGATCGCCTCCATCACCTTCACGAACGGGCTCTCGTCGCGCCCCGCCGCCGTCCACGGCACGATCGCGAGCATCAGCGCGAGCGTGACGAGGTAGAACAGCACGAGCCGCACGATCGTCGAGCGGAACGCGCGCGTCACCGCGCGCTCGGGATCCTCCGCCTCGCCCGCCGCGACCGCGATCATCTCGATGCTCAGGTAGCTGAAGATCGACACGATCACCGCGACCCACATTCCCCACATGCCCTTCGGGAAAAAGCCGCCGTGCCCGGTGTAATGGTGGAAGCCCGCGCGGGCCGCACCGTCGCCGACCAGTGCCGGATTGCCGAACACGACGTACGCGCCGAGCACGATGAAGCCGACGATCGCCGCGATCTTCACGACCGAGAAGCCGTATTCGACCGCGCCGAACACGTCGACGCTGCGCGCGTTGACGAACACGAGCAGCGCCGAGAAGCCGACGATCCACAGCCAGCCCGGCACGCCCGGGAACCAGTACTTCATGTACAGCGCGATCGCGGTGACTTCGGTGCCGACCGCGAGCACGATGCACGCCCAGTACGCATAGCGCACGAGGAACCCGGCCCACGGGCTCACGTAATGTTCGGCGTATGCGCCGAACGACCCGGAGGTCGGATGCGCGACCGTCATCTCCGCGAGACAGCCCATCAGCAACAGCGAGATGAACGCGCCGATCGCGTAGCTGACGAGCACGCTCGGGCCCGCGAAGCCGATCGCGAACCCGCTGCCGAGAAAGAGACCGGTGCCGATCGCACCGCCGATCGCGATCATCGCCATCTGCCGTGCGGAAAGTGTGCGGCGCAGACCCTGCTCGCGCGCCGCGATGTGCTGGAATTGCCCTTCTGGTTGCATCGAATGACCTCGTTCGAAAGCGTGTGTCCGGCCGAAACGTCGACGGCGCACGGACCGGTGCCGGACCGCACCGGCCACCGCGCGCCGCATGCTCAGAACAGGTGGCGCAAGCCGGCCGCGATGCCCGTCTGGTTGCCGCGTCCGGGCATTTCGGTGAACGCGCCGCCGGTCACCCGGTTGTAGTCGACCGTCGCGTAGACCTGCGTCGCCTTCGACAGCGCGTACTCGGCCTCGAGCACGCCCGTGTAGCGCTTTCCGCCGTTACCGGCGATGCCGTTGACGTTGCGGATGTCGTCGTAGTACGCGACGCCCGTCACCGAAACCGCCGGCGTGACCTTCACGCTCGCGCCGGTATAGAAGATCGCGTCGCGGCGCGGATTGTCGGCGAACGCACCGTAGGTCACGTCGCGGCCCGGCGCGTTCAGCAATTGCCGGTCGAGCATGCCCGTGCGGTCGATGCCGCCGAGATAGCCCGCGTACAGCGTCGCCGCGCCGAACGCATAGCGTGCGCCCGCGCCCCACGCCTGCTGCGCGCGGCTCGTCAGGTCGCGCACCTGCTGGTAGGTCGCGCCGACCATCAGCCCGCCGAGCGTGTACGACACGTGCGTGCCCCAGTACGCATTCGCGCCGAGGCTGCCCGCGACGCCGCCGAAGCCGTAGCTCGCGCCGACGTTCAGCCCGCCGAACGTGCCGTCGTAGCTGGCCACGTTGCTCGCGCGGCCCTGCGTGAGGAAGTACGGCCACATGTTGGCCGTGTAGTTGCCGACCGTCAGCGGATCGAGATCGCCGAACAGGTTGAATGCCTCGGTCGCCTGCCGGCCGAGCTTCACGGTGCCCCAGTCGCTCGCCAGGCCGACATACGCGTAGCGGCCGAACAGCGCGCCGTCGAGCTGCCCGTTCTGCGGCTCGAAGCCGCTCTCGAGCCGGAAGATCGCCGTCAGGCCGCCGCCGAGCGCTTCGCTGCCCTTCAGGCCCCAGCGGCTGTTGGTGATCGCACCGTTGGTCATCTGCACGCTCGCGTCGTTCGACGCGTTCGCATGCGTCGTGTAGCGAATGCTCTGGTCGACGATGCCGTACAGCGTCACGCTGCTCTGCGCCATCGCGCCGCTCGCGGCGAGCAGGCCGGCAATCGTCGGTAGTGCGAACCTATTGATACTCTTCATCTTCGTCTCCATCCTTGTCTGAATTATCGATGTGTACTGGTTGGGGTATGTCGGTAATCGTGGGTACTGCAATCCGCGCCGAGTTGCGTGCTTTCTAGCCGCGTGCCGCCGGCAACGCCACGTATGCGACGAGTTCGACGCGCATGTCCGGGTGCGCGAAGCCCTGCACGCCCACGCACGTGCGGTTCGGGTACGGTTCGCGAAAGTGGCGCCGGTATTCGGCGTCGAATTCGGGCATCGCCTTCACGTCGGACAGGTAGACGAGCACCTGCGCGACGTCGTCCATCGTCGCGCCGGCCGCCGCGACGGCCTTCGCGAGATTGCCGAGCGTGAGGCGCGCCTGCCCCGTCATCGTGTCGCCTGCGATCGCGCCGGACGCATCGACCGGGCCGTGGCCGGTAAACATCAGCCCGCCCGCGCGGGTCGCCCACGAGAACGGCTGCGCGAGTTGCGGCAAGTCGACCGGGATCGTGTCTGCCATCGTGTCCTCCTTCGGTTCGGGATCGGCCGCTCAGGCAGCCTGGCGCGACGTGCCGCCGAGCACGTCGGCGATCGCGTACGCGACGTGCTCGACGTTCGCGTCGTTCAGGCCCGCGATGCACATGCGGCCCGAGCGCAGCAGGTAGACGCCGTGCGACGCGCGCAGCCGGTCCACGTCGGTCGCGGCGATGCCCGTATAGCTGAACATGCCGCGCTGCGTGACGAGCGCGTCGAACGCGGGCCCGGCCAAGCGCGCGTCGAGCCGCGCCTTCAGCTCGCCGCGCATGCGCTTGATGCGCGTGCGCACCTGGGCCACCTCGTCTTCCCAGCACGCACGCAGGACGTCGTCGTTCAGCACCGCCGACACGAGCTGCGCGCCGAACAGCGGCGGGCTCGAGTAGGTGCGGCGCACGCCGGCCTGCAGCTGGCTCAGCACCGTCGCCGCTTCGCCCGCGCTCGCGCAGACGATCGACAGGCCGCCGACGCGCTCGCCATACAGCGAGAAATTCTTCGAGAACGAGTTGCTGACGATCGCCGGCAGCCCGGCTTCGACGATCGCGCGCACGGCCCATGCGTCGTCGTCGAGACCATCGCCGAAGCCCTGGTACGCCATGTCGAGGAACGGAATCAGCCCGCGGCGCGCGAGCACGTCGATCACAGCGCGCCACGCGTCGCGGTCGAGGTCGAGGCCCGTCGGGTTGTGGCAGCACGGCTGCAGCAGCACGATGCTGCGCGCGGGCAGCGCGTCGAGCGCCGCGAGCATCGCGTCGACGCGCAGGTCGTTGCGCGCTGCGTCGTAGTACGGATACGTGTGCACGTCGAGGCCGGCCGCCGCGAAGATCACGCGATGGTTGTCCCACGTCGGATCGCTGATCCAGATCGCGCTGTCGGGGAAATAGCGCTTCACGAATTCGGCGCCGAGCCGCAGCGCGCCCGAGCCGCCGAGCGTCTGCAGCGTCGCGATGCGTCCTTGCGCGAGCGCCGCGCAACCGGCGCCGAACACGAGGCGCTGCACGCCCTGCCGATACGCGGCGAGCCCTTCCATCGGCAGATACGTATGCGGCGCGCCGGCTTCGCGCAGGCGCTCGGCCGCGAGGCGCGTGCTCTCCAGCACGGGGATGCGGCCCGCGTCATCGTAATAGAGGCCGATGCTGAGGTTGACCTTGTGCGGATGGGCATCCTGCTGGAACGCCTGGAACAGCGACAGGATCGGATCGCCCGGATAGGCGGGAATGTGTTCGTACATGGCGGAATGACGGTCGGGGTTGAAGGCGGCGATACGGCCGGCGGCGTGACGGCACGTCAGGCCGTGCGGTCGAGGCATGGGGCGCATGTTATCGAGGACGAAATAGAATGAGCTTCACTTTTCGATGACGAATCCCGCCGATTGCAGTAGAGTCTGCGCCTACCATCTAAAAAATGACGGGATTCTGCGAAATGAATCTGGATCGAACCGATATGCGGATCCTCCGGCACCTCGAGCGGGACGGACGCATCAGCAATCAGGACCTCGCGAACGCGGTCGCGCTGTCGCCGTCGGCGTGCCTGCGGCGCGTGAAGCTGCTCGAGGAACGCGGCGCCATTTCCGGCTACCGCTGCACGATCGAGCCGAAGAAGGTCGGCGTCGCATTCGAGGCGCTCGTGCACGTGTCGATGCGGCCGGACGTGCCCGAATGGCACGACCGCTTCGTGGAGGCGATCCAGCAGTGGCCGGAAGTCATCGCCGCGCAGATCGTGACGGGCGGCTCGAACTACGTGCTGACGGTGCGGGCGCGCGACCTCGACCACTACTCGGACTTCGTGATCAACCGGCTGCATCGCGCGACGGGCGTGATGTCGATCAATTCGAGCATCGTGCTCGCGACGCTCAAGCGCGACGGCTCGATCCTCGATCTCGTCGAGCCGTCGACGGCCGGCTGACGCACCTTTTGCACCGGCCTGAAAAATATTTGAAGAAAGTGCTTTACGAACCCGAAAAGCTCTGACATAATTTCAGCTTCTTTGGGCGGTTAGCTCAGCGGTAGAGCACTGCCTTCACACGGCAGGGGTCACTGGTTCGATCCCAGTACCGCCCACCAAAGAATTCAAGGGCCTGCGTTACACGACGCAGGCCCTTTTCGTTTTGTGCGTCGCACTCGTAATGCACACGTCCAAGAGATAATCGCGTGATTCCGACGCGCGCCATCCGCCAGTACGTAATAATCGGTAACGAATTGGTAACGGTGTACGAATAGCGGCTGACTAGAATCGACCACCATGACAGCCGGCCGAGCGGCACCGGCTTCCCACCATCAAGAAGACGAACGGAATCCGGCACGCGCATTGCGGCTGGTTCACGCCGTCGCGACACATCATGACATTGCCGAATTCACATACCCTGTGGTTGACCGGCCTGAGTGGTGCCGGTAAATCCACGCTCTCGCGCGAGATAGCCGCGTACCTGCGCACGCACGACATTCCGGTCTGCATTCTCGACGGTGACGAACTGCGCTCGGGCGTCTCGCACGATCTCGGATTCCGGCGCGACGACCGGGCCGAAAACTGCCGACGTACCGCCGAAATCGCGAAGCTGATGAACAATCAGGGCATCATGGTGATCGTCGCGCTGATTTCCCCGTATGCAGCCGACCGGCAACTGGCGCGGGAAACCATCGGTGACGAGCGCTTCGTCGAAATCTATCTGAAGACCGATATCGAGACCTGCTCCGCGCGCGATCCGAAACGCCTGTACGCGAAGGCCATGACCGGCCAGACGCGCCAGTTCACCGGCATCTCCGATCCCTATGAGGCACCCGTCGCGCCCGATCTCGTTGTCGAGACCGGAACGATGTCCGTCTCCGCGTGTGTCGCGCGCATCATCGAGTTCGATCAACAGCGCTTCGACTACGCCTGACCGAAGCGCTGCGTTCGCTCACCTCACCCGCCCGACCCGTTCCGCGGTCGCATCGAACGCGCGCTTCGCCTTGTCGACGATCTCGTCGACCTCCCCCTCGCGAATCACGAGCGGCGGCGACAGCAGCATCCGGTCGCCGGTCGCGCGCATGATCAGGTTGCCGTTGAAGCAGAAGTCGC
>NZ_QTPU01000025.1:0-128042 GCF_003857805.1 Burkholderia sp. Bp9099
GCTTGCCGCTCATACTGACCTCCTCGGTTGCCGTAAATTATGGCTCGAAGATGTCTACGAAAGGCTGGCCGGTCCAGGGAAAGAAAACGATGGAAGTGGAAATTCTCCGCGAAGCAGTGGAGTACGCTCAAGAGAGCGCAGATCTTTGGCTGACTTCTTTGGTTTGTAGGATGGCATCGATCATCTTTCAGTTGCGATTTGCTAATTCGGCAGTCGCTCACTGTGCATAGGGCACGGCAATCATCGCGATTGTGTCGTCGCGCCGGACAAGTGCCTGACCGTTCAGGCAAAGTAACACGCCGCTTTCAGGTGAACGAACCGGTACGGGTGGCGTTGTACGCTCGATGTAGTGATGAACACCTAGAACGTCTCCCTTCCGAACCGATTCACCTAGGGCGACTCGCGGTTCGAAGAGCGTCGTATCGTCGGCCAGTAGTGTGAATTCCGGCCCTGGTACGTACAAGACCCGCGAGACCGGAGCGGGCCCCTGGTTCTCGCTCGCCTGCGGGAGGTGACCAAGGTGTCGCAACAGTCGATGCAGGCCGTCGTATGTCAGATCAACTGTCTCGGGCACGACCAGCGCACTGCCACCCAGTTCGCTAGCAAGCATGAGCTTTCCGGCTCTCTCGACGACATCGTCGATCATTACGTCAGCATGGTCTTCACGCAAAAGGACCGTGAAGGGAGCCCCAAAACTTCGTGCCGCGGCAACACATGCGGCCGTGCGTGATTCGTCTGATTGCTCGTGAACGAACATGCACGGATGAAAACGTAACGTTCGACCGCCCGAATGGAGGTCAACTACGTGATCAACACGTGGAACGATCTCGTACGAGAGGAAATGTGCAAGGCGCTGTGTGACCGACCCTCGTGCATTCCCGGGAAATTCCCGATTCAAGTTGCAACCGTCCACCGGCGACAGCCGGGTTCCCGCCAGCGCCGCGGGCAGATTCAACGAAGGGACGATAAGGATTGAGCCCGAGATCTCCCGCGGATTGAGCATGTGAGCAAGCTTCGACAGCGCAATCTGACCTTCGTACTCGTCACCATGACTCCCACCGAGCAACAGAGTTGTCGGTCCGGTCCCCTGCCGAAGGAAGAAAGCCGGAATGCGCAGATTTTGCCACGCGCTCGTGTTGGTGGAACTTGGCAGTTCCAAGTAGGAGACCTGGCGGCCATCGCGTTGCCAGTCAATGTTCAGTCGAGTCATGGGGGCACCTCTGATCGAGTTCGATATTCGTTCTTCAAACGACAACGGCTACGCAACGACCCGACCCCATTATTGGCCGTGATCACGGGATGGTTTGCATGTAGCTCGTTCGCCTTGTTGGATCGTGAAATCTAGTTTAGACTAAAAAGTACACCACAATCAAACAGTGGCGACGGCAAGGTCGCCAGGCATGCGGAAGCTGTTCCGAGTGCGCCAAGCGTCCGCGGTGTCGAACGTTTCGTGAAGCCAAACCTGTCAGAGGAGATAGCAATGAGGACGCACGGAGTTCGAGCAGTCTACGCAGTGGCGATGTCGGCAATGATGGCGTTTGGGGTGCAAGCGAGCGCGAAAGAGATCACGACCATTCGGTTCGGTGTTGAAGCGGCCTATCCTCCGTTCGAATCGAAGGCGACGTCGGGACAACTGCAAGGTTTCGACATCGACCTTGGAAATGCGCTTTGCGCGCAACTGAAGGCCAAGTGCGTGTGGGTTGAGAACGCCTTCGATGGCCTTATCCCTGCGTTGCAGGCGCGCAAGTTCGATGCGATCGACTCCGCAATGAATATCAACGCCAAGCGTGCCGAACAGGTCGATTTCACGGTGCCGATGTACCGGACACCCGCGCAGCTCGTCGCTCACAAGGGGAGCAAGCTCCTGCCGACGCCTGAATCGCTTGCCGGACACAGCGTTGGCGTCCTGCAGGGCTCGATTCAGGAGCAGTATGCCAAGCAGATGTGGGCGCTGAAGAATGTCAATGTTGTGAGCTATCAGACGCAAGACAACGCATATGCGGACCTCGTCTCGGGTCGTATCGACACGACGTTCGTGGACGCAACGGCCGCCAGTCTCGGATTCTTGAACCATCCCAACGGCAAAGACTTCGCATTCGCTGGCAGTCCCGTCAATGATGCGAAAATCATCGGGACGGGCGTTGGCCTTGCCGTGCGCAAGGGCGACAACGAACTTCGTGAAGCGCTCAATGGTGCATTTGCTGAGCTCAAACGCAACGGCACCTACCAGCAGCTTCTGAAAAAGTACTTCACCGTGGATCTGGCCGTGCACTGAAAGTCGACAACCGTGCGCTGCGTCGGGTCCACATAGATTCGGACACACGGACATGAGCAGAGCACAAACTTCGGCAGGCGGTTTTACTGGTAAAGCGAGCGAGCGGGAGAAGACCGGCGCAACGAGGGGCGGGAGGCGACAGGCAGGGATGGGGCAACTCGCCCCACATCGCGCGGTTGCCGATGCCATTGCACAGCTTTTCCCCCCCTATACGGAGGTCGTGCTCCACGACTTGGCGACGCAAACAGTTGTACATGTCGCGAACAATCTGTCAAAGCGGGAGATCGGTGACGATTCGGCACTTGAGGAAATCGGCTTTGACGCGCAAGAGAACGTGATCGGGCCATACGAAAAGCTAGGCTGGGACGGTCGCAAGGTTCGATCGATTAGCGCCGTACTACGGACTGAAGCAGGCGAGCCCATCGGCGTCATGTGCATCAACTTCCATCTGGCGGCACTCGACCAGGCGAAGCAGGCACTTGAATTGTTGGTATCGAGCGCGGTGTTGCAGCCGCAGCCAGAGAAGCTGTTCCGTGACGATTGGCAGGACCGAGTGAACGTCTTCCTTGATCACTGGCTGCACGATCGCAAGCTCGCGTTGTCGATGCTTACTCGGGAGCACAAACGGGAACTCGTTGCAGCGCTGTATGCAGAAGGCGCGTTCAACGGCAAGAGTGCAGCGAACTATGTCGCGAAGGTGCTCGCACTTGGACGCGCAACGATTTTTAACTACCTGAAAGAATTGAGAGGTGAAGGGTGACGGAAGATTTGTTTGACAGGATCGAAGAAGCGCATCTCGCGATTCGTCCGCAGGTGGCAGTCACGCCGCTGTCGTTCAGTCCCATGTTGTCGAAACTGACCGGATGTCAGGTGTATCTGAAGTGCGATCACCTTCAGCATACCGGCTCGTTCAAGTTTCGCGGAGCGACGAACAAGGTGCGACTGCTCGACAACGAGACGCGCCGCAATGGTGTTCTCACCGTGTCGAGTGGGAACCATGGTCAGGGTGTGGCGTTGGCGGGAAAGCTTGCAGGCGTGCCGGTGACGGTCTACGCAGCAAGCACGGCATCGCCCGTTAAGCTCGACGCCATTCGCGCACTCGGCGCGGAGGTCATCACCCTCGATGACACGAATCTTGGCGTCGAACTGGAAGCGGCCCGCCAGGCGCAACTGAAAGGGATGAAGTTTGTATCCCCTTACAACGATATCGACGTCATCGCAGGCCAAGGCACGGTTGGCATCGAGATTCATGAGCAAGCCCGCGACGAGAGCGTGGATATCGCGGCAGTGTTTGCATCGGTGGGTGGGGGCGGCCTGATCTCCGGCGTGGGCACGGTAATTCGGCGCCTGATTCCGAAAGCTGCAGTGGTGGGATGCTGGCCGAAAAATTCGACAGCACTCTACAGCTCCCTGCAGGCCGGGAAAATTGTCGAGAGCGACGAACTCGACACGATCTCGGATGGTACGGCTGGCGGGATAGAGCCGGACAGCATCACGTTCGACATCAGCCGGGAAGTCATCACGGACACCAGTCTCGTGACCGAGGAAGAAATCAAAGCGGCAATGAAGTTGGTCGCGCAGACCGACCGCTGGATGGTGGAGGGCGCGGCAGGCGTCGCTTTGGCATCGATGCTGAAGCTCGCGCCCGAGTATCAAGGAAGTGCAGTGGCGGTTGTCCTTTGCGGTCGAAACATCATGCTGGAAAAATTCATCGAGGCCGTCAAATGAAGATCTGGAACAAAGAAGAAATCATCGCGCGATTCGACGCTGACCGTGCGGTTCGCATGATCGAGAAGGGGTTCATCGCTTACTCGCGCAAAGCGGTGCTCGTACCGCCGATTCAGAACTTCTTCTTTGAAGCAGCCAATGGCGATTGCTGCGTCAAGTCCGCATACGTCGACGGCGCAGACACCTTCGCCGTCAAGGTGTCGGCAGGCTTCTACAACAACCCTGCAGTGGGCTTGCCCACCAACAGCGGCCTCGTGATGATCTTCTCCGCCAAAACCGGAGAACCTGTCGGCTTGCTGCAGGATGGCGGGTGGCTGACTTCGGTACGCACGGCGATCGCCGGCCAGCTTGCCGCGCGCGTACTGGCGCCGTGGGAAGTGCGCGGTATCGGCATCATCGGTACGGGGGACCAGGCAAGGTTCCAACTTGAGTACCTGAAGCCGATTACGACTTGCCGCGAGGTTCACGCTTGGGGACCCGACGCTGATCAAGCCGCCCGGTTTGCGGAGGACATGTCCGTACAGGGGTTCAACGTGCACTTGCACAGCACTCCGGAACTGGTTGCACGAAACGCTAACCTGATCGTTACGGCAACGCCTTCGCGCGAAGCCCTGCTGAAGTCCGAATGGATCTCCGACGGCACGCACATCACTGCGGTTGGCGCAGACGGACACGGGAAGCAAGAACTGGATCCGCAGATCGTCGCACGCGCAAGCGTGATCGTTGTCGATTCGATCGAGCAATGCAGCAAGTACGGGGAAATCTCGCACGCGTTGTCCGCTGGATTGATCCAGCAGGATGCGTTGCGAGAACTCGGCGACGTACTCGCGAAATCCGGGCGCGCGCGCGACGACTCGAACGCTGCTCAGATCACTATTGCGGACCTGACCGGCGTCGCCGTGCAAGACGCACAGATCGCTGACAGTGTTGTCAGTCAAGTCGCGTAAAAGCCGGACAACGCAGCTTTTTTGGAACGCTGATGGACGACTTCGGTTTGCCATCAGCACTCTCGACCGTGAGGTGGAAGCCAGTTGACCGCGCTCTCCTCAAACGACCATCAGAGTTCGTGCCAGGCGACAGATCCCTTGATCCAACGTCGTGCGCAAGCGTCGGAGCCGTTTTGATATCGTGTGCTCGAGGATTCGATGAATGCGGCCGACAACGAGATGCCACGCGCGGCGAGCGCCTTTCGCGCGAAAGATTCGACGGTGATTCGTAGTACTCGACCCGGAGGCCAGTGACGCCATTCTTGAGGAACTGCTCATACTCTCGCGATATTGCTCGTCGAGATGCACTTAGAACCTGGTACCCGCGACGTCCTGGTCCTTTCGCGAATTGCCGTTACCCTTGATTCATCGACCCCTTCGCCGGCGAAATAGAGTTCGATCAGGAGCTCGGGCGGCCCCGTCTTCGGGGCGGCGACAACCGCCGACTGCACACCCTGGTGGAACGCGAAGGCACGCACGCCAATCACATGCTGTAATTGCCTCTCCGGCTAACGGTGGAGGTTGCCATGGAAACGTATGTGGGTCTCGATGTCTCGCAGAAGGCGACAGCGGTATGCGTAGTGGACAGGGACGGCAGCGTGGTCTGGCGTGGAACTGTAGCTTCGAATCCTGAGGCCATCGCCGACACTATCAAGCAGCAGGCTCCTGAAACCAAACGCGTTGGTATGGAAACGGGGCCGCTTGCGGTGTGGTTCTATCACGGGTTGCGCGAAAGGAATGTTTCTGTCGATTGCATTCATGCTCGCCATGTCCATGCCGCGCTCGCAACGCAGCTAAACAAGACCGATAGCAACGACGCTTATGGCATCGCGCAACTCACGCGTAGTGGCTGGTATCGCGCGGTCGAAATCACAAGAGTATTGCCAGCCATGAAGTCCGACTACTCCTCGGCGCGCGTAGCCAACTGATCAGTATGCGCACCAGCTTGTACAACCAGATCCGGGGTGTGCTCAAAACCTTCGGCGTTGTGCTGCCTCCAGGAACACGTAGCACTTTCGAGAGGCTCGTCGAAGAGTGTACGCCATCGACATCACTGATCCGCGGGGTGATCGGTATCCTGCTCGACAGTTGGAGGCATATTGACGGGCAAGTTCGCGAAACCGACCGCGCGCTCCAGCGAATTGCACGCGCAAGTGATGTCTGTCGACGCCTGATGACCGTTCCGGGCGTCGGCGTGACAACGGCAGTCGCATTTGCTGCTGCAGTCGACAATCCGGAACGACTCCGCCGTGTCGGCGACATTGGCCCTTATCTCGGGCTGACGCCAAAGAAGTATCAATCAGGCGAGGTGGACCACAACGGTGGAATATCCAAGACAGGCTGCAGGCTCACCAGACACATGCTGTTCGAGGCGGCGTCGGCCTTGATACTGCGTCACAAGCGCGACTGCGCACTCCGACACTGGGCGCAATCACTAATCCCCAGGATCGGCTTGCGCAAAGCGCTGGTCGCAACCGCGCGCAAACTCGCCACGCTATTACTCTCAATGTGGAGAAGGGGGAAGGAATTCAACCCGGGATAATCGAGTACCTGCGCTCGTAACTCGCTTCGCTTGTGCAACTGTCGCACTGGTTCATTCAGGCTGATTACGTCGCCGCAACGATTCCTTGACGCGCTTTGCGGAAAAACCGCGGCAATCACATCGGAACGTTGTAGCGACCATCTAACGGCACGTTGTGGCGCGAAAGCGACCACGAAGACGACAAGGAAACGGCTGGTCTGAACCTTATCTAGGAGCAGGACCTATTGACAGCAATTAGACGACAAGCGCATCTATCGTCTGTACCGTGAGGCAGGACTGGCTGTGCGGCGCCGTCGCAAGCGCCGCGGCGTAATGATCGAGCGGGAGCAACTGGCGTTGCCGGGCGCGCCCAACGAGGTGTGGTCAATCGATTTCGTAATGGATGCGCTTTTGAACGGCCGGCGCGTGAAGTGCCTGACCGTCGTCGACGACTTCACGAAAGAGGCTGTCGACATCGTCGACGACCATTGCATCTCAGGTTTGTATGTCGCTCGGGCATTGGACCGTGTAGCTCGCTTCCGTGGCTATCCCAAGGCGCTGAGAACGGACCAGGGCCCCGAATTTACGAGCCGCGCGCTTGACCAGTGGGCCTATGCGAACGGCGTCACACTGAAGTTGATTCAGGCGGGCAAGCCGACGCAGAATGCGTACATCGAATCGTTCAACGGCAAGTTCCGCGACGAATGCGTTAGCGAGCACTGGTTCACGACACTCGCGCACGCTCGGGCTGTCATCGCGGCATGGCGTCAGAACTACAACGAGCAAAGGCCGCACAGCGCACTGAACTACCTTGGCCGTCAGAGTTTGCGGCGAAACATCGGGCAACCGCGAATGCTCCTGCCGCTTTCTAGGAGTCGGTTTAAAGGGACTTTGCTAGAAGCTCTTTGGCCTTATTGAGGGGGGCAGGTCAAGCGGAAACGACTCAACGGCATGACAGTAAGGGGTTGTGCAGGATAATTCGAGTCCGGCCTCGTCAAGGGGTTTTCATTGGCCTAGGACGGCTAGACTTTGCTTCGCGGGACGAATACCCGCCGATTTCGTTGATATGAACGGTGTGTCATCCCGTTCACGCCGCTCGCGGAATCCTGAAGGCTGACATCGCGGCCTGCATCGAACTGGCCTGATGCTCGAGCGCGGTCGCGGCGGCACTCGCCTGTTCGACGAGCGCCGCGTTCTGCTGCGTCATCTGGTCCATCTGCGTGACCGCCTGGCCGACCTGGTCGATGCCCGCGCTCTGCTCGACGGTGGCCGTCGTGATCTCGGTCATGATCGTCGCCACGCGCCGGACCGACGACACAATCTCGTCCATCGACTGTCCGACCTGCGTCACGAGCGTATTGCCGTCGCGTACATCGTCGATCGACGCGCCGATCAGTTGCCGAATCTCGCGCGCGGCGCTCGCGCTGCGCTGGGCCAGCGTGCGCACCTCGCCCGCGACGACCGCGAAGCCGCGCCCGTGCTCGCCCGCACGCGCCGACTCGACCGCCGCGTTGAGCGCGAGGATATTGGTCTGGAACGCGATGCCGTCGATCATCCCGGTGATCTCCGCGATCTTTTGCGAGCTCGTGTTGATCACGCCCATCATGTCGACAGCGCGGCCGACCAGTTCGCCGCCGTGCTGCGCGAGGTCCGCCGCACTCGCCGCGAGCGTGCTCGCCTGCTGCGCGTTGTCCGCATTCTGGCGTACCGTCGACGTCAGCTCTTCCATGCTTGCGGCCGTCTCCTCGAGCGAGGCGGACTGCTGCTCGGTACGGCTCGACAGGTCGAGATTGCCCGCGGCGATCTCGCGCGCCGCCGTGTGAATTGCGTCGCTGCTGTCGCGCATGCCGGTGACGGTCGCGGCGAGTCCGACCTGCATCCGCTTCATCGCCGCGAACAACTGGCCGATTTCGTTGCGGCCGGCATCGGGCACCGTCACGGTCAGATCGTTCGATGCGATACGGTCGAGCAGCGCGGCTGCATTCGCGAGCGGCCGCGACACGATCGCGCGCAGCGCGAAGTGCGTCGCGGCGATCAGCGCGAGCGCCAGCGCGACACCGAGGCCGACCATCGCGATGATGCGCGCGTATGCGGCGTTGTCGTCGTCGATCGTGTCTTCCGCCAGTTGGTTGGCCGTGCGCTGGAATTTCTCGACGTTCGCCGAATACACCTGGCCGGCGAGCGTGATTTCCTTGTCGTTGATCTCGGCATACGCGGCGGTATCGCCGCTGCGCAGCGCGTCGGTCGCGCGGGCGAGCACGCTCGCGAGATGCGTCGACGATTCGACCAGCGCCTGCTTCAGGCCGGCACCGAGGCTGCCGATCGGCGCGGCGTCCTTGAACGCCTGCGTTTCCTTTGCCGACAGGTCGAAGGTGCGCTGCGCGCTTTGCAATGCCGAGTCGCGCTGCGCCGGGTCGTTGTGTTCCTTCAATGCCGAATACGCGCGCACGAGCGCCGATCGGGTGCGGGTGCTGTCCTTGTACGCATCGTTGACGAGCGACGTCTGCGCCGCGATCGCGTGCAGACGTTTCGCGTTCGTGTTCGCGCTGCCGAGCGCAACGACCCCGACGATGCCGCCGGCGATGATCATCGCGGCGAACGCGGCCAGCACGGCGAGCAAACTGCTTTTTACCTTCAGATCGCGCATGGTGAATCGACTCTCGAAGTTATCCCTTGTCGGTTAACGACAGCGACTTGTTCAACTTGAGTCGATCGCGCGCAATTTCGATGCAGGACCCGGCATCGCATGCGGGCGAACCTTGCGAAGCGAGCGGCACGTGTGCGATGCCACCCGTTCCGTCGCAAGCAGATCAGTTCGTCCCGTCGTACGTGACGATCTCGACCCAGTTCGCGCCCTTGCCGACCGGATACTTGCCGATCGCGTCGAGATGGCCCGTGTGCCGGTCGATCCGGTACACCGCGAGCGTCGGCGACAGTTGCCCGGCCGCGAGCAGATACGCGCCCGAAGGATCGATCGCGAAGCCGCGCGGCTGCTGCTCGGTCGCGAACGTGCCGATCCGCGCTAGCTTGCCCGACACTGCATCGACACGGTACGCCGCGAGCGTGCTCGACGTACGCTCCGACGCGTAGAGGAATGTCCCGTCCGGCGTCAGGTGCAGGTCGGCGCCCCACGGCTTGTCGCCATGAAAATCCGGCGGCAGGATCGATACGGTCTGGATCGGCCGCGCATCGGCGCCGCCTTGCGACAGCGCAATCACGTGCAGCTTGCCATCGAGCTCGTCGATCAGGTATGCGAAGCGCCCGTTCGACGAAAACACGAAATGGCGCGGGCCCGACTTCGCCGGCAGCCGGTACGCGGGTTCGGCAGCATCGGTCAGCTTGCCGTTCGACGCATCGAACGGCAAGCGCAGCCACGCATCGGCGCCGAGCACGGACGCGAACGCGTAGCGACCGTCCGGCGACTGGCGGATCGCATGCGCCATCGGGCCGGTCGTGATCGTCTGCTGCACGTCGCCGGCGACACCGTTCTCGCCGACCCGGTTGACCGCGAGCAGGTTGCCGCCATACGACGCGGAGAACAGGTAGCGGCCCGACGCATCGGTCGACACATACGCCATGCTGTCCGCGAGCGGCGAGCGGCCGAGTTCGATCAACCGTCCGTCGAGCGGATTGATCGCGAAGCTGATGACGCGATAGGGCGTCGAGCGCAGCGCCGCGTACAGCCGGTGATGATCGGGCGACAACGCCATCGGCATCACGGTGCCGTCGACCGGCACGGTTTCGATCGCGCGCAGCGCGCCGGTCGACGTGTCGACGCCGAACACCGAGATGTCGCGGCTGTCGCTGTTCGATACGTACGCATACGTCGCGGCGTGCGCGAGCGAGGAGGCCAGCGCGAACGCAGCCGCCGCAACGGCACGCATGAGTGTTTTCGTGTTCATGGGGCTCTAGGTGAAGTAAAGGAAGCGGTGGATGCGGCTACGGAGCCGGACAACTTCGGTCGTCCGGCACAGCGTCGGGAGAGGCGCGCAATCGTAGAATTTGAATACCGCACACCCGTTGAGCTGGCTCGGCAACCACGTCGAGAAGAATGGCATGTAGGTGACGATTTTGATCGCACTGAAGACGCAAGGTAATGCCGTCACGCCATCTTCGTGGTCTCGCCGATCGACACGTTGCCGATCGCGCAGCCTGCGCCAGCAGCTCATGCCCGAAGCACATCTCATTTCCTGAAGAAGCATTTCCCAGGGAGCAGCGGACTGCAGCGCGAATAGGAGGTCCGCCAGCAAGGCGCGATCGTCGAGCGGCTTGCTGACGGGGTATCGCGTCCGGCGCGGCCTCGGTAGTGGCAACAGCGGTTGGATGAGTAGCCACAGTTCGACATTGAGTATAGGTTTGGCCGTGGCCTCCTCATCGGAGAAACAACGAAGAGGTTCACGGAGTAAGCGACGGGGTAGCAGCCCCTCGCAGTTCATTTTGTTAGGGTTTCTTAGATCTGCGTCGGAATGGTGATGCTGCTTGGGCAAGACAAGGTCGGACCGTTGTCCGTAATTGGTACCACCGTGCCGTTCGAACTGGTCGAGGTCGTCACGCTGCTATGGTCGCCTACCTGAAGTTCGCCATCCGTAACCGAGAAGGCCCCGCCGCCACTGATCTGGCTATTGGTGATGCGGATCCCGGTGTCACCCGATTTTGGCACACCCATCAGGTTGTTCGAGAGCCCGACAATGGCGCCCTGGGTCTTGGTGGCGGTAGCGATCACGTTGTCGATGCTCACATTCGCGATGATCGGCAGGGCGCCGCCGGTACCGGACGCATAGGTATAGGTGAACAGGAACGGCTGCTGGACGTTGCGCATGCAAGTGTTCCGGTAGGTCACGCCCGTGGTCGCGCCACTATCCTTGGCAGTCTGGTCGGTCTTGATCCGGTAGCCATAGTCGGTGCCGCTGAATTGAACGGTGTCGACCGTCACCTGCGATACACCGGGGCTTGCGAGCGTGGTGCCTGCCGCTTCCTGTCCGCCGATCGAGATGCCGTGGCCGCCGCCGACCACGCAGTGATTGATGTTGACGTTCGATGTGGCCGCACCGCCCGCGTTGGATTTAATGGCGATATCGTCATCGCCGGTATCGAGCAAGCAGTTCTTGATCGTGGCGGTCTGGGTGCCAATGATGTCGATCGCGTCGGTGTTCGGTGCGAGATCGTTGCCGCTGGAATTGCGTTTCGGGTTCGCGTAGATCCACACGCCGTCGATCGTGACGTTCTTCGAGCCCGATTCGATCACCAGTTGTTCTTTCGGCGAATTTCGAATGATCAGCGCGTTGTCGGTGGCGTTGGTCGAACTCGGAAGGCTGATGATCGACTGCGATTTCCCGGCATCGGTGAAGTTCGAGCCGATCTGCAGATTCGAGCCGGTGATGGCAATCAGCTTCGGCCGGGGTGTGTTGTTTTGACCGACTGCTGCCGGCCAATAGTCCTGTCCGTCGCCATCGATCGCACCGGTGCCGGTGATCGTGACGTTGCTGAGATTGCTGCCTGCCAACATCGCACTGCTCGAGGGTTGCGACGGCGAACCTTTCAGCGTGAAGCCCTTCTCGAGCTTCAGTACGATGTTGCTGGAAAGGTTCACGCTTGTGATAACTGCCGTCGATATGCCGTTGTTGCTGGTCAGGTCGACCAAGCCTGGGCTGCTGCTGGTGCCGCTACCGGAACACTGCTTGATGGCGTTCTGCAGGTTGGTTGTATTCGTGCTCGGCACGCTACTCCATGGCGGCGTGCACGTCTCGGCCTGGGCAGCTGCTGGCACGGCGAGCGCCGCGAATGTGGACAGCGCCAGTGTCGCGCGGATGCTGATTTTCCCTTTCATCAGGTTTTTCCTTGTCTTCAAATGGAGGAGGGGGAAACCTAGTTCGGACGGTGTGCGGCAGCAGGCGGACAGTGAACTGCTGCCGGTCGGCGGCCGACATCGATCGGGGTCCAGAGCGGACCCCGGGTGCTGCTCGGAACAACCGACCTGCGCGAATCCGTGCGGATCAGCGCAGGTCGGTGATGGTGGTGTTGTAGAGCTGGCCCGCGATCGTGACGTTCTGTAGAGTGATGCCGTTGACGTTCCAGGCGTAGATCGGACCAGGCACGGTAGCGCTGGCTGGTCCGGCGGCGGTAGGCGAGCCGAAGTCACAGTTCGAGATCGTGACGCCGGTAATGGCTGGAATCGTTGGGGTGGGCGCCGGGCCGTTGTAGTCGAAGGCCACGGGGCCCTGTGCAACGATCGCCTGGAAGCACGACCCGGTTTTGCTGCCAAGGGTGACGTTGCTGGCTGTCACATTGGCGATGTTGACGTTCTGCACCTGCGCCGGGCGCGTTCGAATCGCGTCACTCGCCGGCTGGTAGTCGCAATCGAAGGTGATCAGGCCGCCCTGTGACGCGGAAGGATTGCCTGCCGCCGCAGTCGCTACACCGAGCGGCACCGTGCCGTTGATCGGGCTCCCGACCAGCAATTTGCTGCCGTAGCCGCCGCCCGTCAGGCTCGCGCCGTTTGGAAGGGTGACGCCGTTGACGTAGAAGTTGCGGACGAAACCGCCCCGGTTCATGTTGGTCTTGATGCGGATCGCGATATTCAGCGAGTTGGTCGCCCAGAACTGGTTCAGCATCGTCAGGTTGCGTGCGTAGATGTTCTCGACGCCGCCACCCATCTCGCTGCCGAGCGTGATGCCGCCGTGGCCGCTGTTCATCGTGCAGTTCTGCACCACGTGGTTGCGCGCCGAGCCGTATTCGGTATCGAGATCCTTGCCCGACTTGATGGCGATGCAATCGTCTCCGGTGTTGAAGACCATGCCGTCGCACAGCACGTTGTTGCAGGCATCGGGATCGAAACCATCGTTGTTCGGGCCGATACTATCGGCCATCACGCCGCGGATCACCACATTGGTACAAGCAGTCGGATGGTGCTGCCAGAACGGCGTGTTTTGCGTGTGGTAGTTCTCCATCAGCACATTGGTGCAGCCGATGAATTCGACCATGCAGGGGCGCAGGTAGTGGCCCAGGCCGAAGATCCGCTGTGCGACCGGCACGCCGGCTTCCGACAGCGCAGGCAGATAGTTCTGATCCTGCTGCCAGGGCGTCGCAGGATTGGTCAGCAGCGCATATAACGATGCGGAGATGCCCGGCACCGCCGTCTTCAGGTCGACGTTATTCGGGTTGGCGTAGGCCTGCGAAGGGGTTGAGGAACTCGCGCAGCCATAGGCGCCGGTGGTGCCCTTGTAGGTCCACCAGCAGGTGGCTGTGTTGCCGGAGCCGACGAACGGTGTCATTGCCTGGCCGTTGAGGATCGACGTGGCGCCCTCGCCAGTCAGCGCGATGTTGCTGGCATTGCGCGCATAGACGGGCGCACCGAAATTCAGGCAGTCGTTGGCCTGCCAGCGACTGTAGAAGAGGTTGCCGTTCGCGCCGCAATTGATTGGGCCGTCCTTGGCGTAGTCGGCCGGGTTGGGGCTGAAGAAGATCGTGCAGTTCGCGCTAAGGTGAAAGTTGACGTTACTCTGCAGTACGATCGGCCCGGCGCAATACCAGGCTCCCGCTGGTACCACGACACGGCCGCCGCCGGCCGCCGCGCATGCGCTGATCGCCGCCAGGAAGGCGGGACGCGAATCGAACGCGCCAGCACCTTGGGTCGCGCCCGCGCCGGGGCTCAGCGGCGACTTGGTCGCGTCGGTGTAGGGGCTCGTCTGGGCGATGACGGAGCAGGGCTGTGCGCCATAGGCCTCGACCTGGAAATCCGTGGCCCGGAAGGCCGACTGCGTGATTCCGTTCAGCGAGGAGATGATGTTGGTTGCCGAGCCGTTGGGCCCCCAGATCGGATCGGTCGGCGTGGTGGTGCCGCCCGGCGAGCGGGTGTCGGTCGGGGCTGGCGTGTCGATGCCGCCACCGCACGCACCGAGCAGGGCGCTGCCCATCATGACGCCGTAGTACCCGAGGAAATGTCGTCTGGTAACCCGGTGCGCCGTGTTCTGCTTGAGGTCGTCGGGTTTTCCGTTGCGGTCGGGTGCGGTCACGGCTGTCTCCATCCTGGTTGTTAGATGATGTCGATACGGCAATAGTGGTATGACATCTATTGTCATATGTCGTCATGATGATACGCGGAACATGCGAATTTCGCGTACGTGACTACCCTATGAAAAGGATTCCGTAATCTTCTTGTATAACTGACGTACAGTTGAAATTTGAAGAATTTCCGGGTTTGTCTTGTAGAGAACGAGACGGGCGCTGAACACGAGGGGCAGAGGTGAAAATTGCGCCTTAGAAATATGATGTCGTATATTAAAAAGACGACTCGAGGGCGCGACAGGGAACGGTACCGGTGCGCGAACGCCGTAAGCCGCCTGTCAAAAGAGCATGATCACGAGTCGAATCGTGCGATCCGGGAAAGGCGTCACCCGACCGTGATTTCCGTGCCTCGGTTCATTGCGCTTCGGGCATAGCTGCCCGGATCGATCGCTGGCAGGTTGTAGCAGCGGTGGTCGCGACGTGAGCGCCGATTGCTCGGGCTACCGCTCGATGGGCTGAAGAGTCTGAACGGGCCCGGCGCGACAGCTTCAATTCGAGCGTCGCGCCGATGTCGCCTTGCGGCGCGTCGGTGCGACGGCCGTTGATTCCCTGACCACGAGTTCCGGTGTGCCGCACACGCGCGTGCTTTCGCTTGGCGGTTCTCCCTCGATCATCTCGAGCGCCATGGCAATCGCATGCGCGGCGATCAGCGGCGTCGGGAACCGCACCGTCGTCAGCGCGGGACGGAACTGGTGCGCGAGCTGGATATCCGTCATGCCGACGACCGAGAGGTCGTCGGGCACGCGCCGGCCCAGGTCGGCCGCCGCCTGCAGCGCACCGATCGCCATCAGGTCGTTGGTCGCGAACAGCGCGGTGAGATCCGGATGCGCGCGCAGCAGCGCTATGGTGGCGTCGTAGCCGCCCTCGATCGAATCGTGCGTCGACCGCGTCGTGACCGCACGTTCGGGATGGCCGCGCGCCACGAGCGCGTCGACGAAGCCGCGCAGCCGCACCGACTGCGGGCCGCCGGAGCCCTTGCCCACGAGCGCGCCGAAGCGCCGGTGCCGCAGCCCGGACAGGTGCGTGGCAGCCAGCGCACCGGCCGCCGCGAAGTCGACCGTCACGCAGGGCAGCGTGTGCGACGCCGGCACGTGCTCCCACATGCACAGGACGATGGCTGCGCCATGGCGCGCGAGGTCGGCCAGCTCGGATTCGGCGAGATCGGTGTTCATCACGATCGCGCCGGCTGCGAGCGTGCCGGCAATGCGTTCCAGGTAACTGCGAGTGATCGCGGGATCGTCGTCGGTGTTCGTGACCAGCAGGTAGTAGCCGCGCTTGCGCGCCTCGCGCTCGGCTGCCAGCACGAACTCCGGATAGAACGGGTTCGTGATGTTCGACAGCATCAGCGCGAGCGTGGGCGTGCGGCCTTCGGCCAGTGCGCGGGCCGTGAGGTTCGGCCGGTAGCCGAGCTCACGGATGACCGCCATCACGCGCTCGACCGTCGACGTCTTGACCTTCTGCGGGTTGCGCAGCACATTCGAGACGGTCGCGGCCGTTACGTTCGCGCGGCGCGCGACTTCGGCGAGCGTCACCATCGGCTATGGCCGGCCGAGGCCGGCAGGGTCGGGGAAAACGGATGCTGATGCATATATTGGGATAGCGTCCCACAAGTTGCGCAGCGATAATCGGTGCGCTAATTTCTCGACACACCCCGAACAGGCAATTCGACGGTTCGACAGCGGCCGGGCGCGCGAAGCACGCGCTGGCGTATCGACGCCGATGAACAGGAGACATCATGGTACGGCGAATCCGGCGCGTGGCGCCACAAAAATTTAAGCGTTTAAATTTTGCGCAGCCTGCTGCGTGACGCCGACGGAGACCATCGATGACCGCCATTTCATTGAAGGATGTATCCAAGCGCTACGGCGATCATGCGCCGGTGCTGCGCGACGTGAACCTGGAGATCGCGTCACACGAATTCTGTGTGTTCCTCGGGCCGTCGGGCTGCGGCAAGTCGACGTTGCTGCGCATGATCGCCGGGCTCGAGGAGGTGAGCGAAGGCGAGCTGTGCATCGGCGGCGAGCGGATGAACGACACGCCGCCGGCCGAGCGCGGCGTCGCGATGGTATTTCAGAGCTACGCGCTGTTTCCGCACATGACGGTGTTCGACAACATCGGCTTCGGCCTGCGGATCGCCGGCGTGCCGAAGGATGAAATCCGCCGGCGCGTGACCGAGGCCGCGCGCGTGCTGCAACTCGAATCGCTGCTCGATCGCAAGCCGAAGGCGCTGTCGGGCGGCCAGCGGCAGCGCGTCGCGATCGGCCGCGCGATCGTGCGCGAGCCGCGCGTGTTCCTGTTCGACGAACCGCTGTCGAACCTCGATGCGACGCTGCGCGGCCAGACCCGCGTCGAGATTGCACGCCTGCACGCGCGCTTCGGGCAGTCGAGTTCGGTCTACGTGACGCACGACCAGATCGAGGCGATGACGCTCGCCGACAAGATCGTGCTGCTGCACGCTGGCGACGACGTCGCGCGCTTCGGCAGCATCGCGCAGGTGGGCGCACCGCTCGAGCTGTATCACCGGCCGGCGAACCGCTTCGTCGCGGGATTCATCGGCTCGCCGCGAATGAACTTCCTGCCGGCGACCGTTGCATCGAACGATCCGGATGCCTGCCGGCTGGCGCTCGACGGCACGGGAGAGCGGCTGGTGCTGCGAGGCCGTGCGCTGCCGCGCGGCATGGCGGCAGGCATGCCGCTGACCCTCGGCATTCGGCCGGAACACCTGGCGGTGGGTACAGGTGCCGCGCCGGACGCGCCATCGATCGTTCGCGAAGTCGCACTCGTCGAGCAGCTCGGCGAGGCGGCCTATGTCCACCTCGACCAGCCGGGCGGCACGCCGCTGCTCGCGAAGCTGCCCGGGCAGACCACGCTGCGGCGCGGCGAGCGGCATGCGCTGCAGGTGCCGGCCGAACACTGCCACCTGTTCGACGAGGCCGGCACGGCGTTACCGGCCGTGCACGCGGAGCCGACGTTCGTGTAGCGGCACACCGATTCCCCGCGCGTCCCGCGCGCGGCGCATACCACGCAAAAACCAGGAGACAACGATGAGATTTCGCCCGAGCAAACTGCTGCTCGCCCTGACGACCGTCGCCGCGCTCGTCGCGTCCGGCTCGGCCGATGCGGGCACGCTGAAGGTGAACGTCGCCGCGCGCGGCAACCAGCGCGCGACGTGGCAGAACGCGTTCGACCAGTTCCGCAAGGCCAATCCCGACATCGACCTGAAGGTCAGCTACGTCGGCGAGGAGGCGTTCAAGGTGCAGATGTCCGGGTGGCTCGCGACCGATCCGCCTGACGTGGTGAGCTGGAATAACGGCGAGCGGCTCGCATATTTCGCGAAGCGCGGACTGATCGAGGACCTGACGCCGGACTGGCAGAGGAACGGCTGGAACGATACCTATACGGCCGTGAAGCAGTCGTCGACCTACGGGGGCAAGGTCTACAGCCTGCCGCTCGGCTATGACGCGTACGGCCTGTTTTACCGCAAGGACCTGTTCGACAAGGCCGGCATTCACGGCGAGCCTGCCGACTGGGCGCAGTTTCTCGACGCGTGCCGCAAGCTGAAGGCGGCCGGCATCGCGCCGATCGCGGTGGCCGCGCGCGACGCGTGGACGCTCGCCGCGTGGTTCGACTATCTCGACCTGCGGATCAACGGCTACGCGTTCCACCAGAAGCTGATGGCGGGCGACGTTGCCTATACCGATCCGCGCGTGCGCGCCGTGTATGCGGCATGGAAGAAGCTGATCGACGACAGGTACTTCATCGACAACGCGTTGTCCTACGACGTCGATTCGCTGAGCCCGCTGATCGTGAATGGCCAGGCCGCGATGACGCTGATGGGCACCTGGTACTCGGCGGGCCTGCTGAGTGCGGCGCGCAACCCGATAGGCTTCTTCCGCTTCCCGGTGATCGACGCATCGATGCCGCTGGCCGAGGACGGCCCGGTCAACGTGCTGGTGGTGCCGGCGAAGGCGCACAACAAGACGGATGCCCGCCGCCTGCTCGCGTTCATGGGGCAGCCCGCGATCAATGGCGAGTTCTCGAAGGGCATGGGCCAGCTGCCGTCGAACAACAAGGCTCCCGAGCCGCAGGATCCGATCTCGAAGATCGGCTTCCATACGCTCGCGACGACGACGGGCGGCATCGCGCAGTTCTACGACCGCGACATGACGAAGGAAATGGCCGACGAGGGGATGAAGGCGATGCAGCAGTTCCTGTCCGACCCGACGCAGCTCGACGCGATCCTGCAGCGCCTCGAGCAGACGCGCAAGCGCATCTACAAGAAGTAGCGCGCGTCGAACGGGCCGGTTGCGCCGGCCCTCGATACCGCTCCGTCCGCTTCGCCGAGGGTTCCCCGATGTCACTCAGCCTGTCCGATAACGTATTGCCGCGAGGGGCGCGCCGCCGGCCGCGCACCGGCGCATCGCTCGCGCGTCGCCGCACCCGCGCGGCGCTGCTGTTCGTGCTGCCCGGCCTCGCGCTGTTCAGCGTGTTCGTGCTGTATCCGATCGTCAGCAGCATCTGGCTCAGCTTTCACGACTGGGACGGGATGACGCCGCCCGTGTTCATCGGTCTCGGCAACTACCGCGAACTTGTGCAATCCGACACGTTCTACGTCGCGCTGAAGAACAACCTCGCGTGGCTCGCGCTGTTCCTCGCCGCGCCGCCGCTCGGGCTCGCGCTGGCGCTGTACCTGAACCAGAACGTGCGCGGGATCCGCCTCGTGAAATCGCTGTTCTTCGCGCCGTTCGTCTTGCCGGGCGTGGTCGTCGGGCTCGTGTTCTCGTGGTTCTACGACCCGACCTTCGGCCTGCTGAAGCTGATCGTCGGCCACGGCATCCCGGTGCTCGGCGATCCGCGCTACGCGACCTACGGCGTGATTGCCGCGGCGCTGTGGCCGCAGATTCCGTTCTGCATGATCCTCTACCTCACGGGGCTGACCGGCCTGAACGGCGAGATCGTCGAGGCCGCGCGGATGGAGGGCGCGCGCGGCTTCACGCTGCTGTGGCACATCATCCTGCCGCAGCTGCGGCCCGCGACGTTCATGGCGATCGTGCTGACCGTGATCGGTGCGCTGCGCAGCTTCGACCTGATCTCGGTGATGACGGGCGGCGGCCCGTTCGACAGCTCGACGGTGCTCGCATATTTCATGTATGACCAGGCGATCAAGTATTACCGCGAAGGGTATTCGGCCGCGATCGCGGTCGTGCTGTTCGCGATCATGCTCGTCTACATCGCGTGGCAACTGCGCAAGCTCGTGCGCACCGAATCCTGATCCCGCACCGGAGCCCAACGCTCATGTATCCCATGCCCGTTTCCCGCTGGAGCCGGCCGTCGCGCTGGCTGTATGGCGTCTCCCTGCCATGTGCGCTCGCGCTGTGGCTCGCGCCGTTGATGGCCGTGCTCGTCACGTCGATCCGATCGAGCGACGAGCTCGCGGCCGGCCACTACTGGAGCTGGCCGCAGCACTTCGCGCTCGTCGACAACTACGGCACCGCGCTGATGCAGACGCCGATGCTTCATTACTTCGTGAACAGCATCCTGATCACGGTGCCGTCGGTCGTCGCGTCGATCCTGCTCGCGTCGCTCGCCGGGCACGCGCTCGCGAACTACCGGTTCCGCGGCAACGCGGTGCTGCTCGGGCTGTTCGTCGCGGGCAACTTCGTGCCGATCCAGATCCTGATGATCCCGGTGCGGCAGATCATGCTCGGCATCGGGCTGTACAACACGGTATGGGCGCTCGTGCTGTTCCATACCGCGTTCCAGACCGGCTTCTGCACGCTGTTCCTGCGCAACTTCATCCGCGAGCTGCCGTTCGAGCTGATCGAGGCCGCGCGCGTGGAAGGCGCGAGCGAATGGACGATCTACCTGCGCGTCGTGCTGCCGCTCGTGCGGCCCGCGCTCGCGGCACTCGCGATCCTCGTGTTCACGTTCGTCTGGAACGACTACTTCTGGGCACTGTGCCTGACGCAGGGCGACGATGCCGCGCCGATCACGGTCGGCGTCGCCGCGCTGAAAGGGCAGTGGACGACCGCCTGGACTCTTGTGTCGGCCGGCTCGGTGCTGGCCGCGCTGCCGTCGGTCGCGATGTTCTTCGCGATGCAGAAACACTTCGTCGCCGGCCTGACGTTCGGCGCGACCAAAGGATGACCCGATGACCTTTTCTCCTGCCGGCAAGGACACCGCGATGCGCCTCGGCGTCTGCTATTACCCCGAACACTGGCCGCGCGAACAATGGGCGAGCGATGCGCGCCGCATGGCCGAACTCGGCCTGCGTTGCGTGCGGATCGCGGAATTCGCATGGAGCCGCATGGAACCGGAGCCGGAACGCTACTGCTGGGCGTGGCTCGACGAGGCGATCGACACGCTCGCGCGGCACGGCCTGCGGATCGTGCTCGGCACGCCGACCGCGTCGCCGCCGAAGTGGCTCGTCGACCGCCATCCCGACATCCTGCCGGTCGGCGCGGACGGCGCGGTCTGGCAATTCGGCTCGCGGCGCCACTACGACGTGTCGAGCCCGGTCTATCGCGAGCACTGCGTGCGGATCGTCGACGCGATGGCGCATCGCTACGGCACGCATCCGGCCGTGATCGCGTGGCAGACCGACAACGAGCTCGGCTGCCACAACACGCTGCCGAGCTATACGCTGGCCGCGCTCGCGGGCTTCCGGCGCTGGCTGGCCGCGCGCTACGGCGAGATCGCGGCGCTGAACCGCGCATGGGGCAACGTGTTCTGGAGCATGGAGTACCGCAGCTTCAGCGAGATCGAACTGCCGCGGCACACGCCGACCGACGCCAATCCGGCCCATCGGCTGGATTTCATGCGCTTCCAGTCGGACGAGGTCGCGCGGTTCCATGCGCTGCAGGTCGAGCGGATTCGCGCGCATTCGCCGGGCCGCGACGTGCTGCACAACTTCATGGGTTTCTTCACGGAATTCGATCACTACGCATTCGCCCGCTCCGGTCTCGACGTCGCCGCGTGGGACAGCTATCCGGTGCCGCGCACCGAGGTGCTGCCGCTCGACGAACGCGACAAGCATCGCTGGGCGCGCACCGGGCATCCGGACGTGTCGGCGTTCTCGCACGACCTGTATCGCGGCATCGGCCGCGGGCGGATGTGGGTGATGGAGCAGCAGGCCGGCCCCGTGAACTGGGGGCCGCACAATCCGGTGCCGCACGCGGGGGCGGTGCGGCTGTGGACCTGGGAGGCGTTCGCGCACGGAGCGGAACTCGTGTCGTATTTCCGCTGGCGGCAATATCCGCATGCGCAGGAGCAACTGCACTCGGGGCTGAATACGCCGGACGACCGGTTGTCCGCTGGCGGGCGCGAAGTCGCACGGGTCGCCGCCGAGCTCGCGACGCTCGATCCTGCGCTGACGAACGCTCGCCCCGTGCCCGCGCGCGTGGCGCTGCTGTTCGACTACGAAGCCGACTGGATGATCCGGATCCAGCCACACGGCGCGGACTTCGACTATCAGCAGCATGTGTTCGACTGGTATCGCGCGCTGCGCGAACTCGGGCTCGACGTCGACCTCGTCGCGGCGAACGCGGACCTGGACGGCTACGCGCTGGTCGTTGCGCCGACATTGCCGGTCGTGCCGGATGGCCTGGTCGAGCAGGCGGCGCGCGGTGGTGCGCACTGGCTGTTCGGCCCGCGCAGCGGCTCACGGACCGCCGAGTTCGCGATCGTGCCGGGGCTCGCGCCCGGCAGGCTTCGCGACGTGTTGCCGGCCCGGATCGAACAGGTCGAATCGCTGCGGCCGTCGCTGGCGCCGGGCGTGACTGTCGACGGTGTGGAGGGGCATGCCGTCAGGTGGCGCGACCACGTCGAGGACACCGGCGAGGTCGACGTGCTCGCCTCATTCGACGACGGCGTGCCGGCACTCGTCGCGCACGGCCGCGTGACGTATGCGCCGGCCTGTTTCGATCCGGCCGTGCTGCGGGCGGTGATCGCCCGCAGCGCACGCGAGGCCGGGTTGCCGGTGCGGGCGTTGCCGGACGGCGTGCGACTGCGCCGGCGCGGCCGCCTGACGTTCGCGCTCAATTACGGCGAAACGCCTGTTCCGGCACCCGCGCCGGCAGACGCGACGTTCGTACTGGGCGGGCCCGTGATCGGCGCGGTCGACGTCGCGGCGTGGATCGTGCCGGACTGACGTCATGCGATCCCGGTTTGCCGGCCTGGTCCGGATTCCGCATTTCGTCGCGCTGTCCGCCGCCGCGTTGATGCTGGGCGTCGCGATGTCGTTTACCGCCCCGTTTCTGTCGCTGTTCGGCGTCGAGGCGGCCGGCATGTCGCCCTGGATGGCCGGGGTGTTCATGACCTTGATCGCAGCGAGCGGCGTGGTCGCGAGCACGTGGGCGGGCCGCTGGTCGGATCGCCATGCGAAGCATCGTCCGCTGCTCGTCGCGTCGCTCGCGGCCGCCGCACTCGGCTTCGCGCTGCTGTGCCGGCTGCGCGCGCCGGCGCCCGTCATCGTCACCGGCACGCTGCTGCTCGGCGCGGGCGCCGTGTCGCTGTCGCACATCTTCTCGTTCGCCCGCGCGGTGCTGCCGGCAGCGAACGACGCCGAGCGCGAATTCGCGGCGGCCGCGCTGCGCACGATGCTGTCCGTCGCGTGGGTGTTCGGGCCGGCGCTCGGCGCGCTGATCCTCGCGCAAGCGGGCTTCTCCGGTCTGTTCGTGGCCGCCGCGCTCGGCTTCGCGGCGTGCATGGCGATCGTGATGCGGATTCCGGAGCCGGCCGCGCGGCCCGTCCCTGTGGTATCGGCGTTGTGCGCCGTCGGCGCGCCGGCGGCGGCTTCTTCGCAACCCACCGCGCCGCGTTCGGTCGTCATGCGCACGCTGGCCGCACTGACGCTGATCGGCCTCGCGGCGAACGCGACGATGATCGTGCTGCCGCTGTACGTCGTGCGCGGGCTGGGCGGCTCGCCGGCGGACGTGTCGGCTGCGCTCGGCATGGCCGCACTGCTGGAGATCCCGATGATGCTGTGGCTCGGGATCCGCTCGACCCGGCTCGACAAGGCCCGCTGGCTGACCGGCTGCGCGGCCGTGCACGCGATCTATTTCGCGGGGCTCGCGGCGGTGCCGCATGTCGGCGCGGTCCTGCCGCTTCAGTTGTTGAGCGCGTGTGTCGTCGCGATTACGTCGTGCCTCGGCATGACGCGCGCGTGTGACATGATGCCGACGCGGCCGGGCACCGCGACCGCGATGTTCTTCAGCACCGCACGCGTCGGGTCGATCGTGTCGGGGATCCTGTCCGGCGCGCTGCTCGACCTGTTCGGCTACCGCGCGACGTTTCTGTGCTGCGGGGCGCTGGCGCTCGCGGCATGGGCGCTGCTGCGCGCGGCGCGCGACCCGGGTACCGGCGTTGCGGGCGGACGCTGCGATATGCCGGGCTGATGCAAAGCGACGCACTTCTGGCCGGCCGCCGCGCACGAATGTCACGCAGCGGCCGGCATGTCGTCAGCGTCGCCGGAACGCATCCAGCGACGGGAGCGCGTTGCCGTGGAAATCGAACAGCGTGTTGTTGTCCCACTGATCGCCTGCACCGATCTTCCACCCCACGCCGGGCGTCGGAATCCATTCCGGCTCCCACCAGAACACGCCTTTGCCGCGTCCGCCCGGAATGCCCTTCACGATGTCGGTCACCGCCGCGAGGAACTGCGCCTGCCCGGCGGGCGACGGCGGGAACGTCGTCGAGCCCGTGTTCGTCATCGTGTTCGGTTCGCTGTCGCCGTCGCTGGTGGTCCACGGATAGGCCGTCTCGACGACGATCAGTTCCTTGCCGTAGCGCACGGCGAGATCGTTCGCGTTGTTGCGCAGGTCGTCGAGCGAGCCCTGCCATTGCGGGTAGTACGACAGGCCGATCACGTCGAAGGCGACACCGCGCTGCGTCGCGCTGTCGAACCACCAGCGGCTCTTCGCGTTGTCGCCACCGCTGTCGATGTGCAGCATCACCTTGATCCGGGGATCGAATGCCTTGACGGCGTCATGCGCGGTCTTCAGCAGTTGCGCGAGGTTGTCCCACTGGTCGTACTTGCCGAGTGGCCACAGCATGCCGCCCGTGATTTCGTTGCCGATCTGCACCCATTCGGGACGCACGCCGGCCCGCGCGAGCTGCGTCAGGACGTCGGTCGTGTACGCGGCCAGCAGCGCGCAGGTGTCGGCCAGGTTCTTGCCCGCCCACGCGTGCGGCGGATACTGCTTGCCCGGATCGGCCCACCAGTCGCTGTAGTGGAAGTCGACCAGCACGCGCAACCCGAGGGCCGCCGCTCGCCGCGCGAGCGCGCACACATGCGCGGCGTCGTTGTAGCCGGCCGGCTCGCTCTGGTTGGAAGGGTAGAAGGCCGGATTGCCGGGATCGTTCCAGACCTTGATCCGGATCGAATCGACACCGTGCGCGCGCAGGATCGCGAGGCAGTCGCCGGCCTGGTTGCGGTCGAAGAAGCTCGCGCCGTGCGCCTCCAGCTGCGGCAGCGTCGACACGTCTGCGCCCATGGCGAACGAGCCGGGTGCCGACCCGCGCAGCGCGGCAAGCGCCGGCACCGCGCCGGCGAAATCGAGGCCGGCAAGCGCCGCGGCCGAGAGGCTCCAGCGCAACATCGATCGTCTGTCCATCGTCATCCTCCTGAACATGGAGGCCGAACCCGTCGGCTCCAGTAAAATTTAAGCGTTTAAATTTTCAATGCTTTTTTTGACGCCGGTCAGGCGTCGAAACGAGCGTAGCAAAAGCGCCCGTCGATGCCCAAGGACAATGTGTCATGCTTAGTATTTGGCAGGAGGGAGCGAATACCCAACGAAATAGGAACGACTAACCATTCCTCGTTGACATTGAGTGTATCCGCGAGGTTTGTCTTCGAAAAGGGGGCGGCTGCGGGTAAGCCCGATTGGGCCCAGATCAGATTCGAGCGCTCCATCGGCGAGTTTGGCAGCGATGACAGGGTAAGAGCATGGTGACGGCGCATGGGCGGATCGTGCTGACGGACTCCGACCCAGTATAGCGTCGAGTATCCGGATCAAATAGTTCATCATGTTCGACTATCAATGCACAATGTCTCCAAGCAATCCGGACGATACGGATTGGACCTATGCTGGCAACGTGTTTCGAAACGATGATAATCAAGCGTCGTGCGACAAGGACGGGACTGGTAGTCACATCCCGTGTGCTACTGGTTCGGGAACCATGAGCTTCGTCACGATGACTGGTGCAAACCTCCCGTGCCTTCGCGTCGACCCTCTATATGAAACCATCGATTAATGTCCAACCTTTTGTGGGAAGAGCTATGACCGTCGTCGGAGATGACTGCGTCGACCCTGAACGCCATCAGGATTAGCTGTTCCAGCTGACTCCGTTGTTACGGGTGCGGACTAGTTGTGAAGCGTCAAGAGGTTGTTTCTCGACGCGGGAAGTCTCGCCATCGGCGCAATGCCGCCGATGGCGCTATGAGCCCGATGCCAGTTGTAGTGATGCTGCCAACTCGCCAAGGCTTCAATGCGATGAGCCGAGTTTTGGTACGCCCATGCATAGGCCCACTCACGTAAAGCCGACTGGATGAAGCGTTCAGCTTTACCGTTGGTCTGCGGACGATACGCCCGCGTAAATTTGTGTCGGATACCCAGTTCCTGACAGGCCCGAGCAAACTCGTGCGAACGGAACGCCGAACCGTTGTCGGTCAGTAACCGGCGCACCTGCACGCCGAGCCCGGCGTACCACGCAACGGCGTCGCGCAGGAACTGCACGGCACTGCGTTTCGTCTCGTCGGGATGCATCGCCGTGAAGGCAATCCGGGCATGGTCATCCACGGCGACGAACAGGTACTCCCAACCCACGCCGTCCACCGTATCGCGCCGATTATCGGTGACACGATGGCTAGGACGCGCGATTCGACCGAGCTTCTTGATGTCGATGTGCAGCAAGTCGCCTGGCGCCTCGTGTTCGTAGCGTTGAACGGGTTCACGTGGTTGCAGGTCGCTCAGCCGGGATAGTCCGGCACGCGCCAGCACGCGGCTGACGGTCGAGACAGACACGCCTGCCTGTCGGGCGATCTGGCGCTGTAGCAAGCGCTGCTGGCGTAATTCCACGATCAGCAAGGCAGTTGCCGGAGCGATTGAACGTGGGGAGCACGCCGGACGCGACGAGGCGTCAGCCAGCGCTGCTGCACCACCGGCCAGATAGCGACCCAGCCATTTGCGCACGGTTGGCGCTGTCACGCCATGATCGGCCGCGGCCTGCGGCACGCTTGAACCGAATTCGGTGATCTCCTGAACCATCTCAAGTCGACGCGCGAAAGTGAGTCGGGCATTCTTATGGGTGTTCATCCGGCTGGGTTCCTGGAAGGTTGGGTGTTTGGCGACTTCCAGTCTCCCAGACTCAGTCCGGATGAACCATCGATACAACCTATTGAAGCTTCACAACTAGTTGCTGCGATAGCGTTGTCGGCTCAGATACTTGGCAAGTTCTGCTTCGCGCAGAGCGCCACTGGAAAAATAGCAGTGGAACCGAATCTGGCGACCGCCTCGACAGCTGTACATTGGCCAGAGCGCAATTCGTACGTTTTCGCCGGAATCTTGAAGACCCCCGTAGAGACGCCAGCGCAAGGGACCTACGCCTCAATAAGTCGTGATTTCCCATCGCCTTGTCGGTACTACGGCTGAGTCCGGTGCCTGGGTACCTTTCTTAATGATTTCACGCAGATCATGGCAGTATTCGTCTAAGGTTCGCTCGTGGGCCAGCGTCAGTGTTTGCTGGAACGCTAGCGGTTCGGCCACGAGGCTCATGAACCACCCGCGCGCCGTCATTTCGGAGGCCAGCCCGAACATATCAAGACTCGGCGACGCTACCGCGAGCACCGACAACGGCGGCGTGCCAAGCACGGTCAGTTCAGGTATGTCGGCGATGCGTTCGAGGTAGTCGCCGCGCAACCGCATCAGGCGCCGCGTCAGGCCGGCGTATCCGGCGCGCCCGAGATACTGCATGACCGCCCATGCCGATGCCAGCGGTCCGCCGGATCGCGAGCCGAGCAGGGTCGGCGTTTCGTATCGTCCTTTGGGCCAGTTCTGGAACGCGAACGCCTGGTACTGCGCATGGTCCGCGTCGGTATAGAGAATCAGCGAAATGCCTTTCAACGCGTAGCCGAACTTGTGGAGATCGGTTGATATCGACGTGACGCCTGGGATGTGGAAATCGAAAGGCGGCACGGTATGACCAAGCTCGCTCGCGAATGGTGCGACCATGCCGCCGATGCAGGCGTCGACATGGCACCAGAGTCCGCGCGCCGACGCGAGTTGCGCGATATCTTCGATCGGATCGACGCTGCCGAACGGCAAAGACGGCACGGATCCGGCGAGCAGAATCGTGTTCTCGTCGATAGCATCCGCCATCGCGTCGACACGGCATCGAAATGCGGCGTCGAGCCCGACCCGGACGACGTCGAGGCCGAGCAGGCGAGCACCCTTGTCGAAGACGGGATGCGCGGACGCCGGAATCACGATGTTGCGCCGCCCGCTCGAGATCTCGCCGCGAACGGCGACGGCGCGGTCGCGTGCCGCTTTCAGCGCGAGCATGATGCTTTCGCTGCCGCCCGAGGTCGCCGATCCCGTCGCGCCGTCGCCGCCGTGAAACAACGCGCAGACCATCGAGACGACCTCTGCCTCCATACATGCGAGGTTCGGAAACGTACCGGGAGCGAGCTGGTTCTGATGCACGAACATCATGAACGCCTCTTCGGCTACCCGCATGGTTTCCGCACCGGCGTAATAGGCGTGGAGCGGCAGGCGGCCCGCATGGACGTCCCAGTCGTGCGCCTTCATCTCCTGCATTCGCTCGCGCAATGCGGGCCACGCGATGCCTTGCGGCGCAAGCTCGGTCTTCATCGTGCCGTGAGCGTCGAGTTCAGCTTGGGCGGCAGCAGCGACGCGAGCGATTCCGTGATCTGTCGCAGCGTCAGCATGCCGTGGATATCGTGCCGCAAATGATCGAGCCGAATCTCGACGTTGAAATGCTCCTCGATGTCGAAGAGAATTTCGGCCAGGTCGATCGACGTCAGGCCGAGTTCGTCGAGGGGGACGTTCCACCAGTTCGTGTCCACGAGCCTCCTGGTTTTGCTCGCGACAAGCTGCATCACGAAATCGCTGATCTCGATCATGCGTTCACCTCTCTGCGGATATTGGGATGCGGTGGCGTTCAGGCGTGGCGGTCTCGAAACGACGTCATGAACCGCGCGAGGGCGCTGGTTTCCTGTTCCGTGACGGCGTTGTACAGCGATGCGCGTACCCCGCCGATCGAGCGGTGGCCGTCGAGTCCGTGAAAGCCGGATGTGCGCGCCTCCTGCAGGAACTGCGCGGTTGTTTGCTGCGTGCTGCAGTTGAACGTGACGTTCATCCGCGAACGGGAGTCGGGTTCGGCGTGAGCGACGTAGAACCCGGGGCTCGCGTCGAGTACCTGGTACAGCAGGTTCGCCTTTTGCCGGTTGTATGCATCGAGCTGTGTCAGATCGCCGAAGCTCTCGCGAATCCAGCGCGTGACGAGCAGCACGATATAGATCGAAAATACCGGAGGCGTGTTGTAGATCGAGCGCGCGTCGATGTGCGTGCGATAGTCGAGAATGCTCGCGAGTCCGGCCTGGGCCCGCTCGACGAGGTCGTTGCGCAGGATGACGATCGTGATGCCGGCCGGTCCGAGATTCTTTTGCGCATGGGCGTAAATCATCGCGTAACGTGCGACGTCGACCGGCCGAGACATGAAATCCGACGACATGTCGCAGAAAATCGGCGTATCGCCGCGGCTCAGGTGGTCGAAGATCTGCAGCCCCTCCACGGTCTCGTTCGACACGTAATGCAGGTAGGCGGCGCCTGGCGCAATCTCCAGTTCGTGCGCCTGCGGGATACGCCGGAAGCCGCCGGGCTCGCCGTCCCAGGCAACCGACATGCGCGACGCGATGCCAGAATCGAGTACGCTCTTGCGGCTCCAGTAGCCCGACGAGACGTAGGCGGGCGGTCGACTACCGATTTCGGAGAAGTTCATCGCCAGCATCGCAAACTGCAAAGTGCTGCCGCCTTGCAGGAAGAGCACGTGATAGTCGTCCGGAACCTTGAGCAGGTGGCGGATATTCGCCTCGCATTCGTCGACCACGTCTCGAAACCATGGGGAGCGGTGCGTAATTCCCAGCACCGAGAGCCCGACGCCCGGAATCTCCCGGATGGCGTCCTGCGCCTGCATCAGTACCGGTAAGGGAAGCGCACCGGGGCCACCCGAGAAGTTGTATTGCAGGTTCAAGATATTCCTCGCCGAGAATTGAAAAAGGGTCGGCTGTGAACAGCCGGTATCCCGGGTATGACGCCCCGTTCTTAATTCCAATTTGAAATTGCTGAGGTGAGAGATTATCAGCCGGGCGACACGGTTAAATCATCATCTGCGCGCGCGAAAATTCGGATGCCCGTGGCATTTCACGCGACATGAGCGTTCGGTTTGTTTACGGATACGAAAACTATGCGTACCAGAAGGCAAAGTCAAGGTGATTTTCCAGGCATGTTTGCCGCGCTTGTTCGACGCCGCATTCGATTTGCGTCGATTCGGATGAAAGCGATTCGCCAAAGCGGAAGCAGCCAGGCGGCATGCCGGTTCATTGCCGCTCCCAATACCGATTGGATGGTTGACGTCCTATTCCTGGCATTCCTGACAGGCTAATCATCCGTTACCAAATTTTTCCGGAAGTTTACGACGAGTAAACTCTTCAAAAGGAAAATGAATAAATTATCTTCCATATCAATAGGTCGAGAGGTGGCGGGTGATATAAGTCCCATTATTTGGATGTCGACAAATTGTAATTTTACGGAAAGTTGTTTGCATATAAATGCACCACAATATGTTTCGGGTTTTCACCTACTTGACGTAAAATTGAATGGCGAAATAGACTCATTTCAAATTAGTAGGAAGAAATATCCGAAACATGAGAGATCAATCCGTTCAAATCTGAATCTGTCGGCGACAGGGGATGGGTTTGAATTGTCAGCCGAGTCTCTTGCTTCCCAAATTGCGCGCCGTGAATTGAATTGAGGTGTGCCGCAGCGTGGGAAATCATCAAATTTAATCAGACGGATATAGTCTGATTTCGGTGTGTACTGGTTCTTCCTGTAGCAAATTCGTATTGTGCCAATACGGCAGCATGCGTTTGCGGTAGATATCGTCATGCTGACTGCGGCCGAATCGCGACACCGTGTGCCTGCCGGTTTCCCGTTCCGTTTGGATCGGGGCCGTCACAACCGCGGATGTCGGCGATTTGCCGCAAACGCGTTCGCGGCATCGGCCATTCGATGCCGGGACGGCTTGCGCCCTGAAAACGGTGGCGGTCAACGAACACACGGTCGATGCATGATCGCGGGTTTGCGTTCGTCGTCCCCGGAGCCAGGATATTAATTCGCATACCTATTTGTGTGCCGTAATGAACTTGCGAGAACTGCTCGAGAAACGGGCATCGGAAGATCAACCTGATTCGCCGGCCTACATCTTTCTCGCGGATGGCGAGGACGCCGAGGAGCGGCTCACGTCGGCCCAGTTGCTGAGCGCGGCGAACCGGATCGGCGGTGCACTGCGCGATGACGTGGCCGCGGGCGCGCGGGTCCTGCTGGTTTATCCGTCGGGACTCGAATTCATCAAGGCGTTCTTCGGCGCGGTCTGTGCGGGTACGGTAGCCGTCCCGATTTATCCGCCGTCGCGGAAAGTGACGACCGATGAATTGGCGCATTTCGAACGCGTCGCGGCCGATTGCGGGGCGGAGATCGCATTGACGACGGGTGCATACCTGGACCAGCTGGCACCGACGATCGCGAGTTCGCCCGTGCTGGGCGGCATTCGCTGGCTGGCGACCGATGCGCTCCTCGCGACCGGCTGGACGCCGGAGGCGATCGACGGCGATTCGCTGGCGCTGCTGCAGTACACGTCGGGATCGACGTCAAAGCCGAAAGGCGTGATGCTGACCCATGGCAATCTGCTTTCGAACATGGCGTCGATCCACGAGGCGTTCGGCGGCTTCCACCATCGTCTGCGGTGCGCAAGCTGGCTGCCGCTCTATCACGACATGGGGCTGATCGGCACGATGCTTACGCCGTTCTTCGGCGGCGCAGAAACCATCTTCATGTCGCCCGCGCACTTCCTGCAGCGGCCGATCCGCTGGCTTCGGATGATCGATCGCTACCGCGTGACCGTAAGCGGTGGCCCCAACTTCGCTTACGACCTTTGCGTTCGCGGCGTCTCGACGGTCGCCAAAACGCGTCTCGACCTCTCGACGTGGAAGGTCGCGTTCAACGGTTCGGAGCCGGTGCGCAGCGAGACGCTGACGCGCTTTCGCGACCGCTTCGCCGACAGCGGATTCGCGTCGAGTGCCTTCATGCCGTGCTACGGCCTCGCCGAATCGGCGCTGCTGGTCGCGGCCTGCCGGTTTGATCGCGAGCCGAGCATCGTCGGCGACCGTGCACCGCACCATCACGACGGCACGCAGGGTCAGCAGCGCGAACGCGTGACTTGCGGGCCATGTGCGCCGTCCACCACGATCACGATCGTCGATCCCGTCGATTGCTCGCCGGTGCCGCCGGGTGCAGAAGGCGAAGTCTGGGTGCGCAGCGCGTCTGTCGCCGCCGGCTACTGGCATTCGCCCGAGTTGACGAACCACACGTTCGCGGCGCGTCTCGCGCGGACGGACGACGATCCGGACGGGGCCCGGGCGGCTGCGGGAACCTGGCTGCGTACGGGCGACCTCGGGCGGATGCATGGCGACGAACTGTTGATTACCGGGCGTCTGAAGGACGTGATGGTGATCAATGGTCGCAAGATTCATCCGCAGGACGTCGAGGATCACGTCCAGTCGCTCGACCGGCGTTTCCGTCTCGGCGGAGGCATTGCGTTCGTGGTGGAAGAGGACGGATACGAGCGGGTCGCGCTCGTCCAGGAGGTCAATGCCGGATCGACAGACGAGGCAGCGGGACTGGCCGCGCTTGCGCGGGAGTTCGTATTCAGGCGGTTTCGCGTGGCGCTTCACGGCATCGCGCTTGTCGCGCCGGGCGGCGTGCCGAAGACCTTCAACGGCAAGCTCAGGCGGCAGGCCTGCCGTCAGGCGTACGCGGAGGGCGCCTTGCCAACGCTGTACGCGTTCAAAGCAGGCGCTCACGCGGTGCAGGGGCGCCGGACGTGAACACTCCCACGCTCGAACGCTGGCTGTCGGAGGCCGTGGCGACGCGGGCGGGCTGTCCCGTCGATGCGATCGAACTGGACCGGCCGATCTTCGATTTCGGTATTGATTCGGTGGCGGTCGTCCGCATCGCCGACGCGCTGTCGACCTTGCTGCAGCGGCCCTTCGATCCGGCCGATTTCTTCGAATTTCCGACCATTTCGGCGCTGGCCGCCCATCTGTGCAACGACGCGTTGTCCGTTCCGACCGAGCGATGCGAGTCGTCCGCCAGGCCGGTGCCGCGTGAAGCGGCGGCGCTCCGGGAGAGCTTTGCGATCGTCGGGATCGCGTGCAGGATGCCCGGTGCGCGAGACAAGGACGCGTTCTGGGAAGCCTTGTGCGCGGGGCGCGACTGTATCTCCGGCCGCCCCTCGAACCGTCCGCGGCTGGCCGGCGCAGCAAACGCGTACGCGACGGCAAGCGAGCAGGCCGGCTATCTCGACGACATCGACCAGTTCGACGCCGCCTTCTTCCGGATTTCCCCGAAGGAGGCCCAGCACATGGATCCGCAGCAGCGCCTGCTGTTGCAGGTGGCCTGGGAAGCGCTGGAGGACGCGGGGATGCGTGCCGGCGATATCCGGCAGACGGACGGCGGTGTGTTCGTCGGCATTTCGCACAGCGACTACAGCCAGGGTATTTTCTCTGGAGCCTGTCCGGTCGACAGCTATTCGAGCTCGGCCAACGCGTTGTCAGTCGCGGCGAATCGCTTGTCGTTCTACCTCGATCTCGTCGGTCCGAGCCTCGCGATCGACACGGCCTGTTCGTCGTCGCTGACGGCCGCGCATCTGGCGATCGCGAGCCTGCGCGCCGGCGAGTGCGGTTTCGCGCTGGTCGGCGGCGTCAACCTGATGTTGAGCCCGGAAGTGACCGACGCATTGAGCCTCGCCGGCATCCTGTCTCCCGATCGTCGCTGCAAGCCGTTCTCGGCGCTGGCCGACGGCTACGTGCGCGGCGAGGGCTGCGCGGTGGTGGTCGTCAAGCGGCTCGAGCGCGCGTTGGCCGACAACGACCGAATCTACGCGGTCATCGCGGGCAGCGCCGTGAGGCAAAACGGTCGATCCAACAGCCTGACCGCGCCGAACCCGGGCGCGCAGGAAAGCATGCTGCGCGCGGCCGCGGTCCAGGCGGGCGTGACGCCGGCCGGCATCGACTACGTCGAGGCGCACGGCACCGGCACGAGTCTCGGCGACCATGTCGAGATGACGGCCCTCGGTCGTGCGTTCGGGGCCGGTCGCGATGCCGGCGCGCCGCTCCTGATCGGTGCCGTGAAATCGAACATCGGCCATCTCGAGGCCGCGGCCGGCATCGCCGGTCTCGTCAAGGTCGCCCTGGCCCTGCATCACGGCGAGATTCCCGGCACGCTCCACGCCAGCCCGCAGAATCGCGCGTTCGATTTCGCCGGATCGGCGATCGAGGTCGTGCACGCGCATCGTCCGTGGCCGTGCCGTGAGCATCGGCGGACTGCCGGTGTGAGCAGCTTTGGATTCGGCGGCGCCAATGCACATCTGATCCTGCAGGACGCGCCGCGCCGCATCCCTCGAGCCCGCGTCGAGATCGGCTCCAGCCTGCCGCGGCTCTTCGCGCTGTCGGCGCGCACGCCGGATGCGCTGAAACGGCAGGCTCGCGTGGTCGCGCAATGGCTCAAGGCACAGTGCGGCGGCACGTGTCCGGATCTCGATGATCTCGCCTATACGTCGATCGCGCGGCGCGAGCCGCTGCCATATCGCCGCGCGTTCGTCGCGAACTCGCTCGGCGCGCTCGCGGCGGAACTCGAAAGCTTCGCGACGACGGCCGGGCCGCCGGCCTGCTCGCGGGCGGGGCACGTGCGCGCGGTCTTCCGCTTCGGCGTGCCGTCGCACGGCTGGCTCGTCATGGTCCGCGACGCCTGCCGCGCCGATCCGCTGTTCGTCTCGGTGCTGCGCCGCTGCGATGAGATCCTCGAAACGCTCGGCATCGCGTGGCGCGTCGCGGACGGCATCGCCCCCGAGGCGGCGGAATCCGGCGTTGCCGCGCTGGCGGTCCAGCTCGGCATCGTTCATGTGCTGAAGGCGGGCGGCGTCATGCCGTCCGTGCTGCAAGGTACCGGCAGCGGGCGTTTCGCGGCCGCGGTGGCCGCCGGCGCGCTGCCGTTGCATGCGGCCGTGCGTGCGCTGCTGGGCGGTGCGTCGTCACCGGTTCGCCCCGATGCCGAATTCCACGTGACGGACGAAGCGGACGATGCCGGTGCAAGGTACGTGAGCTTCGACTGCGGCGGCGAGCTTGCGCCGGCTTCGGCCGGCACCGGTGCACTGCCGGCCGAAGCGGCATGGGGCGGCGGCCGGCATCCGTTACACGACGCACTGGCCAACTGGTTCGGCGCCGGCGGCGCGCTGCGCTATCGTGCGTCCGTTGCCGGCTTCGTCCCGTCGCTGGTGTCGCTGCCGCCCTATGCGTGGGAGCCGACCCGCTACTGGATCGAGGCGGCGCCGAGACGCCCGGCGCGCCGCGAGCCCGCGGAGGCCGCGAGCCGCTCGCTCGGCGGCGTGACCGCGGCGGGGCTGCGGCCCGGCGCGGAGGTGTACCCCGAAACCGAACTGGAAGCGTCGCTGCTGTCGATCTGGAAGGGAATCGTGGCGCTGCCGTCAGCGGGCGTGACGGACACCTTGCTTAACGTCGGCAAGCCGGCCGATATCGCGCTGTTCCGGAACAGGATCGCCGAGAGGCTCGGGCACATCGTCAGGCTGGACACGCTGACGCGCTTCCCGACGATCCGCGATCTTGCCCGCGCGATGCAGGCCGCATCCGACGATCGGGAGGCGCTGAGCGCGAGCGCGAGGCGCGGCGCCGCACGCAGGCATGCACTGGGATGAAGTTGCACGGATCGGCATGCCGCCGGCCGTCGAGCATCGAGGACACGTATTCATGACCATCGAATTCCACTACGAAGTGCCGTTGAGTGAGACACGCTGGCACGTGAACGGCCGCGCCGACATGTGCCTGTCCTGGCAATACGACCGCGATCGCGAGGCACTGCTTGCGCTGTACGAGAAGGGCAAGCGACGCCAGTGGGACGCGGCGCTGCGGATCGACTGGGACCAGCAGTTCGATGAGGACAACCCGCTCGGCCTCGACGACGCGTCGATCCCGATCTTCGGCATGCCGATCTGGAAGCGCCTGTCGGCCAGCGAGAAGATCGAGATCCGCCGGCACAGCCAGGCCTATCTGATCTCGCAGTTCATGCACGGCGAGCAGGCGGCGCTGATCGCCACGGCGCGAATCATGCAATCGGCGCCGGACCTCGACGCGAAATTCTTTGCTGCCACGCAGGCGATGGACGAGGCGCGGCACCTGGAGGTGTATTCGAAGCTGCTGCGCGACCGGTTCGAGACTGCCTATCCGATCTCGGCCGGGCTGCGCAGCCTGCTCGACGTGGGGCTCAACGACGCGCGCTGGGACATGACCTATCTGACCATGCAGGTGCTGATCGAAGGGCTCGCGCTGGCCGCGTTCCAGCGTATCCGGGATCTCTCGGACAACACGCTGGCGGCGACCATCAACGCCTACGTGATGCAGGACGAGGCGCGCCACGTCGCGTTCGGGCGCACTGCGCTGCAGGACTACTACCGTCAACTCACCTCGGCCGAACTCGACGAGCGCGAGGCGTTCCTGATCGAGGGCTGTCATCAGATGCAGCAGAGCTGCACCCAGCGCGAGGTCTGGGAGCGGTTCGGCCTGCCGATCCGTGAGTGCCTCGGTCTCGAGGAGCAGTCGGCCACCGGCAGGCAGTTCCACGTTTCGCTGTTCTCCCGCATCGTGCCGATCGTCAAGGGCATCGGGCTGTGGGGGCCACGCGTGCGCGAGGCGTTCGAGAAGATGGGCGTGATCGACGCGGCGAACTTCGATCTCGACAATGAAATCGCGCGCGACGACGAGATCGCCGAGCAGTTCGACGCGGACGCCCACGTTCGCCGCGGGCTCGAAGCGGGCCCGGCCACAGGTTCACCCGGCACACAGGACCCGCACGATGCACGACTCTGATCAGCGTTCGACGACTCATCTGACCCCACGATGCCCATGATCTCCCATTCCATTCGACTCGCCTTGCCCGACGGCGGTGTCTCGCACATCAGACACTGGCGGCGCAGCGGCGCGGGGCCGGCTGGCTCCACCGCGTGCCTGTTGATTCACGGCTTTGGCGAGTCGTCGTGCAGCTGGAGCGATTATGCCGCTGCGCTCACGAGCTACGACGATATCTATGCGGTGGACCTGCGCGGGCATGGCGATTCCAGCCGGGACCCGATCGCGCAATACACGCTGCCTAGTTTCGTCGGCGATCTCGACCATGTCGTCGACATGCTGAGGCTCGGCGACTTCGTGCTGGTCGGCCATTCGCTCGGCGGCGACATTGCGCTCAGCCTGGCCTCGCGGTATCCCGGCCGGGTTCGTGCGGTCGTGCTCGTGGATTTCGCGCCAGAACTCAATCCGGTCGGTCTGCAGAAGGTGTGTGCCGATCTGGGGGCGAATCTACGCGTGTTCGAGAGCCACGCGCAGTTTGTCGATGCCGCGACCCGGGCCCGGCCGCTGCTGTCGGCGGACATCGCGGCGCGTTTCGCGCAGGACATGCTCGACGAAGTCGCAGGCGTCGGCTTTGTCATGAAGGTGGACCCGGTGTTCGGCGAGTTCGCGCCGGCCGACCTGCAGAGCCCGGCGCGCAGTGCGGCCGCGTGGGACAAGCTGCGCGCGCTGGCCTGCCCGCTGCTGCTGGTGCGCGGGACCATGTCCAGCGTGCTTGCTCGCGATGCTGCCGAACGCAGCGTGCGCGCGGCGCGCGACGGCACGCTGCGGGAGGTGCGCGCCGGCCACGCCGTGATGCAGGACAACCCGAAGGCGTTCCTCGACGCGACCGTCCCGTTCCATGACGCGCTGCGCGCCGCGCGCGGGAGCGGACAGGTGCCGGCACCACAGGGCTGAGCATCGGCGGCCCGACGTTCAGTCGGCTTCCCGTAGGTGATCTTGACGAGGCAGCAATGTTGAATCTTTTCGGAATGCTTATTAGAGAAGGGCCTGTTCTGTTCTCCCTGGCCTCGATCGGAAGCGCGCTGAGTGGCGTGGCGACCATGGGCATCCTGGTGTCCATGTTCGTCGCGATGGAGGGTGATGCCGGCGTCAGGTGGTGGCATTTCGCGCTGTATGGCGTGCTGGTGATCGCCACGCGCGTGGTATCGCGCTCGATCCTCGCGCTGATCACGCGCCGTGCGGTGATGACGCTGCGCGTGAACCTTGCCCGCCAGATCGTCGATGCGCCGCTCGACAAGCTGGAGCACACGGGGCATTCGCGGCTGTTCGCCTCGATGGCGGCCGACGTGACGCGCATCGGCGAGGCCGTTCCCAATACCGTCAACATCTTCGCAAACCTCGTGTTTCTCGTGATCTGCTTCTGCTATCTCGGCGTGATGTCGCCGGAGCGCCTCGGGATCGTGCTCGGCATGGTCGGCATCGGCCTTGTCGTGCATCAGTGGGTGTCTCGCCGCATCGCGCATTGCATGCGCGTCGCCCGTCACGCATGGGACGATCTCGCAATCACGTTCGACCTGCTCGTCTACGGCGTCAAGGAGCTGCAGCTCAACGCGCGCCGCAGGGCGCAAATGCTCGACACATTCCGTGACAACGCCCATGAGCTGAAGAAGGCCTGGCAGCGCCAGTCGGTCGTATTCAACTTCGGACAGGGCTTTTCGCAGACGATCTTCTTCCTCGCCCTCGGTCTCGTGATCTTCGACATCCACGGCCGGCTGCTTGCACAGAGCGCGGTGGTGCAGTACGCGCTGTCGCTGATTTACATGATCGGGCCCCTGCGCGATATCGTCGGCAGCATCCCGGGCCTGATCGACGCGGGCGTTGCCTACGAGCGCATCGAGCAGATGGGCTTCTCTCTGACTACGCGCACGCTGGCGGATCCGAAGCCGGATAGGACGGCCGGCCATGACCCGAGCGTGCCGTGGCAGGAGATCGCGTTGCACGGCATCGTCTACCGCTATGCGGGAACGGACGGCGGCCCTCAGGGCGCATTCCGTCTCGGGCCGATCGACCTGCGCCTGCGGCGCGGCGACGTGGTGTTCATCGTCGGACGCAACGGCAGCGGCAAGACCACGCTGGCCAAGCTCGTCACCGGCCTGTATGTGCCCGACGAAGGCTGCATCACGCTCGACGGCACGCCGGTGACCGAGGCGAACCGGGCGCATTATCGCGAGCAGTTTTCCGCGATCTTCAGCGATTTCGTCCTGTTCGAGCGGGTGCTCGAGACGCCCGGCGAGGCGTGCGACGCCCGCGTCGACATGCTGCTGAAGAGCCTGCGCATCCACGACAAGGTCACCGTCGCCGGCGGCCGGCTGTCTACGGTCACCGCGCTGTCGCTCGGCGAGCGCAAGCGGCTCGCACTGCTGACGAGCTATCTCGACGAACGCCCGGCCTATCTGTTCGACGAATGGGCCGCGGACCAGGACCCGGTGTTCAAGGCCGTCTTCTACGAGAAGATCCTGCCGGACCTTCGCGCGCGAGGTCGGCTCGTGCTGGTCGTCTCGCACGACGACCGCTACTTCCGCTCGGGCGACACGCTGATCGATCTCGACCAGTTTCCCGGAGCACGCCGCCGCGCTGCGACGGTGGTGGCCGGCGACGCCGACGCGCCGCGCTTTCCGGGGTGGCTGGGCGTGCCTGCGGCCGGGCCGGCGCCGGACGTGCTGTCCGAGGACGCGAAATGAGGCGCGTCGTCATCTCGGGCGCCGGCGTCACGTCGCCGGTCGGGCTGACGGTCGACGCGTTCTGGCGCGCGATCGTCGACGGCCGCTCCGGGATTGCCGACATGCGCCTCGTGCCGACCGCGCGCCTCAACGTGAAGCACGCCGCGGAAGTCGTCGATTTCGTCGCGCAAGCGCATTTCGACGCGCGGCGGATGCAACTGCTCGACCGCGTGTCGCAGCTCGCGGTCGCGTCGGCGCGCCAGGCCCTGGCCGATGCCGACTTCGAGCTGACGGAGGAGCTGGCGCGCGAGACGCCGGTGATCGTCGGCAGCGCCGTGGCCGGCCAGCAGACGATCGAGGACACCTACGTGCGCCTGTACGGCATGAACCGCGAGCGCGTGCATCCCACCGTCGTGCCGCGCGTGCTGCACAGCGCGCCGGCCAGCCAGGTCTCGATCGACGCCGGACTGATGGGGCCGACCTATTCGATCGCGAGCGCCTGCGCATCCTCGACGCACGCGATCGGGCTCGCGTTCCAGATGATCCGCGCCGGCACCGCGCCGATCGCGGTGGCGGGCGGGGCGGAATCCTGCCTCACCGTGGCGACCATCAAGGCCTGGGAGTCGCTGCGGGCATTGAGCCACGACACGTGTCGGCCGTTCTCGCGCGATCGGTCCGGAATCGTGCTGGGCGAGGGCAGCGCGATGCTCGTGCTGGAGGACCGCGAGCACGCGCTGGCGCGCGGCGCACGGCCCTACGCCGAGATCGTCGGGTTCGGCATGAGTTCCGATGCCGGCGAGATGCTGGCGCCCAACACCGAGGGCGCGGTGATCGCGATGCAGCGCGCGCTGCGCGACGCACGGCTCGACGCCGAATCCATCGACTACCTGAACGCGCACGGCGCTGCCACGCGGATCAGCGACATCAGCGAGACGCGCGCGATCCACCGCGTGTTCGGCGCGCGCGCCGCGGGCCTGCAAATTTCGTCGAGCAAAGCGGTGCTTGGCCACAGCCTCGGTGCCTCGGGCGCACTGGAAACGCTCGTCGCGGCACTGGCGTTGCGTGACGACATCGCACCACCGACCGCGCATTACCGCGAGTCCGATCCCGAATGCGATCTGGACTACGTCCCGAACGTCGCCCGCGCGGCACGCCTGCGCTACGCGATGAAAAACTCGTTCGCCTTCGGCGGACTGAACGCCGTGCTCGTGCTCGGAAAACCGCTTTGACGAGCCATTGCCCCCACTGCCAATAAAAGGACCAGCGCCATGAACAGCCGAGATCTTCCCGACGACGAACACGTATCCAGCATTGCCATCATCGGCATGGCCGGGCGCTTTCCAGGCGCGCCGGACGTGGACGCGTTCTGGCGCAACCTGCGCGACGGCGTCGAATCGGTCCGGTTCTACAGCGACGAGGAGCTGCGCGAGGCGGGCGTCGACGACGAGTACATCGACTCGCCGCGCTACGTGAAGGCTGCGGCCGTGCTGGACGACGCGGATCGCTTCGACGCGCGCTTCTTCAACCTGAGCCCGAACGAGGCGCAGTACATCGATCCGCAACACCGGATCTTCATGGAATGCGCGGTCGAGGCCCTCGACAACGCGGGCTGCGATCCGGAGCGCTTCGATGGCGCGATCGGCGTTTACGCGGGCGCGGCGCTCAGCTACTACGAGCTCGAAGTGGCCTTTTCCAACTACGAGCAGCTCGCGACCTCCGATGCGCTTCAGACGCTGTTCGCCACCGGCATCGCCAACGACTATCTCGTCACGCGCGTGTCGTACAAGCTGAACCTGCGCGGCCCGGGGCTCACGGTGCAGACCGCGTGCTCGACCTCGCTCGTGGCGGTCCATCTGGCCTGCCAGAACCTGCTGTCGGGCGAGTGCGACGTCGCGCTCGCCGGCGGCGTCTCGATCCAGAGCAGCTACCGGAAGGCCGGCTACTTCTACACCGAGGGCGGCATGGTTTCCGGCGACGGGCACTGCCGTCCGTTTGACGCGGACGCCACCGGCACGATCTTCGGCGACGGCGTCGGCATCGTCGTGCTGAAGCGGCTCGACCGCGCAATCGCCGATGGCGACAATATCCGTGCCGTGATCCGCGGCACGGCGATCAACAACGACGGCTCGGAGAAACTCGGCTTCACCGCGCCGGGCGTGCGCGGCCAGAGCGCCGTGATCACCGAGGCGCTGGCCGCGGCCGGCGTTGCCCCCGATACGGTCGATTACGTCGAGGCACACGGCACGGGCACGATCCTCGGCGATCCGATCGAGATCGCCGCGCTCACCCAGGTCTATACGGCGCTGTCGTCCGCGACACCCGAGTGCCGCGTCGGTTCCGTGAAGGGCAACGTCGGGCACCTGAACCATGCGTCCGGCATCACCGGGTTGATCAAGGTCGTGATGTCGATGGAGAACCAGCAGCTGCCGCCGAGCCTGAACTACCGGACGCCCAATCCGAACATCGATTTCGCGGCGTCGCCGTTCCGGGTCAACGCGGCGCTGGCCGACTGGTCGCGGGGCGCCGTGCCGCGACGCGCCGGCGTCAACGCGTTCGGCATCGGCGGCACCAACGCGCACGTGATCGTCGAGGAGGCGCCGCTGCCGACGGTGCGCGACGGACGCCGCCGCAAGTGGTGGCTGCTGCCGGTCTCGGCGAAGAGTCCCGATGCACGCACGGCGATGCAGGGCAAGCACGCCGCCTTCCTGCGCGAGCATGACGACCTTGACGTCCGCGACGTTGCGTGGACGCTCGCGCAGGGGCGGACCCTGCATCGCTACGCCGGCTTCGCGGTTGTCAAGGATCTCGACGAGGCGGCGAGCGCGCTGGAGACCGGCGATCGCCAGCGGCTCGTGATCGGCGAGTGCCAGACGCGCGAACGCAAGGTCGCGTTCCTGTTTCCGGGGCAGGGCACCCAGCATGTCCGCATGGGCCTCGGGTTCTACGACGAGGAACCCGCGTTTCGCGCCGCCCTCGACGAATGCCTGGACAAGATCGAGCGCGTCGGCGGGGTCGCGCTGCGCGCCGTGTTGTTTCCGGACGAGGCCGGCCTCGCCGCCGCTGACGAGGCGCTGCGGAACACCGCGCTGGCCCAGCCGGCGATCTTCGCGGTTTCATACGCGCTGGCTGCGCTCTGGCGCGCCTGGGGCGTCGAGCCTGTCGCGATGCTTGGCCACAGCATCGGCGAGCTCGTGGCCGCCTGCGTCGCCGGCGTTTTCACGCTCGACGATGCGCTGCGCGTGGTCTGCGAGCGCGGCCGGCTGATGCAGGCGATGCCGCCCGGCAGGATGGCGATCGTGCCGGCGAGTCCCGACGCGGTCGCGCCGCTGCTCGGGCCGGACGTCGCGATCGCCGCGATCAATGCGCAGGATACCTGCGTGATATCGGGACCCGCCGCAGCCGTCGATGCAGCCGAGGGGCGGTTGCGCGGCGAGGGCCTGTTCTGTACGGACCTGCGCACCTCGCACGCGTTCCATTCGTCGATGATGGCGCCGGCGATTCCGGACTTCGTCGCGCTGCTCGACGCCATCACGCTGCATGCGCCGACGATTCCGTTCGCGTCGAACGTGACGGGCCGGCTGATCACCGCCGAGGAAGCGACCTCGCCCGAGTACTGGGGGCGGCAGCTGGGCGGCACGGTTCATTTCGCTCGCGGCTTCGAGACACTGCTGCGCGACGCCGGCATCGACCTGCTGCTCGAGGTCGGGCCGGGGCGCTCGCTCGCGTCGCTTGCGCAGCGCAATGTGCCGAACGGCTCGCCGGTGACGGTCGTGTCGTCGATGCCGCGCCCCGACGGCCGCGAGGAGGAGGGCGCCGCGCTGCTGAAGGCCGTCGCGCAACTGATCCTCGCGGGTGTGCCGTTCGATCCGCGGCGCCTGTTCGATGACATGGCGCCGCGCAAGGTGGTGTTGCCGCCGACGCACTTCGTGCGCGAACGCTACTGGGCCGCGATCCGTGACGAGTCCGACGGCGCGACGCTGCGGCCGAGGAAGGCCGGCATGGCGGCAAAGGCACTCGACAGCCTGTACGGCCAGGTCTGGACGCGCGCGCTGCCGGTTGACGTCCCGATAGACGAGATGCTCGCGGAGCGTCCGCAGTGCCTGGTCTTTGCGAACAGCGGCCCGCTCTGCGCGCGGCTCGCGGAAACGTTGCGCGGGCGCGGGCTGAATGTGGCCGTTGTCGAGCCCGGCGACGCGTATGCGAGAACCGGCGAATCGAACTTTACGGCCTCACCCGGCGTACCCGAACATTTCGTGAAACTGCTCGCCGATCTCCAGGCGGAAGGGCGCGTGCCGCACCGCATCGTCTACGCATGGAGCCTGCCCGGCGCGACGGACGCACGGGACGGCATCGACGGCATGCTCGATCGCGCGTTCTTCGGGCTGCTTCACGCCCTGCAGGCACTGGCGCGGCACGACAAGGACACGCAGACGGATCTGCTCGTGATCGGCGCCGACGCGCTCGAAGTGCTGGGCACGGAAGTGCCGCGGCCGGCCTCGGCACTCGCATTCGGGCCGGCGCTGGTCGCCTCGCTGGAGCTGGTCGGCGTGAATTCGCGCTTCATCGACCTCGCGACGGAGGATATCGCGGCCGGGCGCGTCGACGCCGTGATCGATCTGCTGCTGCGCGAGTGCGTGGCGCGCACCCAGGCGAACGTCGTCGCCTATCGCGGCGGCAATCGGTGGCTGCCATCCTACGAAGCGATCGACGTCGCGCCGGTGCCGGCGGCGGCGGTGCCGATCCGGCGCAATGGCGTCTACCTGATCACGGGAGGTCTTGGGGACCTGGGTCTCGCGTTCGCGCACTGGCTCGCAAAGGACTATCAGGCGAAGCTGATCCTGGTCGGCCGCAGCGGCCTGCCCGACCGCGAGCACTGGCCTGCGCTGCTCGCCGACGCGCAGGGCGATACACGGCTCGCCGGCATCGTGTCGCGACTCCGCGACATCGAGGCGGCCGGCGGCGAGATCCTGGTGGGCAAGGCCGACTCGGCCGATCACGCCGCGATGCTCGATCTCGTCACGCGCGCCCGCGCGCGCTTCGGCGACGTGCACGGCGTGCTGCATCTCGCGGGGCTGGCCGGCACCGGGCCGATGATCCTGCGCAATCGTCAGGAGCTGATGCCGATACTGGCGCCGAAGGTGCACGGCATCGACGTCATCGAGACGCTGTTCGCGGACGCGCCGCTGGACTTCGTGGCCCTGTTCTCGTCGATCGCCGCGATTACCGGCGGCCTCGGACAGGCGGCCTACACGTCCGCGAACGCCTACATGGATGCCTATTCGCGCCAACGCGCACACGGTTGCGCGCAGCGCGTCGTCGCGATCAACTGGGACGCGTGGGGCGAGATCGGCATGGCCGTGACCACGCCGCTGCCGGACCGGCTCGCCGCGATCTGGGAAAAGGAACTCGCGTCGTTCGGCATCGGCACGGCCGACGGGATCGAGATCTTTCGTCGCCTGCTCGCCACGGGCCGCAACGGCGTGCTGGTGTCGCGACGCGTGTCCTATGCGGACGACAGCGTGCCGGCGGGCATGGTCCGTGTCGTGCCGCCGACCAAGCAGATCAGCGAGAGCGCGCTGCCGACCGAGACGACCGGCAACCGCTACCCGCGTCCGTCGATCGGCTCCGAATACCTGGCGCCGCGCAACGAGCTCGAGACGATCCTCGTCGAGTTCTGGGGCGAGGCGCTCAGCGTGGACGGGATTGGCGTCCACGACGACTTCTTCGAGCTCGGCGGCCACTCGCTTCTCGCGTTGCAGATGATTCCGCGCCTGCGCGCGCGCTTCGGCATCGACATCAATCCGCGCGACCTGTTCAGCGCCGAGGGAACGGCGACGATCGCCGAGCTGGCGCAGGCGATCGAGATCAAGCTGCTCGAGGAACTCGAGGTCGGCGAAGCGGGCGACGCGCTCGACGCCGCCGCCTCGACCGCCATCACGCGGGACGGCGCGCCGGACCGCGACGGGATACCGGCCCCGAACTGGGCACCCGCGCAGGAGCCGCCTGCGGGTGCCGGCGGCACGATCGCCACGTCGTCCATCTCTCGCGAATAGTCAACAGGAACCGTTCCATGAGCAGCATACCGAGTGAACTGCGCGAACGCCTGAACCGCCGTATCCGGGCCGTGCCGGAACCGCATTCGTCCGAGCCGCCGATCAGGCGGGCGAAGGATCCGGACGCGGGCCCGCTGTCGTTCGCGCAGGAGGGGATATGGCTGTTTCAGCAACTGAACCCGTCCGGCACCATGTTCAATCTCGGCGAGGGTATCCGGCTCGCCGGCGAGCTCGATGCCGACAGCCTCGGCGCGGCGCTGGCGGCGCTCGTGACGCGCCATCCGGCGCTGCGCACGACCTTCACGGTGGCGGGCGACCAGCCGGTGCAACGGGTGCTGTCGCGGGTGCCGGTCGAGCTGGCCGTCGTCGACCTGGACGGCCGGTATCCCGCCACGGATGCGGGCTATGCGGAGCGCGACGCGCACGTGCGGCGCATCGCACACGAGGAGATCACGCGACCGTTCGATCTCTCGGCCGTGCCGCCCGTGCGCTTCCGGCTGCTGAGGCTCGAACCGCAACTGCACGTACTGTTCTTCGTCGTGCACCACATCGTCTTCGACGGATGGTCGTTCGGCATCCTGTTCGCCGATCTCGTCGCGCTGTACAACGCGCATCGCCGCGGCAGCCCGGCCGCGTTGCCGGCGTCGCCGCTCGCCTATGTCGATTACGCGGTCTGGCAGCGCGAGCGCAGCGAGAGTGCTTCATTCCGGCGCTCGCTCGAATTCTGGCGCGAAGCGCTCGCCGGCGCGTCGGCGACGACGCTGCTGCCGCTCGACCGGGTGGGGGGCGGCAGCGGACAGAACGTGCGGCAGGTTGCATTCTGGATCGACCGGGACTTGCGGGCCGCGCTGATCGACTTCGCGCGACGGCATGCGACGACGCCCTACGTCGTCGTGCTCGCGGTGTTCTGCGGGTTCCTGAGCGCACTGTGCCGCCAGAACGATCTCACGATCGCGACGCCGACCACCAACCGCCAATTCACGGAGCTGCACGGCCTGATCGGCAATTTCGTGCAGATCGTGCTGATCCGCGCGCGCGTGACGGCGTCGGAACCGTTTGCCGCGCTGCTCAAACAGGTCCACGAGGCGGTCTTCAACGGCATCGCCAACAACGAGGTGCCGTTCGAGATGACGCAGCGCTGTCTCGACGACGGCCGCAGCAGCGCCCACATCGGCCGCCCCAACGTGTCGTTCGTCTGGGACGACACGCCGGTGCACCACTATCCGCTCGACGGGTTGTACGCGGAGCGCGAGGTGTTCGCGGCCGATCACAACAGCGCGGACCTGTCGCTGATCGTCGCGTCGAACGTTCGTCCCCAACAGACGCTCGTCACGCTCGAATACCGCACCGACCGGATCGACGCCGACACGGCACAGATCTGGTCCGACACGCTGCGGCGTCTGCTCGGGGACGTGATCGCCGCACCCGGGCGCGCGCTGGACGACCTGCTGCTGCCGCCGGAAGACGAGGCGCGGCGGCTCGTCGAGCACTGGAGCGGCCGGGACCGCCCGGTCGAGCCGCCTGCCTGCGCGCACGTTCAGGTGCGCGATCAGGCGCGGCTTCGTCCCGATGAGCCGGCGGTCGTGTTCGGCGACCGGGTTTTCGGCTACGCGGAACTGGTCGCGCGCGGGAACCGTCTCGCGCATCATCTGCGCGCGCACGGCGTCGGGCCGGGTTCGGTGGTCGGGCTCTGTGTCGAACGCAGCGCCGAGCTGGTGGTCGCGTTGCTGGGCATCTGGTCGGCGGGTGCCGCGTTCCTGCCGCTCGATCCCGACTACCCGGTCGCGCGGCTGCGCTTCATGATGGCGGACGCACGGGTGGCCGCGGTGGTGACCGACGCGGGCGGCATGCGGCACGTCGAGGTGCCCGGGATCCGCGTCGTGCGGCTCGATGCCGACAGGGCGGAAATCGAGCGTCACCCGGCCGCTGCGCCCGACCTCGTCGTACGTCTCGATGATCCAGCCTACGTGCTCTATACCTCCGGATCGACGGGCCGCCCGAACGGCGTGGTGGGCACACACCGCGCGATCGCCTCGCGCCTGATGTGGGACGGCGCCGATCCCGGCACCGTCTACGCCGGCAAGACCACCATTAACGCAATCGATTCGCTCTGGGAAATCTTCATGCCGCTCACGCGCGGCGCCCACGTCGTGCTGTTTCCGGCCGATGCCTGCAACGACCCGGCGCGCCTGATGGCGATCGTCCGCGACCATCCGATCGACCGCGTCGTACTGGTGCCGTCGCTGCTGCGCGCGCTGCTCGACGACGAATCCGGCCTGCTCGCGAAGCTGACCCACGTACGCGAGTGGTCGTGCAGCGGCGAACCGCTGACGCCCGATCTCGTCGAGCGGATGGGCCGGCGTCTGCCCGGCGTCGTGCTCAAGAACGTCTACGGCACATCCGAGTTCTGGGATTCGATGATGCAGGAATGCGGCGCGCTGGCAGACCGCCGCACGATTCCGATCGGCCGCGTCGTCGACGGCGCGCGCATGTACCTCCTCGACGCGCAGATGCGGCCCGTCGCGATCGGCCTGCCGGGTGAGCTGTATGCGGGCGGCAACGGGCTCGCGCACGGCTATGCGAATCAGCCCGCGCTGACGGCCGAGCGCTTCGTGCCGTCACCATTCGACGCGGCGGAACGGCTCTACCGGACCGGCGACCTGTGCCGCTGGCGCAGCGACGGCACGATGGAATTCCTCGGGCGCCGCGACGACCAGATCAAGGTACGAGGCCATCGCATCGATACCGGCGAGGTGGTCGCGGCGCTGCAGCGCTGCGACGGTGTGGATCAGGCCGTGGCCGTGCTCGGCGACACCGGCGGCGGCCCGCCGCGCCTCGTCGCGTACTGCACGTCGCGCGGCGGCGGCACGGCGCCCATCTCCGTCGCGGGAATCCGCAAGGCGCTCGCGTCGCAGTTGCCGGGCCACGCGATTCCGTCCGCGCTGATCGCGTTGCCGGCCATCCCGCTTCTGCCGAACGGCAAGGTCGACCGGCGCGCGCTGCCGGCACCGCGCTTCGAGGATTTCAAGGCCGACTACGTCGCGCCGCGCACACCCGACGAACAGGCGCTCGCGCAGATCTGGAGCGAGCTGCTCGCGGTCGAGAGGGTGGGCGCGCTCGACAACTTCTTCGAACTGGGCGGCCATTCGCTGACAGCGATGCAGGTGATCTCGCGGATACGCCGCCTGCTCGAGGTCGAAGTGCCGCTGTCGGTGCTGCTCGAGCACGAGACACTGGGCTCGCAGGCCGAGGCGATCGGCCGCGAGCGCCGCAGGCGCGCGAGCCTGGCGCTGCCGCCGCTCATGCCGGCACCGCGCGTGCCCGGCGGCGCTGCGAGCCTGCCGCTTTCGCTGGCGCAGGAGCGGCTGTGGCTGCTCGATCAGCTCGACGTCGGCGGGGCGGCCTATACGATTCCGCTCGCGTTTCGCCTGCGTGGCGCGCTCGACGTCGACGCGTTCCGGCTCGGCGTCGCCGATCTCGTTGCCCGTCACGAGACGCTGCGCACGCGGATCGTCACCTTGGGCGGCAGCGCGACGCAGGTCGTCGATGCGCCGACCGATTACGACATCGAGCGTGTCGACCTGCGTCATGCGGACGACGCGCGGCAGCGCGACGAGGTCGAGCGCCTGCTGCGGGCCGAGCTGCGCAAGCCGTTCGACCTGCGCGGCGGCAGCGGCGTGCTGTTCCGCGCGAAGCTGGTGTTGCTCGGCGACGCCGACAGTCTCGTGTTCGTCAACCTTCATCACATCGTGGCCGACGGCTTGTCGGTCGAGGTGATGATGCGCGACATCGCGCTCGCCTATCGGCATCGCAGCTCGGGAGGCGCCCATCCGCCGTTGGCGCCGCTCGCGGTGCAGTACGGCGACTACGCGTCGTGGCAGCGCAGCTGGATGCAAGGCGACACGCTTGACCGGCAGATCGCTTACTGGCGTGAGGAACTGGCGGACATGCCGGCCCACCTGAGCCTGCCGGGCGATCGCGAGCGGCCGCCCGTGCAGAGCATCCGCGGCGCCACGGTCTCGATCCCGCTGTCGGCGGACATCGAGCAGGTCGTCGCGCGGATGGCGCTCGATCAGAACGCCACGTTCTTCATGGTGATGCTGGCCGCGTTCTACCTGCTGCTGTTCCGCTGGACCGGCAGCGACGACTTGGTGGTCGGCACGCCGATTGCGGGCCGCAACGACGCGCGCACCGAGGACCTGATCGGCTTCTTCATGAACACCCTTGCGCTGCGCGCGAAGCTCTCGCCGGACATGACGTTCGGCGAGCTGGTGCGCGAGGCCAGGCGCGTCGCGCTCGGCGCCTATGCGCACCAGGACCTGCCGTTCGAGCGTCTGGTCGAAGAGTTGCGGCCGCCGCGCGACCTGTCGCGGCAGCCGATCGTACAGGTCATGATCAACTCGCTCGACTTTCCGGCGCGCGACGCGATCGACACGGGCCTGCGGATCGAACGCATGGCCTTGCCCGACGAATCGTCGAAATACGATCTCACGCTCTATATCGACCGGCGCGCGCCCGAGACGAGGCTCGCGATCACTTACGCGGCCGACCTGTTCGATGCGCCGCGCATGGAGAGCCTGCTCGCGCAACTGCATTACCTGCTCGAACGGGCCGGCGATCTGGCCGACCAGCGCATCGTCGAGATCCCGCTGGCGCGTGGACCGCTCGTGCCGGCGAGCGCCGCCGGCACGCCTGCCGCGCACGACGCGGATTGGCCTGGCACGGTTGCCGGGCGCGTTGCGCACTGGGCGGAGCGTATCCCCGACGTGGTGGCGGTCTCGGACGGCGTCGAGAAACTGAACTATCTCGACCTCGAACGCGATTCGAACCGGCTGGCCCACCTGTTGCTCGCGCAGGGGATCGGCCGCGGCGAGGTGGTCGCGGTGTTCGCAACGCGCTGCGCGCGGCTCGCGTGGGCCATGCTTGGCGTCCAGAAGGCGGGCGCGGCTATCGTCGTGCTCGATGCGTCGCACCCGCCGGAGCGGCTGACCGCCTATCTGTCGATGATCCGGCCGGCGGGCTGCCTCGACCTCGCCGCGATGCCGCGCGACGGCGCGCTTGACGACGCGCTGGCCGCGTGCCGCTACGTCGGCGAATTCGCGACCGCCCTGCACGCCGAGGACGCACCGGCCGATGCGGTGCACGCGTCGCTGGCCGGCTATTCCGCGTCGCCGCCGCAGGTCGTCATCGAGCCGGGGGACCTGGCTTACATCGTCCTGACCTCGGGCACGACGGGCATGCCTCGCCCGGTCGCGACGCCGCATCTCGCGCTCAGCCATTTCCTCGACTGGCAGGCGCGCAGCTTCGATCTCAACCGTTTCGACCGGTTCAGCGTCCTGTCCGGGCTCGGCCACGACCCGCTGTTCCGCGACATCCAGGCCGCGCTCTGGTCCGGCGGGCTGGCCGCGATGCCGGGCGAGCACGAGCGGATCGGCGGCGAGCTGCTGCGCTGGTTCGTCGAGACGGGCATTACGGTCGCGCACATGACCCCGTCGCTGGCGGACACCATGCAGTTCTCAGACGTCGACGACGTGCTCCTGAGCCTGCGCTACGCGTTCCTCGGCGGGGAGCCGCTCGTCTCCGACGTCGCGCGCCGGCTCGCACGCCTCGCCGTCGGCTGCGAGGTGCTCAACTGCTACGGGACAACCGAGACGCCGCAGATCGCCAGCTACGCCAGGATCGCGACGACCGGCATCGACGAAGCGGGGCCGATCGGCATCGGCAAGGGGATCGACGGCGTGCGGCTGGTGCTGCGCTCGGTGACCGGCCACTCCGTCGCGTTCGGCGAGATCGGCGAAATCTGCGTGATCACGCGCTATTTGGCGGACGGCTATTACCGGATGCCGGCCGCGACCGCCGAGCGCTTCGTGCCGTCTCCGCTCGGCGACGGCGGCCGCTGTTATCGCACCGGCGACATGGGCCGCTATCTGGCGGACGGCAGCATCGAATTCGTCGGCCGCCGCGACGGCCAGCTCAAGATCCGCGGTCATCGCGTCGAGTCCGGGGAGATCGAGCGCCATCTCGCGGCATGCGACGGCGTCGGGCGTTGCCATATCACGGCGCTCGACGCGGGACAGGGCGCCGAGATCGTCGCCTACGTGGTGCCGGCCCGCACGGGAGCGGCTCAGGGCTTCGACGAACGCGGTGCCGCGCGGCTCGATTTCCGGCAGATCGACGCGACGCTCGCGCGGCGCCTGCCGGACTACATGCGGCCGGGCAGCTATGTGCAATTGGCACGGATGCCCGTCACCGCGAACGGCAAGCTCGATCGCGGCGCGCTGCCACAGCCGGACGCCGCGCATCGGATCCGGCCGCAGACCTATGTGGCGCCGGTATCCGCCGTGGAGCTGCGTCTCGCGCAAATGTGGTCCGAGATTCTCGGTCTCCCGCGGATAGGCGTCCACGACAACTTTTTCCAGATCGGCGGCCATTCGCTGCTGGCGGTCAGGCTCGTGGCACGGATTCGCGACGCGTTCGGCAGCGAGATGCCACTGCTGTCGCTTTTCGCGTGTCCGACGATCGCGGAACTGATCGGCCGCCATCCGGAATGGAGCGAGCCGGCGCCGTCGGCCGCGGACGAGACCGGTGACGGATGCCGCGACGAGACGGGCCGCGACGCGCTGGTGCTGCTGCAAATGGGCACCGCCGCGCCGCTCTTCCTGTTTCATCCGATCGGCGGTGGGTTGGGCAGCTTCCATCCGCTCGTCGAACGGCTCGGCCCGCGCCAGACCGTGTTCGGCATCCACGCCTATCACGACGGCTTCGGCGCCCGGGATGCGTCGGTCGAGGAGATGGCACACCTGCACGCGCGCGAGATTCGCCGCGTTCAGCCGGAGGGGCCGTACCGGCTGGCGGGCTATTCAGCCGGCGGCATGCTCGCGTTCGAGACTGCGCGGCTGCTGCGCCTGTCGGGGTGCGAGGTCGGCCTGCTCGGCATGATCGATGCGGAATCCCCACCGTTCGAGCCGGGGCGCGACGTCGACGCGGCAGCCTGCTGGCGCTACTTCCTGCTGCACATGCGGCGACGCATGAAGCAGGCAGTCAAGCAGGACGACGAAGCGATCATGGCGCTCGACGAGCAGCAGAGGATCGAGTGGCTGTGCCGGCAGACCTATACGAAGACGAAGACCGGCGATTTTGCCGAGACGGCTTACACCGAGGACGAGATTCGCGAGCAGTTCAAGGTCTACCGGCGCAACCATCTCGCGCGCAAGCGCTATGTCGGCCTGCCTGGCGACGTCGGGATCCTGTTCTTCCTCGCCACCGAGGAGCCGGCGCGCCGCGTCAGTCCCGTCGACGGCTGGCGCCCGCGGACCCATCGCGGCGTCGAGGTCGTGCCGGTCGCGGCGAATCACTACTCGATCCTGCTGCCGCCAGCGATCGACGTCGTCGCGGACCGCCTGGCGCAGGCACTGGCGATGAAGGGTTGAACGGCCCGGGCAGGGCCGCACGATATCGGCGAATCGAGGATCGTATGAACCAACGTGAAATCGCATTCCTGCGGGCCCCGGATCCCGAGGCCATGCTGATGGCGCATCTCGCGCCCGCGGCAATGGATGCGCAGGCGGCGCGCGGCACGCCATGGCGCCCCGGCGCGCCGCTGTCGCTGCTGCTGGCCGGCTATTGCGGGGCGGGCAATCTCGGCGCCGACATGCGGACGGGGGAGATCGTCCGCCAGATCCGCCATCTTCTCGGCACGGAGCGGGTGCGTTTTCGCGCGCTGAATTTCGGTGCGGTGTTGCCGGGCGACGTGCTGCCGGGCGTCGATGCCGTGTCGACCGATGGATATCTGCCCGACGTGCTGGCCGCGAGCGTCGCAGCGAGCGATGCCGCGATCGCCTGCGAGGGCTCGATGTTCAAGTCCACATTCTCGGACGTGCTTTCCGCGACGATGGCGGGCGCACTCGGGTTGGCGGCGCGGCAAGGCAAGCCGTCGGTCGCGTACGGCGCCGAAATCGGGGTCATGGACACGCCGCTCGAACGCTTCGTCGCAGAGCACGTCGCACACTCGCTGGTGCTGACGAGAAACGCGCCGTCGCAACGTCGCGCGCAGGCGCTTGGACTGCGCGCATTCGAGGCCGCCGACACCGCATGGAGCTTCGCCGCGTCGCCGCGGGACGAGTCGGCGGCCCTTTTGCGCGACGCGGGATGGAACGGCAGCCAGCCGCTGCTGACGGTCTGTCCGATGAATCCGTTCTGGTGGCCCGTGCGGCCCAATCCGTCGCTCGCGGCGGCAGGCGTGTGCGCCGAGTTGCGATACGGCTCGGTGTTCTATCACGCGTCGTCGCCGGAGATCGACGTGAAATACCGGCACTACATCAAGGGCCTCGCGCGCGCGATCGAGACGCTGTGCCGGCGCATGGACGCGCTGCCGTTGCTGATCGGCATGGAACGCGTCGACTGGCGGGCCTGCCGCGATCTGTCCGCGCAGCTCTGCTCGCAACCGCTCGTGCTGATGTCCTGCGAGCATCCCGCGGCCTGCATGGTCGGCATCTTGCGCATGAGCGCGTTGCTCGTCAGTTCGCGGTTCCACGCGCTGGTTGGCGCGATGCCGGGGCAGGTGCCGTCGATCGGCATCGCGATGGACGAGCGGATCCGAAATCTGCTCGACGCGCCGGATCAGGCGGGGCGCGTCATCCCCGCCGACGCGCCCGATCTCGCGGAGCGCGTCGTCGCGGCGGCGGTGCAGCTCGATCCGGTGGCGATCGCCAGATCGTCGGCGCGCACGGTGGCCGCGGAGATCCGCAAGATGGGCGAGGGCGGGATCCGGTTCTGCGACGAGATCGCGCGCGTGCTGCCGAACTTTTCGATGCGGCATCGCCCGCGGCACTGGGAAGCCCATCTGCCGCCCTTGCCGTCGCCGCTGCTCGAACTGATGGCCGCGTGAACCAGTCCGGCGACGCGTTGCGCCTCGGCACCTCGCGCGCTCCTGCGCAACGTCGTCACTGCAACGAGGAAGTCGACATGTTTCTGAGAATCAACCAGGTATCGAAGACGTATCGCGAAGGCAACGTCGAGGTCCATGCGCTGAAGAACGTCGATCTCGACATTTCCGCCAGGCGCTTCACGATGCTGGTCGGGCCGTCCGGCAGCGGCAAGACCACGCTGCTGAACCTGATCGGCTGCATCGACCGGCCCTCGGGCGGCACCATCGCGTTCGACGGCGAGAACGTGTCGGCCTGGCCGGATCGCCGGCTGACCGCGTTTCGTTCGCGCGAGATCGGCTTCATCTTCCAGAACTTCAATCTGATCCCGGTGCTCACCGCCTACGAGAACGTCGAGTACGCGCTGCTGCTGCACCGCACGCCGGCGGCCGAGCGCAGGCGCCGCACGCTGGCGATGCTCGACGCGGTCGGGCTCTACGAGCAGCGCGGCCAACGCCCCAACCAGCTCAGCGGCGGGCAGAAGCAGCGCGTCGCGATTGCCCGCGCGCTCGTCAAGCAACCGTCGCTGATCCTCGCCGACGAGCCGACCGCGAATCTCGACTCACGCACCGGCGACAGCATCGTCGCGCTGATGCGCGACATGCAGCACACGTTCTCGACGACCTTCGTGTTCTCGACGCACGATCCGAAACTGATGAGTCATGCGGACAAGACGATCACGATTCTCGACGGGGCGATCCATCAAATCGACGAAACGGTGATGTCATGAGAGTGGTAAGGATTGCCTTCCGAAACGTGTTCCGCAACCGGCGCCGATCGCTGATGACGCTGATGACGGTGGCGATGGGCGGGATTGCCGTGCTGCTGCTGGGTGCCTTGCTCGGCTATATCGTGCTCGATTTCCAGACATCGACCGTCAAGCGTGTCGGCCACCTGACCGTCTACAAGAAGGGCTACACCGATTTCGGTTCCGGGAATCCCGTGGCCTACGGCATAGGCAACTACGCGGGCGTGCAGAAGCTGATCGAGAGCGATCCCGAGCTCGCTCCGATGATTGCGGTCGCCACGCCGATGCAGGTCGTGTTCGGCATCGCCGGCAACTACGACAAGGACGTGTCGAAGACCTTCTTCGGAGAGGGCATCGTCCCAGCCGACCGGACCCGCATGCAGGCGTGGAACGACTATGGCTTCCGCTACCTGCCGCCCGGTGCCCCGCTCAGGGCGGCCGACAGCGCGATCGTCGGCATGGGGCTCGGCCGGATGCTCGGCCTGTGCAAGGAACTGCACATTCCGCGCTGCCGGCCCGTGCCGCCGCCGGAGCGCAACGCATCGGCGCCGATTGCGCCGCCGCAGGACTTCAGCGCGCTCATCGCGCAGGAGGCGCAGGCCGGTGGCAGGACCGCCCCCGCGCCGGCGCACGCGTCACCGCGCATCGACGTGCTCGCGGCGACGGCGGGCGGCGCGCCCAACGTCGTCAGCGTGACGGTGGACCGGGCCGATTCAGAGGGCATCAAGGAGCTCGACGACAACTACCTCGTGATGCAGCTCAAGCTTGCGCAGGATCTGCTGTATGGGCGCGGCGAGCACAAGGTGACCGGCATTGTCATCCAGTTGCACCACACGGCCGACGTGCTGCGTGCCCGCGCCGGTCTGAACCGGCTGTTCCAGGATCACGGGCTCGACCTCGAGATCCGCGACTACGAGCAACTGACGCCGTTCTACAAGCAGGTCATCAACTTCTTCGCGTTCATCTTCACGTTCATCGCAATCATCATCTCCGTGATCGTGCTGTTCACGATCGTCAACACGATGAGCATGAGCGTGATGGAGCGCACCAGCGAGATCGGCACCTGCCGTGCGCTAGGCGTGCAGCGCAGCGAGATCTGGGCGCAGTTTGTTGTCGAAGGACTGATTCTGGGGCTGACGGGTGCCACGCTGAGCGTGCTCGCTGCCGCGCTGATCGTCGGGCTCATCAATGCGAGCGGACTGATGTGGACCCCGCCGTCGAACGTGGACAAGGTGCCGTTCCGCCTCTATCTCGACGGCAACTGGCCGCTGATCGCCGGCACGTGGGGCGTGCTCGTCGTGGTCGCGACGATCGCCTCGTTCGCGCCCGCGAGCCGCTCGGGCCGCAAAACCATCGTGGATGCACTGCGCCATGTCTAAAACCATCGTCGTCGCACGCGCGCTCGCGCTCGTCGGATGCGTTGTCCTGACCGTAGCCGGCGCTGCGCCGGCATCTCCGCCCCAGGGCGAAGCCGCGCAGGACATCCTCGCGCACGCCGATCAGGTCCGCAATCCCGAGGTCGCGTTCCGCGTTTCCGACCAACTCGTCGAATACGACCACGGCGTCGCCAAGAGCGCGATGTTCCTGCACGTCTACTCGAAGATAGAGCCGAAAACGGGGCAGTTCCGCAATCTCGTCCAGTACGTCAGGCCCGCGCGCGACGCCGGCAAGATCCTGCTCCAGACGGGCCACGCGATGTGGTTCTACGACCCGGTCTCGTCGGCGAGCGTGCGCATCTCGCCGCAGCAGCGGCTGCTGGGCCAGGCGTCGAACGCCGACGTGCTGACGCTCAACTTCGCCAAGGAGTTCTCGGCGACGTTGGTCGGCGAGGAAACGATCAAGGACGCCGACCAACACGAACGCGCGTGTTGGCACCTGCTGCTCGTCGCGAAGGATGGCGAAGCAATCTATCAGAAGGCCGACTACTGGATCGACAAAGCGCAGACGGTCGCCGTGAAGGGGCGCTTCTACGCGGACAGCGGGCGCCCGCTGAAGGTCGTGTACTACCGCAAGTACGTGAACGCGCTGGGCGGCATGCGTCTCGCCGAGGCGATCATCCTCGACGAGGTCGACACGAACGTGATTACGAAGATGGACTTCAGCGAATACGTCGCGACCGAGATTCCAGAGAACTGGTATCAACGCGGCTACCTGTCCTATCTGCGACCCGACGATGCCGGTTCTCGCTAAGTTCCGCACAGGATTCATCTGGGCCCTCGGTGTCGCAGCGGCGCCGCTCGGCCATGCGCAGGCAGCGGATCCGCCGGCCGGCGACGCAGTGCCGGACGCGATCCTCAATGCGCCCGCGCAAGTCGACGTCAACCGCTTGCCGGGAAACGGCGCGCTGACGGGGACGACGATGCTGGGCACCGATTTCGAGTCGCTGCCTCGGCAGCACGACCTCGCGGTGCCCATCCGCGGCGCGCGCGACCCGGTGAACCTGATGCGCTTCTACGTGGACAGCCGCGCGCAGTGGCGCGCGACACCCGACGTCTATCTGTTCTCGAGCATCAAGGGCTCGGTGCTGAGTGGCTACTCGTTTGCGAGCCCGTCGCTCGGCAACCTGTCCGAGCGGCTCGATACGCGCGAGCTGTACGTGCGATGGCATGCGGCGCCGCAGATGTTCGTCGATGTTGGGCGCATCAACGTCAACAACGGCGTGGGTGTCAGCTACAACCCGACCGATTTCTTCAAGGAACACGCCTCGGTCGATACGCTGACGCACGACTACGCGAGCTGGACCAACGACCGCCTCGGCAGCGTGATGCTGCGCATCGAGAAGGTGTTCGAGACCGGCACGATCAGCGCGCTCTATTCGCCGAAGCTCGCCGACCCGGCCGCGGTCCGGCAGTTCACGTCGGGGGGCGGACTGCAGCTCGGCCGGACCAATTTCGCCCAGCGCTTCCTCGTCAAGGTCAATCACGATTTCGGCGAAGGCGTCAGTCCGGAACTGCTGTTCTATCACGAGGCGAGCCGCTGGAAATTCGGCTTCAACCTGACGACCAATATCAATCAGGCTTCGACCTACTTCCTCGAATGGGCGGGCGGCAACGAGCTGTCGTTCGCGAACGAGGCGTTTCAGTACGGCGTCGCGACCGGCACTTTCGCGGCAGGCTCGACGAATTTCGCGGGAGCCGGGGCGGCCAGCTTCCGGAACAAGCTGTCGACAGGCGTGAACTACACGACCCAGTCGAAGCTGAACGTGATGCTCAGCTACAACTACAACCAGGCCGGCCTGTCCCGTGCCGAATGGAACCGCTGGTTCGCGGCCGGCCGTCCCGGTGCGCCCGGCGCCGTGCTTGCGTCGCAGGAGTACTGGTACATGAGGACCTACGGCGCGCAGGTTCGCGAGCTCGCAGGCCGGCAGACCGTGTTCCTGCGCATCGAGCAGGCGAATTTCCTGATCCACGACCTGACCTTCGCTGCCTTCGTGCTGGCCGACGCCGAGACCAACTCCTACCTGATCAATGCCGGCCTCGACTACAAGGTGAACGATCGATGGCGCGTGCAGGTGACGGGCGAGAAGGATCTCGGGAAGCGGCAGTCGGAGTTCGGCAGCGACTCGACGAGCGGCGAATACCTGGTTTCCCTCAAGTACTACCTCTAATCCCCACGCCGACCCACAAGGAGACGACGCAGTGAAACCGAGAACATCCCCCGTCATATGGAACGGCGCCGGCCCCCTGGATGGGCGGCAGCGCGATACCTACGAGGAGGCCGGCTACGTGCTGCTCCGGCAGGTGCTGGACGATGCGCTGATCCGTACGCTGCGCGCGGAGGTCGACGCGCTGCGCATGGGGCAGCACGAATCGACGATCCTCGAGCGCGATCGCTCGACCGTGCGATCGGTCTTCGATGCCCATCGCCTCACCCCCGTCATCGCGGAGCGTGTCGTGCAGCACGGGCATTTGCTCGACGTCGCGGAACAGATTCTCGGCAGAGGGTTGTACGTGCATCAGTGCCATGTCAATTTCAAGAGCCCGGGTGGCGGCGGCTTCGCCTGGCATTCCGATTTCACGTTCTGGTTCTGGGAAGACGGCATGCCCGAGCCGCGCGCGATCTCGATGTTCGTGTTTCTCGATGCCGCGCGCACCGAGACCGGGCCGCTCTGCGTGATTCCCGGTTCCCATAAGGTCGTGACCCACACCGAGTGGTATCGCGAGGTGAGCGACCACCGCCGGGCGGTGCGCCACGACGATGTCACGAACGCACGACGGAACGGCCTCCTGGACGCCGGCATGTTACGTGACCTGACACGCGACAGCGCCATCGAGACGATCTGGGGCGAGCCGGGCGACGTGCTGGTCACCGACGCGAATCTCGCGCATGCGAGCGGGCACAACTTCGGCGTCCACGATCGGCGCATCCTGCTGCTGATCCTGAACCACATCGACAACAAGATCGGCGCGCCGCGCAGCGGCGAAGCCGCACGACCCGAGTACATCAGTTCTCGGACCTTCGATCTTGTTCGCTAACGGGGAATCGGGAGAGCCGGCATGGACGATCGGGAACAGTTCAGGGTGGTGGTCAACGCGGCGGGGGAGCATTCGATCTGGAGCATCCGCCATCCGTTGCCGGAAGGATGGGTCACAACCGGCTTCGAGGGCGGCCAGGCGATCTGCTGCCAGTACATCGCCTCGCTTCGCGCGCGCCTCGGCGGTGCCGTGCCGTGGAGCACGAGCTGGTACGAAGGGTGACCGGTCCTTTCACTTCACTGAAGCCGCGGCACGGGCGGCATCGCGGCGGTACCTTTTGCATTTCCAACCCGGGAGCAAGACATGAGCGAACACGACAAGGCGCGTTACCGCGTGGTCGTCAATCACGAGGCGCAGTACTCGATCTGGCCTGAGCAGCGCGAGATACCGGCGGGCTGGCGGAATGCCGGCAAGACCGGCAGCAGGCAAGACTGCCTCGACTACATCGAAACCACCTGGACCGACATGCGGCCACTGAGCCTGCGGCAATGAGCGCCCGCCGGGGCGCCTCCGTCACCACTTTGCGAAGAGGACTTCCATGAACGTATCGGACGAGATCCAGAGAACCGGATACTGCCATATCAAGAACTTCCTAACGCAGGACGAGATCGACGACCTGATCCGGTTCTACGAGAACGCCCCGCCGCCGTCGAACAACCTGTATCCGACGCTCGACTATGGCGTCGTGCCGGACACGATTGAGAAGACGATCATGGACAAGGTGCATGCGCTGCACGACACATGCTTTCCCGGCGAGGTCTTCATCGACGAGTCGATGACGTTCTTTCCCGTGGTGCCTGCGGATCCGTCGCGCTCGATCAATCTGCCGTACCATCAAGATCACGAATCGTTCTTCCTGATCGGCGAGCACTATCACTACCTGAACGCGTGGATGGTGATCGAGAAGGGCGATCCCGCGCACTCGAACCTGACAATCGTACCGTTCGACGCATTGCGCGCGAAATCGCCGATCCTGCACGACTTCTGCATTGGCAACGGGGCGACCGTGATCTCGGGCGATCTCCTGCAGAACGACAATCTCGGAACCTGGTACAAGCTCGATTTCGACATCAACGACATCGCGATCACGCCGCACATGGAGGTCGGCGATCTGCTGTTGATTCGCGGCGACATCCTGCACAAGACCCAGAACCAGCTCACGAGCCGCGTGTCCGTATCGCTGCGGGCCGTGCGCGCCGCGACGGTGCTCGAACGACGCAATCTGTTCAGCGGCTCGACCTCGAAGCTCTGGGTGCTCGCCAAGAATCATCACGTGTATGGCATGGTCGACTTTATCTTCGAGAGAATGGGTGTCGACCTGATCACGATGCGGGACTATCTCGTGCACAAGCGGCAAGTTCACGAGGAACTGAGTCTGGATCCGGCGGTCTCGAAGGACTACCACGCGCATCTCGAGAAGTACAAGAAGTTCCTGTCCCAACTGCTCGTCGAAAAGGTCTCGTCGAAGATGGACGATCGCGTCTCGATGTCGAAACAACGGTGACATACCGGCCGGATTGACGGCGCAGCGGCACGAGCGGGCTGGCCGGCCGGAGACGGGAACGATGGACCCCGTGACGCGTTCGCGCTTACCATCACGCTGCACGCGTGGCGTGCGTCGATCCGGTGCGGCCTGCGCAGCAACCGCGGATGGCTTGTGCCGGCGCACGGCGCAGGCAGGTATCAGGGCAGGGCGATCCGGCCGCCTTCAGGCTTCGAGGACCGAAACGAATTGTGAGATTGCTGACCTGTTCGAAATGGTAAATAGCAACTCTGCTGATATCAACCCGCGGATGCGTCTGCTGCGGCACGTCGTTCTGCCGTGGATCGCGTTCTGGTCGTTGATGCTGATCGTCGGCGTCCAGGAGTACGTGCGTTCGGGCGGCCGTGATCTCTGGGCGCCGCTCATCGACTACGGCACCGCAATGGCAGTCGCGACCACGCTGGCGACGATGCAGATTTTCCGTGGGAGACGGCTTGGCCATCTGCTCGGTCATCCGCTGCGCTGGTTCGCGCGCATGTGGATCTGGATGCCGCTGCAGTTCGTTGTCTACGTCGTCGCGATGTATGCATTACGTAAGCTGCTCTACGGCCTGGCGGGCATGCCCCTGCTTCACGAACCCTGGCCGGAGGTGGTCGCCTACGAGGCCAGCAAGTTCGTCATCTTCTACGCACTGTTCAGCGCCATTCATTTCGGTTTGCTTTCATACGGTGCTTGGGCGAACGAACGCCTTCGCACCGAGCAGCAGGCGCACTTCGCGCGGCAGGCTCAGCTGACGCAACTCACGCAGCAACTGCAGCCGCATTTCCTTTTCAATACGCTGAACACGATCTCGTCGCTCGTGCATGACGACCCCGATACCGCCGACCGCCTGATTGGCCGGCTCGCGATGTTGCTACGCGCGGCCGTCGACGCCGGCCGCTCTCCCCAGCAGCCGCTCTCCGACGAACTCGCGCTCGTGAAGGCCTATGCCGACATCATGCTGCAGCGCTTCGCCGATCGGGCCAGGATGACCTGGGATGTCGACCAAGGCACGCTGACCTGCCGTGTGCCGACGCTGGGGCTCCAGCCACTCGTCGAAAATTGCTTTCGGCACGTGGTCGAACGGCGCGCCGCGACGACGCATATCGTGATGCGCGTCACTCGCATCGAGGGCCAACTGCATGTCTCGATCGAGGACGATGGCGAGACGTACGCATTGCCGACTTCGCTTGGCGTGGGACTCGGCAATCTCCAGAGCCGGCTGAGATCGATGTATGGTCACGATGCCGCATTGACGCTCCGGTTGCGAGAGGGCGGCGGGCTGATCGTTCGGGTGAGGCTGCCATGCGCGTGCTGATCGTCGACGACGAAGCGCTCGCCCGCAGCCGTCTCGCACGCCTGCTCCGGGCTGTGCCCGACATCGAGATAATCGGCGAGGCCGCGGACGGCGCCACCGCGCTGGCGCTTGTCGAACAGTCGAGGCCGGACGTCGTATTCGTCGACGTCCAGATGCCTGAAATCGATGGCTTCGACGTGGCCGCGTCGCTGCCGGATGGCGGCCCGGCGCTGGTGTTCGTGACGGCATTCGACCAATATGCGTTGCGGGCATTCGATACGCACGCCGTCGATTACCTGCTGAAGCCGGTTGAGCCGGAGCGCCTGGCGCGCGCGGTTCAGCGCCTGCGCGAGCGCGGATCCAGCCGATCGCACGGAAGCGTCGGCGTGCCGGATCGCCTGCTCGTGAACGACCGCGGGCAGACGCACGTCGTGCCATGTGCGGAAATCGAATGGCTGGAGGCGGCCGACAACTATGTCGGCATTCACCTGGCAACGCGCAGCCTGTTGATGCGGCGGACCCTGGCGGCGCTGCTCGAGAATCTCGGACCGGCCTTCGTTCGCATTCATCGCGGCGCCGCCGTCGCGCTCGCTGCCGTCCATGCGGTGCGATTTCGCGGAAAGGGCGACGCGATCGTGCTGCTGAGGGGCGGTGCCGAGGTGTCGTGCAGCCGGCAGTATCGGGCCGCGCTCGTTCAGGCACTGGAAACGACTCGCGACCGCTCCGATTCGCCCCATCCCACGCCCGCTTCGTCCCAGGGCGATTGCGACGCGTGAGCATGCGCCGCTAGGCTGGTGGCTCCTCGCCATCTTCGATTCGACCATGGCCACGCTCGTCGCGATTCTCAAGATTTCCGTTCCGCTGGTCCTGCTCGCCTCGCTGGCCGAGGCGCTGGTTCTTGCGATCCTGCGCGGCTGGCGCCGCTACGACTGGCGCGCGGCGGCCGTATCGGCGGCTGACATGCTCGTGCGCGAGTATCCGCTGCATTGGCTGCCCACGCTGACGATCTGGCATTGGCTGATGCAGGCGGCCTGGACACATCGCTTCTGGACCCTGCCGATGGATCACTGGAGCGGCTGGCTCGCGTGCCTCATCGGTCAGGACTTCTGCTACTACTGGTACCACCGCGCCGCGCATCGGGTCCGCTGGTTCTGGTGCACCCACGCGATCCACCATTCACCGAACGAGCTGACGCTGTCGGCCGCCTATCGCTTCGGCTGGACCGGGCAGCTCACCGGCTCGCTGCTGTTTTTCGCAGTCGCGCCGCTTTTCGGGATGCCTCCCGCCATTGTGCTGGTGCTGCTGTCGATCAACCTGCTGTACCAGTTCTGGCTGCATGCGACGTGGATTCCGCGCCTCGGGCCGCTGGAATGGATATTCAACACGCCGTCGGCCCATCGCGTGCACCACGCGTCGAATCTCGAATATCTCGACGCGAACTACGGCGGCATCCTGATCGTGTTCGACCGGATGTTCGGCACGTACATTCCTGAACGACGCGATCTGCAATGCCGGTACGGTCTAGTGGCGCCGGTTGACACATACAACCTGCTGACGATCGAATTTGCACAATGGCGCGCGTTATGGGGAGACATATTGGCGGCACGATCGTTGCCGGATGCACTCGGCTACCTGCTGAAGCCGCCCGGATGGCGACCAAACGGAGGAGGGGAAACGACGGAAGACCTCCGGCAGCGGGCGGCTCACCCCGTGGTGCGCAAGGCGCGCGATAGCGGCACAGGGTAGCCCCCACGCGTATCTCAAGGACATTTCACGCGTCTGCCCACGCAAAGGGCCGGCGACGTTGCAGCGTTGGTGCCGCATCGCTCGCAGCTGAAATCTGCAATGTCCTAACTTCGCCTGCGGGTCGCTTGCAAAAGGAATTCCGGTGGCGTCTGGCAGGGATTTCAGTGAAGTTTTCGGGTAAATTCAATATTTGACATAATTAACACTCTCGTCGGACCGCATGCCTGCATCTTGGCGGCTTGTCGGGAGCGTCCCGAACGTAACCGAGCCCGTAAGGGCAACTTTTGGGGCATTTGGGCGAGAAACTGCTCGACGTCCATTTGCCATAGGGCATTGTGGCCGAGATTAGATTGCTGCTGAGCCAAATGTGGGTAGCATTGTGGGTAGGAGGCCATCTGCAACTGCGGGAGTCTTACCTGGCGCGTCTCCGCGGGTGATGGATGTAGTCTGCTGCCTTCCGCCATTCCGCCGCGATGCCCGTCATGCAACGACCGACCATGAAAAAGGCCCGCGCTACGCGGGCCTCGTGCAATCAGCAATTGCCTTTCTTCGCCTGTCCGGGCGGGCAGAACCCGTTCCCCGGCCCGCCCTGCGGCGCGACGACGACCGGCGGCCCCGGAACATATGCGACGCATCCGCTGAGCGCGCCGACCACGCTCGCCGCGGCGAGCAATGCGATAACCCCTTTCTTCACTTCGTTCTCCCGTTTATTGAGGAAAGGGCCGTGAGGCCCTTTCGATGATGCCGGCGACGCGTCAGAAGCTGAAATTGACGTTCGACTGGCTGGTCGTCGCGTTGACGTTCGTCGATTGCGTTGCGCCCGACGCTGCGTCCGCTTCGATCGTGTATTGTGCCGCGGCGATCGGCGACGCGGCCAGCGCGACCGGCAGCGAGCCCGAGTACGTGCCGACGATCGGCGCGGCCGTGGGCACGTTGAGCGCATACGTACCCGTATCCAGGTTCGCGTTGATCGACGTGATCTCGTACGCATTCGCATCGACGGTCTGCAAGGCGCGCACGAACGCATTGGCGCTTGCCGTCACCGTGCCGCTGACCGTGCTCATCGTCGATGCCGGCAGCGTGATCGGGGCAGTCGACGCCGACACGGCCGTGGTCGTGTTCACCACGACCGGAACCGAGCGGACGATGCCGGACGCGAAGTTGTTCTGCACGATCACGACGTCGTAGTTGCCTTGCGTCGAGCTCTGGATCAGCGGCGACAGCACGAATTTCCCGGTGTTGTCGGCAACCGTGCCGCGGACCACCTTGCCGCCTTGTTCCGCATACACGGTCGCGCCGGCTTCGGCCGAGGCGACATAGCCGGAGATCGCGCCGCTCACGACGGTCGGGATCGCGGTGACGACCGGCTTCAGCGCATACGTGCCGTTGCCGCGCTGGACGATCGACTTGCACGCGTTGAAGTCGAGCACGAGGTCGACGAGCGTGTTCGGTTGGACCGTGAAAGGCTGGATGATCTTGTAACCGCTTTGCGTCGCGCTCGGCGTCGCGAGCGCCTGTTCCGTGCCGCCCGTCGGGACGACCGAGTTCGCGAGGGTATTGCCCTGGTTCGGCGCGAGAACGAGGCGGATCTGCTGATACTGGCCGGCCGGCAAGGCGGTCTGGCCGATATCGGCGAGCACGCCGTTGGTCAGCGACAGCAGGTCGATCTTCTGCGGTGTCGCCAGCGTGATGGTCGACCAGCCGGCATCGTTATCGGAAGCATTCCCATTCGCATTGACGCGGACCTGAGAAACGGTCACGAATACGTGATCGAAGCCGCATGACGGTGCATCGGTCATCGCGACGTGCAGCGTGCCGGTTTGCGGGCTGCCGCCATCGTCGCCGCCGCCGCATCCTGCGAGCGCGAACGGCACCGCCGCCGCGCATAGTGCGGCCTTCCAGAATGTGTTGTTCATTGTTTTGTCCCCCTCGAGGTTATTGTGCGTGCAACGAAGCATAGCCGCGGGGAACGCCCACAGTATGAGCAGCTTTGAAACGAACCGTAAATTCTGCGTCGGAGCGTAAGAACCGCTGCCCGTCGATCGATATTCGCGACGCAATGGCAGGCAATAAGGCTCACAGCGAGGGAATCCTGTCCGGATCGATCGAGCAGGGCATGAGTCGCCGGGACACGGCATGTTCGCGATCGGCAAAAACTTGATCGGTGAAAGCACTAAATCCGCCCTGATTATTTCGCCGCTATAGTCGAATCACGAATGGTAGATGCGAGCGCCATGCGCCGCCGCCATTCAGGCAAAGACTGTAGACGGGTGCTGTATGAAAAACACAATCGAAAAGACCACCGGACCGGTGTGGGGTGTGGCGGCAGGCGTGTTTCTGGCTGCCGCAGGACTGAGTCTCGGCATCTTCCCGAAATCGCTGAATAGCACGGGAACCGCAAACGACTTCCTGGCGTCCGGCGTTGCGATGCTCGGTATCTTCCTCGCCGTCTATTCCACACACGAACTACGACGAAAGCGCCTGCACTGAGCGCCGGCACGCGCGCTCCGCAAAACGCCGCAAAGATGATGCCGGGCCGATCGACGGCTCAGGAATGCGCGCGTCCTTTTGCCTGACCCGTATCGACCAGCAGATCGTCGACGAGGATTTCGCCGGCCGCGCGGCCGGCGCGCAACGCATTGTGGGTGTTGCGGAACAGGTGGCCGCCGTCGTCGGCGAGGCGAATCGGTCCGAGCAGGCGCGGCGCGCTGCCGGCCGAGCGCACCTGCACGACCGCGACGAACCCGAACCGCAGCGGGGCGGGCGGCGCGTGGTCGCGCGATTCGTCGAGCCGGAATTCGCAGCGGATATCGATCGTGTACCCGCGGTAGGTGTACGCACTGTTCATCTGCAGCTCGCTCGGAAGGGAACGCGGTGATGGACCGTGGGCGCATCATATCGGCTCGCGCGAGCCGGCGGGGGTGGGGTGTCTACCTACTCGAGGATTTCGTGCTCGTAGACGAGCTCGACGATGCGTTTCGTCGGGATGCTCGCGCGCAGTTCGCCGACGTTGTCGATGCGAAACCACTTGCACTTCTCGATCTCGTTGCTCGCCTGGGCCGTGTGCTCCGGGCCGACTTCGGCGAAGAACACGTGATGCACCTTCGCGAGCCCCGTGAACTGCATCGAATAGACGAGGTCCTGGCCGGTGATGCCGGTCTCTTCCTGCAGCTCCCGATGCGCGGCTTCGAGCGGTGTTTCGCCGCGCTTGATCGTGCCGCCGGGCAGCGCCCAGCGCGACGATGCGCGCGCGACGAGCAGGACCTGCCGTTCGCGGTAGCAGACGACGGTCGCGCGTTCCTTGACGGGGACCGAACTGGCTTCCGGCGCATTCGTGGAGACGGGGGCTTGAGGCATGAACCGATTCTAGCGAGAGTCGGGCGCCCGGCCAAGCCGGGCTCGTCGAGCGTGACGCGACCCGTCGGCCGGGCCGCGTCGTCATGGAGTCCGTAGCGTTACTTCTGTTCCGGCAAGAACCAGTTCATCACGAGCGCGCAGATGCCGCCCGTCGCGACACCCGACTCCAGCACGTTCTTCAGTGCATGCGGCAGGCTGTTCAGAATGTCCGGCACTTGCGACACGCCGAGGCCGAGCGCGAGCGACACCGCGATGATCAGCAGCGCGCGGCGATCGAGCTGGACGCCGGACAGGATGTTGATGCCCGATGCGGCCACCGCGCCGAACATCACCATTGCCGCACCGCCGAGCACGGGCTCCGGCACGGCCTGCAGCGCGCCCGCGACGACCGGGAACAGGCCGAGCACCACGAGCATGCCCGCGATCCAGATGCCGACGTAGCGGCTCGCGACGCCGGTGATCTGGATCACGCCGTTGTTCTGCGCGAACACGGAGCTCGGGAACGTGTTGAAGACGCCGGCCAGCAGCGAGTTCGCGCCGTTCACGAGCACGCCGCCCTTGATCCGCCGCATCCACACCGGCCCTTCGACCGGCTCCTTCGAGATCTTGCTGGTGGCGGTGACGTCGCCGATCGCTTCGAGCGACGTGACGAGGTAGATGATCAGCATCGGCACGAACAGCGACCATGAAAAGCCGATGCCGAAATGCAGCGGCGTCGGGACCTGGAACAGCGCGGCCTGGTGCACGCCGGTGAAGTCGAGGCGGCCGAGCACGGCGGCCGCGGCATAGCCGATCACGAGCGCGATCACGAGTGCGGTGCTGCGCACCCACACGATCGGCACGCGGTTCAGCAGGATGATGGTGCCGAGCACGAGGCACGACAGCGTCAGGTTCTGGGCGCTCGCGAACGTGCCGTTGGCCATCGCGCCGTAGCCGCCGCCCATGCTGATGAGGCCGACCTTGATCAGCGTGAGGCCGATCAGCAGCACGACGATGCCGGTGACGAGCGGCGTGATCAGGCGCTTCACGAACGGCAGGATGCGCGACACGCCCATCTCGACGAACGAACCGGCGATCACGACGCCGAAGATCGCGGCCATCACGGTCTCGACCGGCGTGCCTTGCTTGACCATCACGCTGCCGCCGGCGATCAGCGGGCCGACGAAGTTGAAGCTGGTGCCCTGCACGATCAGGAGGCCGGCGCCGAGCGGGCCGAAGCGTTTGCACTGCACGAAGGTCGCGATGCCGGAAATCACCAGCGACATCGACACGATAAGGGTCGTATCCCGACTCGATACGCCGAGCGCCTGGCAGATCAGCAGGCCGGGCGTGACGATCGGCACGATGATCGCCAGCAGGTGCTGCAGCGCGGCGACGAAGGCGACCATCGGCGCGGGCCGGTCGTTGGGACCGTAGACGAGGTCGTGCGACAGGTCTGCATCGTCGGCGCCGTGGGCGGCGGATCGGGCGGGGGAAGCGGGTTGCATGGCGAGCGGGCCGGACAAGGTGGAAAGTGCGGCATTTTAGCCGAAGGGCCCACCGGCGCCGCCCGGGGGCGATGCAATAGCCGGAATTCGGAATTCTGCTCGCCGCGCTGCAGGAGCGTATCGCCGGGCCGGTCCATGCGATCCGCGCCGCGTTGCCGCTGATGCCCGCGACCGGCTCGATCGTGCTCACCGGCGGACAGCTGGCGGACCGTCCGTCCGGGCAAGGCACGTCGGTCATCGAGGCCGCCGTGCGCGGCGTCGAAGCACTGGCGCAGTCGCTTGCGCTGGAGTTCAAGCCGATTCGCGTGAACGTCGTCGCGCCCGGTTTCGTCGACACGCCGCTGTACGACGCATTCGGCCCGCAAGCGCGCGACGCGATGCTCGGCCAAGCGGCGTCGACGCTGCCCGGCGGACGCGTCGGTCGCGCCGACGAAGTCGGCGGAGCGATCGCGTTCCTGCTGGGCAACGGCTTCATGAATGCCGAAATCCTGCATGTCGACGGGGGCGGCCGGCTGGTGTGACGCGCGGGCATTCGACGGCCCTGCCGTGAACCCTTCGCGCGAAGCGTGCCGTCGCATGCATGACGCGTGCGCGGCGCAAGCGGCACCGATTCAATACAATGCGACGACGAGGCGTCGGCACCGTGTCGGGCCGCCGACTGCCGCCTTCGACGAGCGACCGCGCATGGTCGAATGACGGCCCGTCATGACGGGCCGCTGGCGAATACGGAGCGCAGCATGAACGAACCTTACCTGCAGGTCATCGCCCATTTCTTCGCGAAACCCGGCAACGGCGACCGCGTGATCGAATTGCTCGCGGAACTCGCGCCGGCCACGCGGGCCGAGCCGAAGAACCTCGACTATGCGTACTTCCGCTCGCCGGTCGATCCCGACCACATCGTGATCCTCGAGCGTTACCGCGATGCCGACGGCCTCGACGTGCATCGGGAAACGCCGCATTTCCAGCGGCTCGGTGTCGGCGCGATCATTCCGTTGCTCGATCGCCGCGACGTGACGCAGTACATGGTGCAGCCGGACACCGGCACGGCGACGCCACCGGGAGGCACCCGATGAACCCGTTTCAATTCCGTACCGTGCCGACGCAGATCGTCGAATTCGGCGCCGCGCGCCGGCTCGGCGCGCTGTTGCGCGAACGCTTTCCGGCGCTCGCGCGGCTGTGCGTCGTCACCGACGCGTTCCTGCATCGCAGCGGCGTGCTCGCGCCCGCGCTGGAGAGCCTCGCCGCGCACGGCTGGCAGGTTACCGTGATCGACGACGTGATCGCCGATCCGCCCGAGCACGTCGTGCTCGAGGCGACCGGGCGGGCGGTGGCGGCCGATGCGGAGATCGTGCTCGGCCTCGGCGGCGGTTCGTCGATGGACGTCGCGAAGCTGATCGCGGTGCTCGCGCCGGGGCGGCAGGCGCTGGCCGACATGTACGGCGTCGACAAGGTTGCCACGTCCCGGCTGCCGCTCGTGCAGATGCCGACCACGGCCGGCACCGGCTCCGAAGTGACGGCCGTGTCGATCGTCACGGTCGGCGAGGCGCACAAGATGGGCGTCGTGTCGCCGCAGCTGTTCGCGGACGTCGCGATTCTCGACGCCGAGCTGACGCTCGGGCTGCCGCGCGCGGCAACCGCCGCGACGGGCATCGACGCGATGGTGCACGCGATCGAGGCCTATACGTCGTCGCGGCTGAAGAATCCGGTGTCCGACATGCTGGCCGTGCACGCATTGACGCTGCTGTCGCGCAACCTGCTGAAGGCCTGCGACGACGGCAACGATCGCCGCGCGCGCGAAGCGATGCTGGTCGGCGCGATGTTCGCCGGCCAGGCATTCGCGAACGCGCCGGTCGCGGCCGTGCATGCGCTGGCCTATCCGGTCGGCGGCATGTTCCACGTGCCGCACGGGCTGTCGAACGCGCTCGTGCTGCCGCACGTGCTGCGCTTCAATGCGCAGGCTGCCGCGCCGCTGTATGCGGAACTCGCGGCGATCGTCGCACCGTCGGCCGCGGGGAGCGACGACGCGAGGACGCAGGCGCTGATCGACGAGATCGATCGCCTGATCGTCGCGACGGGCATTCCGCGCACGCTGCGCGAGGTCGGCATCGGCGAGGGCGACCTGCCGTGGATGGCGTCGGACGCGATGCTGCAGACGCGCCTGCTCGTGAACAATCCGCGCGAGGTGACGGAAGCCGACGCGCTGGCGATCTATCGGCAGGCGTGGTGATGCGGCGCGCGTGACTGCGTGGCGGCTGCACGGGCAACGACGCGACGGCGCCGGCAAACGCGTGGCCGCATGGAATCGAATCGGATCGAATCGACGGACGGGTTTCGAGGCGAGGCTTCAGTTATCCGGAAAGCAGACGGTACCGCTCGGGCGGGTGTGCGCGCTCAGGGTTTGCTGCTGTCCAAAAGCGCCGGAATCTCCTTCTTCAGCAGATCGACGACGACCCGCACGCGCGGCGGCAGCGGCCGTTGCGCCTGGACCAGCGCGTTGAGCACGAATGCGGGGATCGTGTATTGCGGCAGGATCTCGACGAGCCTGCCGTGCGCGAGCGCATGGGCGCAGGCCGGCGCCTGCACGACGCCGATGCCGCCGCCGGCCAGGATCGTGTCGAACATCGGGCGCCAGTGGCTCGTCGTCATCACCGTCTGGATCCGCGCGTATTCGAGCGTCTTGTCTTCACTCCGCAGCGGCAACTGCTCGTTCGCGAAGATGCCCTTGACGCGGATGAACGGGTGGTTCGCCAGATCGGCCTTCGTGTCGATCGGGCCGTGGCGGTCGAGATAGGCGGGCGCGGCCACGAGCACGCGGTCGACCTGGCCGAGCGGATGCGCGACGAATCCGCCGTCGTCGAGCTGGCCGAGGCGGATCGAGATGTCGACGCCTTCCGTGACCGGATCGACGATGTTGTCGTTCAGCACCAGGTCGATGTGCAGTTGCGGATACGCGGTGCGGATATGCATCAGCGCCTGCGGAATCACGACCTCGCCGAAGCATTGCGGCGCGGCGAGCCGGATCGTGCCGCCGAGCGTGTTTTCCGTTTTCGATACCGCTGCGATCGACGCTTCGGCCGCTTCGAGCAGCGCCTTGCTGTGTTCGTAGAAAATGCGGCCTTCGTCGGTGCACGTGAGCGTACGCGCACTGCGCATCAGCAGACGTGTGCCGAGACGTTTTTCGAGCTTTTCGATGCGCTCGCTGACGGCCGGTTGGCCCATGTCCAGATCCCGGGCCGCGCCCGACATCGTGCCGCGCTCGACGACCCTGACGTAGATGCGCATCGTCGCCAGCAAATCCATGAAATCACACCCCTTGTCCGGTTCGGGTGATACCGAGCGGTGATGGTACCAAAGCAGGATCGGTACCGAAGGTGCGCGACGAGCCGATACTCGGTATCGGTACGAAGGCACGCGCCAGACAAAGGCCGTGAGATCATCGACGCCGTGAGCGAAAATCCGGCTCATGCGATCGACGGGAGCCGACATGACACAACGGGACGAAGCGGCGCGCACGCGCTGCGTCGCATGGCAGATCGCGCAGACCTGGCAGGCGGCCGAATGGTGCCGGCTCGCCGAGACGCGTGCGGGCATCGACCTGTCGGGAGCAGTGGCGGGCGCGCTCGACGGCACGCCGTTTCGCGTCGACTATGCGATCGTATGCGGCGCCGACTGGCTGACGCGCTCGGTGCGCGTGACATACTGGCTCGGCGCAGCGCCGCCCCGGCAACTCGCGATCGAATGCGACGCGGGGCACTGGACGATCGACGGCGGCGCAGCGCCGGCCCTCGCGGGCGCGACCGACATCGATCTCGGCTTCAGTCCGTCGACCAATACGCTGCCGATCCGGCGTCTCGGGCTGGCGGTCGGCGCATCGGCCGTCATTCGTACCGCGTGGCTGCGTTTTCCGTCGTTCGAGATCGTGCGCGGCGAGCAGCGCTATGCGCGCACGGCGGAGCACGTGTACCGCTACGAGAGCGGCGCGTATGCGGCCGATATCGCGGTCGACGACGCGGGTCTCGTCACCGATTACGACGAATGGCGGCGGATCGGCGCGACGCGTTCGCCGTAACGCGTCGCGGCAGCGGTGCGTCAGCGCGCGTTGGCGACCGTCACCTTGCCGGGAATCAGCTTCAGCGTGCTGAACGCGTCGGCGATGCCCTGCTGGTACGCCAGCGTCGCATCGGTGACGGGCTGCACGCCGTAGCCGGCACGCTTGAGCGCGACTTCGAGCGTCGGCGCATCGAGGCCGACGAGCGGCGACAGTTGCGCGGCGACTTCCGGCACATGGTCGCGCCCCCAGCGATCGACCGCGTCGACTTCCTCGAGCAGCGTGCGCAGCACCTGCGGCTGCGCGGCCGCATACTTGCGCGCGGCGAGGTAGTACTGCGTGTTGCGCACGAGCCCGTCGCCGTCCGCGATCACGCGTGCGCCGAGCTGCCGTTCGGCCGCGGCCAGGTACGGATCCCAGATCACCCACGCGTCGACGTTGCGCTGCACGAACGCGGCGCGCGCGTCGGCGGGCGTCAGGTAGATCGGCTGGATGTCGGCATACGTGAGGCCCGCATGCTCCAGCGCCTTCACGAGCAGGTAGTGGACGTTCGAACCCTTGTTGAACGCGACCTTCTTGCCGCGCAGCTGCGCGACGGTGCGGATCGGCGAATCGGGCAGCACGACGATCGCCTCGCCGTGCGGCGCGGGCGGTTCGTTGCCGATATAGACGAAATCGACGCCCGCGGCCTGCGCGAAGATCGGCGGCGTTTCGCCGACCGTGCCGACGTCGATCGCGCCGGCGTTCAGCCCCTCGAGCAATTGCGGACCGGCCGGGAATTCGAGCCACTGGACCGCCACGCCCTGGCTTGCGAGCCGCTTCTCGAGCGTGCCGCGCGCCTTGAGTATGACGAAGTTGCCGTATTTCTGGAAACCGATGCGCAGCCGCTTGTCGCTGCCCTGAGCCAGTGCAGGCATGCCCGCGAGCGGGCCGAGCGCGAGCCCGGCCAGTCCGGCGGCCGCGCCGTGCAGCCACTGGCGGCGGCGCGGGTTTGCCGGGGTCGTTTCAAGATCTGCGTGCGGTAGGTCGTTCATCGAGGCGTCCTGCTGGCGGGTTCACGGGTCGCGCGGGCTGTCGGCGCGACCGGCACGGGACGCAGCCGGATGCGGTCGATGCGCGCGGCCGGCCGCGCCCGCGCCGGATGGACGACGATACGGCCGCGCGGGCTGGCGGCCAACCAACGAATCCGCATATGCAAATCAGCGGGCGGACAATACGTGAACGCCGGCGCGGCGCCGCGCTCAATCGGTGCCGAGCGGGCTTTCCTCGATCGCGTCGACGCGATCCGGATAGAACGCGAGGTGCGCGCGGATCGATTCGACGGCCGGGTTCGGATGCTCGTACGTCCACACCGCGTTGGTCGAGCGTGCGCCGCCGGCGGGAATCGAGTAGTACGCGCAATCGCCCTTGTACGGGCAGTACGTCGCATGGTCGGTGCGTTGCAGCAGCGCCATGTCGGCATCCTCGCGCGGAACGTACAGCACGGCCGGATAGCTGGCTTCGCGCAGCGCGAGCGCACGGCGCGTATCGGCGACGATCTTGCCGGCCACCTTGACCACGACGCGCGACGGGTGCGGTTCGATCGTGATCGGATGATCGGGGCCCGGCGACTTCACGGGACGAGAGGGCGTAGCGGGGTTGAGCGACATCGTGGGTCCTCCAGGAAGGGGCGGCGCGCCGGCAGGCACGCCGCGCCGGAACGCGTGCGCCGGGCGTATCCCCGCGCACCGCTGCCGGCGTTGACCAACCGATACGATGCGCCCATTCCGGAGAACCTGCAGGGGGCCGGAAGGATGGACCGCGAACGGCGTCGATGCGCGACGCGGGGCGGGCCGCTGCAGCGGCATTCGCACGCATGTCCACGGTGCTCGCGCGGACGTTTCCATGCGGTGGCAGCGGGATGCATCCGCGGCGATAAGCAACGCGGAATTAATTGGTAAGCGATCGGCGGGCGGCGCGCGAAGATCGGCGGTCGTCATTCGCATGACAGTCCTTCCCTGACCGCCACCATGAAGATTCCATTCGTTTCATCGGCCGCGCATCGTGCGCGGCACACCTCCGTTGCCGTTGCAGTGCTGCGCGGCGTGGCCGCATCGCTGCTGCTCGCCGGCACGGTCACGCACGCGTTCGCGGCGCCGGCCGGCAAGACGCTCGTGTACTGCACCGAAGGCAGCCCGGCCGGCTTCGATCCGGGCCAGCACACGACCAGCACCGATTTCGACGCGAGCACGTACACGGTCTACAACGGGCTCGTGCAGTTCAAGCGCGGCACGCTCGATCTCGTGCCGTCGCTCGCAACGAGCTGGGACGTGTCGCCCGACCAGCGCGTCTACACGTTCCACCTGCGGCGCGGCGTGAAGTTCCAGACGACCGCGTGGTTCACGCCGACGCGTCCGTTCCAGGCGGACGACGTCGTGTTCACGTTCCGCCGGATGCTCGATCCCGACGATCCGTTCCGCAAGGCCTACCCGGTCAGTTTCCCGTACTTCAGCGATCTCGGGTTCGACCGCAACATCGAGCGCATCGAAAAGCTGGACGACGATACGGTGCGCTTCGTGCTGAAGCAGCCCGACGTCGTGTTCGTGCGCAATCTCGCGATGGCGTTCGCGTCGATCCTGTCGGCCGAATATGCGTCGCAGTTGACGGCGCGCCATCGCGAAGCCGACATCAACCAGCTCCCGGTCGGCACGGGGCCGTTCCAGCTGCGCGCGTACCAGAAGGACGCCGTGATCCGCTACGACGCGAATCCCGACTACTGGAAGCCGGACGACGTGAAGCTCGCGCATCTCGTGTTCGCGATCACGCCCGATCCGGCCGCGCGCCTGCAGAAGCTCACGGCCGGCGAGTGCCAGGTGTCGGTGTTCCCGCGGCCGGCCGATCTCGAAACGGTGCGGCGGGATCCGAAGCTGACGCTGTTTTCGGGGACGGGCTTCAACGTCGGCTTCGTCGCGTACAACACGCAGCATCCGCCGCTCGATCGCGTCGACGTGCGGCGCGCGCTCGACATCGCGATCGACAAGACGGCGATCATCAAGACCGTGTTCAACGGCGATGCGACGATCGCGACGAACCCGATGCCGCCCGCGCAATGGTCGTACAACCCGCGCCTGAAGGATGCGCCGCGCGATCCTGCCGCCGCGAAGGCGCTGCTCGCGCAGGCGGGATTCCCGAACGGCTTCGACCTGACGCTGTGGGCGATGCCGGTGCAGCGCCCGTACAACCCGAACGCGCAGCTGATGGCGCAACTGATCCAGCAGGACTGGGCGAAGATCGGCGTGCGCGCGAAGATCGTCAGCTACGAGTGGGGCGAATACAACCGCCGCGCGAAACGCGACGGGCAGCACGACGCGATCCTGTATGGCTGGTCGGGCGACAACGGCGACCCCGACAACTGGCTCGGCACGCTGCTCGGCTGCGAGGCGGTGCACGGCAGCAATCTCGCGAAATGGTGCAACGCGGATTTCGAGCGGCTCGTCAGCGCGGCGCGCACGAACTCGGACGTCGCGAAACGCACGTCGCTCTACGAGCAGGCACAGGTCGTCTTCAAGGATCAGGTGCCGTTCACGCCGATCGCGACGTCGATCGTGTCGCTGCCGATCTCGAAGCGCGTGCACGGGCTGACGTTCTCGCCGCTCGGCGGGCACCGGTTCGACGGCGTGTGGCTGGATTGAGGCAGGAAGCCGGCGCGGGTGCGCCGGCTGTCGACACGGCGGTCAGTTCAGCGCGACCGCGGCCGCTGCCTCGACCGGCGAGCCCTCGAGCGCGACGGACGCCCGGCCGTCGGGGCCGACCGGCACGTCGCCGATGAGCGTCGTGCGGTAGAGCTGGCGATCGAAGTCGAGATCGAAGATGTCGACCGGCGCGAGATGCGCGGTCGCGCGGTTGTCCCAGAACGCGATGCTGCGCGGCTCCCACTTGAAGCGGATCGTGAATTCCGGCCGTGTCACGTGTTCCCACAGCAGTTCGAGCAGGGCCTGGCTCTCGCGCGGCGTGAGCCCGACGATCGACTTCAGGAAACTCGGGCTCACGTACAGCGCGCGTTCGCCGGTCTCCGGATGCACGCGCACCAGCGGATGCTCGGTCACGAGCGGGCGGCGCTCGACGGCTTCGTCGAATGCGCCGGTCGCGCGTGCACCGGGCGGCGGCGTGAAGCGATGGATGCCGCGCAAGCCGTCGACGAAGCCGCGCAGCGGTGCGGACAGCGTTTCATAGGCGCGCACGAGGTTGGTCCAGTGCGTGTCACCGCCGTACGGCGGAATCGTCACGCCGCGCAGGATCGACGCCCACGGCGGATTGACGGCGGCCGTCACGTCGGTGTGCCAGCCCGTCCACGGCCGGCGTACCGGCTCGCCTTCGAAGCGCGTCGCCTTGCGATGCTTCGCGATCGAATAGACGGCCGGATGACCGTCGACGTGGCCGAACACCGGGTGGCCGACGGTCGGCTCGCCGAACTGCGCGGAGAACGCGACATGCTGCTCGTGCGTGAGGAACTGCTCGCGGAAGAAGATCACGCGCCATTTCAGCAGTGCGGCGCGAATCGCGGCGATCTGCGGCGTGGTCAGCGGCTGGGTGAGGTCGATGCCGCGGATCTCCGCGCCGATGTGGGCGGACAGCGGGATCACGTCGACCGGCTCGGCGGCGGGTACGGGTAGGGCGCTCATGCGACGCTCCTGGCGGAAGTGAACGGGGCGGACGGACGGCGACATCGTTGCGCATGCAAGCGTCGGCCCGGTGGCGGGAAGGTCATGGTCGGATCCTCCGGTCGGGAAGGCGGGAATGCAGGGTGGCGCCGGCACGGTGGCGACCGAAGCCGCCACCGTGCGGGGAACGTCATTGCAGCGTCGCGCCGGGCCCCTTCAGCACGACGCTGCGGCGGCCGTCGATGCCGACCGGCACGTCGCCGTGAACGGTCGCGCGACGCACGACGCGGCGTGCATCGCCGTAGTCGTTGATCGCGTAGTGCTGCGTCGCGCGGTTGTCCCAGATCGCGACGTCGCCTTGCTGCCAGTTCCAGCGCACGGTGTTCTCGAGGCGCGTCACGTGTTCGTGCAGCACCTGCAGCAGATGGGCGGAATCCTGCGACGACAGCCCCTTGATTTTCTGCACGAAGTGTCCGAGCACGAGCGTGCGCTCGCCGGTCTCCGGATGCACGCGCACGACCGGATGTTCGGTTTCGTAGACGGTCGACGTGAACACTTCGCGGTAGCGCTTCAGTTGCGTGTCGTCGGCATGCACGTGCGTCGACGCGTAGTCGTACGCGTTCGTGTGCACCGCCCACAGCGTGTCGGCGAGCGCGCGCAGCGACTCGGGAAGATGCGTGTATGCGGCCGCCGTGTTGGCCCACACGGTGTCGCCGCCGAACGGCGGAATCACGACCGCGCGCAGGATCGACACCTTCGGGTACGCGTCGACGAACGTCACGTCGGTGTGCCACGAATTGGCGCGCGCGCCGTGCGCGGAATCGAGTTCGAGCAGGTGCGCGCTGCCGTCGACGGAGGGCACGGTCGGGTGGGCGACCGTCTCGCCGAAGCGGCGCGCGAAGGCTTCCTGCGCGGTGTCGTCGAGATGGCCCTGGTTGCGGAAGAACAGCACCTTGTGGCGCAGCAGCGCGGCCTGGATCGCGTCGAACGTCGCGTCGTCGAGCGTGCCCGACAGCCGGACACCGGCGATTTCGGCGCCGATCCGGCCGGCGACCTGGCGAAGCTGAAGCGGGACGGCGGCCGTGCGCGGCGCGGCGGCGTGCGAAGCATGCGATGACGGGTGAGCGGCGTGCTGGACTTCGGACATCGGGAGTCTCCTGGGTCGGGTCGATCGAGTCTCCATTCAAGCAGGGACCGCGCGGAACCGGAACCGATGAATCGTCACAACCTTAGTGCGCGCCGTGATGATCGATATGTGTCGGCATGCTGAGCGTTTCGGGCACGGCATCGGGCCCGCCGCGTGAGCGCATCACCACGCGAGCCGCCATGCGCCGATCCGGTGCGCATCGAGCGCCTCGTCACGGTTTGCCCGGCTGCCGCTGCCGCCGTTGCCGGGCGGTTCGAGATCGTCGAAATCGGCGAGCACCGCGTCGCGCAGCCGCGCGAATTCCGGCGAGTCGCGCCGGCGCGGGCGCGGCAACGCGACGTCGAGGATGCGCTCGATGCGTCCCGGACGCGGCGCCATCGTGACGACGCGATCGCCGAGATACACGGCTTCGTCGACGTCGTGCGTGACCAGCACCATCGTGATGCGTTCCTGTTCCCAGATGCGCAGCAGTTCGTTCTGCATCCGCGCGCGCGTCTGTGCATCGAGTGCGCCGAACGGTTCGTCGAGCAGCAGCACGCGCGGGCGATTCACGAGGCCGCGCGCGATCGCGACGCGTTGCGCCATGCCGCCCGACAGCTGGTTCGGGTACGCATGCTCGAAGCCGTTCAGCCCGACGAGCGCGATGTGCTCGGCTACCGCGCGCCGCCTGGCCGGCGCGTCGAGCGGCGCATTACGCAGTGCGGCCTCGATGTTCTGCGCAACCGTCAGCCACGGGAACAGCCGGTGATCCTGGAACACGATCCCGCGCTGCAGCGACGTGTCGCGCACCGTTTCGTCGCCGGCGCGGATTTCGCCCGCGTAGTCGGTATCGAGCCCGGCGATCAGGCGCAGCAAAGTCGACTTGCCGCAGCCGCTCGCGCCGACGATCGTGACGAACTCGCCGGCACGCACGTGCAGCGACACGTCGTCGAGCACGGCGAGCGATGCGCCGCGTTGCGCATAGCGTTTGCTCACGTGGAGGATATCGAGCGAATCGGAAGCGAGAGTCGTCATGGCGGAAAGGGAAGCAACGGGAAGGAAGAGGGCGATCAGCGGCGCAGCTCGCCGCGCCGGGCCAGCACCTTGCGCTCGATCGCACGCGCGACCGCGTTCAGCGCCCAGCCGGTCACGCCGACGACGATGATCCCGAACAGCACGAGATCCATCCGGAACTGCTCGCTGCCGTCGATCAGCGTGTTGCCGATCCCGGCGCCCGCGACGAGCAGGTACTCGGCGCCGAGCGTCGCGAGCCACGAGTAGATGAGGCCGAGATACAGCCCGGTGAAGATCGACGGCAGCGCGGCGGGCAGGATCACGTGGCGCACGAGCTGAAGCCGCGAATAACGCAGCGCGCGGGCCACGTCGACGTACGTGCGCGGTACCGCATGAATGCCGTCGCACGTATGCGCGGCGACCGGCAGCAGCGCGGCGAGCGACAGGAACACGACCTTGGCGACGTCGCCGAGGCCGAACCAGACGGAAATCAGCGGAATCCACGCGAACAGCGAGATCTGCTTGAACGTGTCGAAGCTCGGGCCGACCATGCGCGCGGCGACGCGCGACAGCCCGAGCGCGGTGCCGAGCAGCAGGCCGCCGGTCGCGCCGATCGCGAAGCCGCACGCTTCGCGCGCGAGCGATGCCGACAATGCACGTGCCAGCGCGCCGCTGGTCGTCTGGGTCCACGCTGTGTGCAGCACGTCGGCCGGGCCGACCAGCAGCCCGCTTTTGACGAGGTGCGCGGACGACACGGCCCACCAGAGCGCGAGCGTGGCGAGCGGCAGGACGAAACCGCGCCAGTCGGGCACGGGAAAGCGACGGGCGATCCTGACGGCGGGCGATGGGGCGTCCGATGCGGACGTGGCGTCAAGCGGCATAGGAGGAGAATCCTTGAATCGGGTTCAACCGCGGAATGCGGACGGCACGCCGCGGCGCAGCCGTGCTTCGAGCGCGTCGAGCAGCCGATTGATCGTGAGGCCGACCGCGCCGACCACGATCACCGCCGCCATCACGAGATCGAGCTGGAACAGCTGGCGCCCGTACACGATCAGGTAGCCGAGCCCTTCCGACGACGCGACGAGTTCGACGACGACGAGCGCGAGCCACGATTTCGTGAATGCGAGCCGCACGCCGGTCGCGAGCGTCGGAATCGCGGCCGGCAGCACGACGTGGACGATGCGCTGGCGGCGCGTATAGCCGAACACGCGCGCGGCTTCATCGAGCGCGGGCGGCGCGTGGCGGAACCCCTGCAGCGTGCTCATCGTCACGGGGACGAGCGCCGCATGCGCGATCAGCAGGTACTTCAGCGGCTCGCCGACGCCGACGAGCAGCAGCAGGAACGGCAGCCAGCCGAGCACGGGAATCTGCACGAGCGCATTGAAGCCGGGCAGCACGTAGGCTTCGAGCGTGCGCGACAGGCCGAGCGCCGCGCCGGTCGCGAAACCGAGCAGCGTGCCGGCCGCGAAGCCGACCAGCACGCGCTGCAGGCTGATCAGCGTGTGGCGCGCGAGATCGCCGCTGGCCGCGAGCTCGGCGAGCGAGTCGGCGACGTGTGCGGGCGGCGGCAGGATCTGCGGTGCGATCCAGCCGCGCGCGCTACCGATGGTCCACAACACGAACAGCAGCGCGGGCAGCGCCCACGGCGCGAGCAGCCACGCCACGCGCTTCGCGGCCGCCGCGCGGGACGGCGCGGCGCGCGCGTGCGGGTCGGACGACGGAATCGGGATCGCGGTGTCGCTCATCGGGGCGGGTCCGGGTTAGGAGAGGGGCTTGCCGGCCGCGTCGTAGCGCGGCCAGTAGTGCTCGAGGTGCTGCGCGCGCAACGCGTTGTCGAGGTACTTCGGCTCGAACCAGCCGTCGACGTCGACCGGCTGGCGGATCAGTTTCAGCTTCAGCGCGTCCTGGGCGACGGCCTTGTAGCGCGCGACGAGGAACGGATCGATCAGCGGCGACAGGCGGTCCTTCAGGCGCTGGTTCGCGTAGTCGGCCTGCCACGACGCATACGGCACGCCGCTTTTTTCCCACAGCCTGAACAGCGCATCGCGGTTCGCTTCGTCGGACGACCATTGCGCACCCTTGACCAGCGCGTTGACGACGCGTTGCACGATGTCCGGATGCGCGTGCTCGAAGTCGTCGAGCACGAGCAGGTGGGTCTGCCGCGTGTATTGCGGGCCGTCGTTCTGCGATTCGTAGATGATTTTCGCGAGGCCCGCGTCGCGCAGTTTGTACAACTGATAGTCGCCCACCGACGCGTCGATGCCCTTCGACGCGAGCGCGGCGAGCGAACTCGCGGAGTCGAGGTTGATCACGCGCAGGTCGCGTTCGCCGAGGCCGTTCTTCGCGAGCGCGTTGTCGGCGACGAGCTGCAGGTTCGTGCCGCGGAAGATCGACACGCGGCGGTCCTTCAGGTCGGTGATCGAGCGGATACCGGAGTCGGGCGGCACCGCGATCTTGACGCCCGAGCGCACGCTCGCGGCGAGCAGCAGGCGCGTCCTGATGCCGTTCGAGCGCGCGAGCACGGCCGGCAGGTCGCCCTGGTAGGCGAAGTCGAGCGCCTTGTTGGCGATCGCCTCGTTGACGGCCGGGCCCGCGCCCTTGAAGAACAGCCACTGCACCTTGATGCCGTCGGCCGCGAATTCCTTTTCGACGAGTTGCTGCAACTGCGCGGTGGCCGCGCTCGACCCGCCGAAGGTCGGCGGATCGCCGGTGCCCTGCTGCGCGACGCCGATGCGGATCGTGGCGGGCTTGTCGGCGTGCGCGGCGGCAGCGGGCAACGCAACGAGGGACGCGATCAGCAGCGATCGCAGCAGGCGCAGTGGAGACGGGAATCGGTCGATCATGGTGCGTTGGATGGTGAGGACTCGAAATCGGGCCGGCGGGTGTCGAACCATTCTGGAGGACGCCTCGGGCGCGGGACAAGCAACGATTTGAACTATGCTTATCGCCGCGTTTCGGGTTGGCAAATCATGCATGGCGCCGATTGGAAATGGCGAGGCGGGCGAGCGCGGCGTGCGGATCGCGCACGCCGATCGGCGGCGAATCGAGCGTCGGTGACAGCGGCGCCAATCCGGATCGGGCAATGCGATCGGGTGCGCAAAATTTTCCGGATCATGTCGGCGCGCACGAAAAAGATGCCGGGAAACGCACGCGCGGGTCCGTTTCAGGTTCGAACAGGAAAATCACGCGGCATATCGGAAAACTGAATAAAAATCATCGAATTGCAACGGCGTCGGCAACGATGCATCCCGGTATTAACATTCTTACTGCACGCCACGCCGGGCTTGTTGCATCATGCTGAAAAGCGGCAAATAGCATGCGCGAATTTCATCGCTGAAGTGCACCGCCCATAAATACACTCTGACGCTAAATAATTTGAAATCGCCAAAAAAATTGTCTATACCCTAGACGAATCAGTGTGAATTGCATTGTGCCAATGCAGCTATGCAACAAGCGCGCGGAGTAGCGGCGGATTCCATTGCCGACCACCGCGCGTTGCAGCGATCGAATGGATTCCGGGGGATGCGCATGGCCCGACGACAGGGCTGCCGCATGAGTCGTGAATGGGCGAAAACGCCGTGCGTGCCACCGAAGCAGCGCCGCTTCTTTTCACTCAACGGTCGATCACCGACCCCGTCACACGGAGGTTGTCATGCTGCAATACGTCAAGACCTTGCTGCGCGATGAACGCGGCGTCAGCTCGCTCGAGTACGCGGTTCTGGCCGGCATCGTCGTGGTCGCACTGGCGGCGGTCGGGGTGATCCTCAGCAGTACATCCGGCGGCTTGCCGGCCGTGTTCACCGCGCTGATCAACAAGGTCACGGCGCTGATCTGATCTCCTGAACCCGCGCGCCGCCGACGAACACACGGATCCGCAGCGGTACGACGTATCCAGCCGGGGCGCGCCGACGGACGGCTCTCCGATGCTCTTTCTCGTACAGTCGGCGGCGACGCTCGTGCTGGTGTCGCTCGCGACGCAGGATGTGTGCGCGCGGCACCTCTCCAATCGCGCGGTGCTGGCGTTCGCGATGCTGTATTTCGTTGCGGCGGCACTCGCGCGCGAAGGGCTCGCGCACCTCGCCGGTCACGTGGCGACCGCCGCGGCGATGCTGCTGCTGTTCGCCGGCCTGCGTCACGCGGGCTGGATCGCCGGCGGCGACGTGAAGCTCGCGGCGGCGGTATTCCTGTGGGCCGGCCCGGCGCTCGCGTTCCCGGTGTTGACGATCGTCGGTGCGAGCGGCGCCGCGTGCGGCGTCGCCGCGCTCGCGGCCGTCGCATGGCAGCGTCGCGCCGCGCCGGCGCGTACGATCGCGACGCGCGGTGTGCCGTACGGGATCGCGCTCGCGCTCGGCGGGGCGCTGGCCGTCTGGGCGCCGTTCCCTCACGCGGTTTCGCTTGCCTAGACCGGGGACGCACGCCGCCATGCCCAAACCTCTGCGAATGACCGTGCTGATCATCGCTGCCGCGATCGGCGCGTTCATCCTGCGCCAGCTGTATGTCGCCGCGTCGACGCCGCCGGTGCCCGGCGAAGCGGCCGAGGTGCGCGTGCGCGTCGCGGCGGCGGACCTGCCCGAAGGGCTGCTGCTGCGCGACAACGATCTCGCGTGGAAGCGCATGCCGCGCACGCAGGTGCCGGGCGGTGCGTTCGTCGAGTCGCAACCGGGCGCGGACCTGAAAGGCGCGCTGCTGCGCAATCGCGTCGACGCCGGCGCGCCGATCCGTGCGGACAACGTGATTCCGGGCGCCGCGCCGGATTTTCTCGCGGCCGCGCTGCAGCCCGGCATGCGCGCGATCTCGGTGCCGGTCGACGACGTGTCGGGCAACGCGGGGCTGATCCAGCCGGGCGACTTCGTCGACGTGGTGCTCACGCAGGAGATCGGCGGTTCCGCGACGTCGCCCGGCACGTTCGAAGCGGAGACGGTCGTGCGGCGTGCGCGCGTGCTCGCGGTCGGCTCGGAATTCCAGCGTGCGAAGACGCCTGCGAGTGCGCCGGACGTGCCGGCCCGCGCGCGCACGGTCACGCTCGAGGTCGCGCCGCGCACCGCGCAGGTCGTGCTGGTCGCGACGCGCCTCGGCTCGCTGTCGCTGTCGCTGCGCAGCTTCGCGACGAGCGATCGCCGGCAGGCGGCGGGCGGCGACGAAGCGGAGCCCGATACGCCGCCGGTGTGGGCCGGCGACGTGTCGCGCGCGGCGCGCCGTGCGCAGCCGGCGCAGCCGGCGAGAACGGACGCCGACACGCGGCCGGCGCCGCAGGGCAATACGGTCGTGATCTATCGCGGCTCGTCGGTCGACGACGGGTCGCGCGGCACCGGCACAGGCACGCCGGGCTTGCCGCCGCTGCCGTCCGGTTGGATGGGCACGCTGGTTGCACCGGCGGCGCCCGCGGCACCCCCGGGCGGCAATGTCGCCGCGGATGCGACGGCGCAGGTGCCACGGATCGCGGCGCCGCAGTGAGCAGTGACGATTCGGGCCGGCCGCCCGGCGGCCGGCATTTGACGGGAACACGCATGGTGCGCATGGTTCGTTGGATGGCTTTCTGGTGCCTGGCCTGCATCGTCGCGCCGGGCGTCGCACTCGCGCAGCGCGCGAGCGCGGCGGACGCCGGCGCGGCGTTGTCGATCGCGACCGGCAAGGGCGAGATGCTGTCGCTGGCCGAACCCGCGACCGCGATGTTCGTCGCGGACCCGAGCATCGCGGACATCCAGGTGCCGTCGCCGCGCACCGTGTTCGTGTTCGGCAAGAAGGCCGGCACCACCACGCTGATCGCGCTCGGCGCGAACCATCGGCCGATCCTGCGCCGCACGGTGATCGTGCAGGTCGACACCGCGTCGCTGCAGGCGGTGCTCGACAGCCGCTTTCCGCAATTGAAGCTGTCGGTGTCCGGCGCGCCGGGCTCGCTGATGGTGTCGGGCAAGGTGCCGAGCGCGGCCGACGCGGACGCCGTGATGCAGTCGCTCGCGCCTTACGTCAACGACAAGGAAAAGATCGTCAACCGGCTCACGCTGTCGCGCCCGATCCAGGTGAACCTGCGCGTGCGCGTGACCGAGGTGAGCCGCAACGTCACGCAGCAGCTCGGCATCAACTGGAGCTCGCTCGGCTCGGCCGGCAACTTCTTCGGCGGCTTGCTCAGCGGCCGCACGCTGTTCGATCCGACGACCAAGGTGTTCAACCTGTCGCCGACCGGTGCGTATTCGGTGCTCGGCGGCTTCCGCGCGGGGCGCTGGTCGATCGACGTCGTGCTCGACGCGCTCGATCAGGAAGGCCTGATCACGATGCTCGCGGAGCCGAATCTCACCGCGATGTCCGGGCAGACCGCGAGCTTTCTCGCCGGCGGCGAAATTCCGATTCCGGTCGCGCAGGCCGGCAACACCGGCGCGATCACGGTCGAGTTCAAGCCGTTCGGCGTGTCGCTCGACTTCACGCCGACCGTGCTCGCCGACAACCGGATCAGCCTGAAGGTGCGCCCGGAGGTGAGCGAGGTCGATTCGAACAACAGCGTGACGACCGGCAGCGTCAGGGTGCCGGGACTCTCGGTGCGGCGCGTCGAGACGACGGTCGAGCTGTCGAGCGGGCAGAGCTTCGCGATCGGCGGGCTGCTGCAGAGCCAGACGGCGGATACCGTGGCGCAGGTGCCGGGGCTCGGCCGGCTGCCGATCATCGGCCGGCTGTTTTCGTCGAAGAACTTCCAGGACAACAAGACCGAGGTCGTCGTGATCGTGACGCCGTACATCGTGCAGCCGACCGGCCCCGGCCAGCTCGAGCAGGCGCTCGACACCGTCGCGCGGCCGAGCAGCGATCTCGAGTTCGCGATCCAGCGCAATCTCGGGCTCGACCTGCTGACGGGCGATACGCCGCGCCTCGTCGGCGCCGCGGGCTTCGTGTACTGACCGGAGGAGCGCGCATGCGAGTTCGAACCATCGTCGCCGCCTTGCCGCCACTGGTGCTTGCGGGCTGCTTCTCGGCGCCGCCGCCGCTCAACCTGCCCGATGCGCGCGCGATCGGCTTCGACGGCGTGCACGCGGTGCCGCCCGACTGCGCGAAGCTGATGCAGCCGTCGCATCTCGTCGATGCGGGGTTCGGGCGGCCCGGCGTGCCGTTCGGCTGCGCGACCTACACGAATCTCGCGACGATGCTCGCGCGGCCGGAAGACCTGGTCGCGCCCGTGCCGTACGGCGGCGCCGATGCGCAAGTCGCCGCCGACGCGGTGCGCCGCTACGTCGAGGATCGCGTGAAGCAGCCGGCTCCGGACAAGACGCTGACGACGACCGGCTCGCCCGGCCACTGACCCGCTCCCGATGCCCATCGCGATGCCGCCCATGAACGTCCTCGATCGCCAGAATGCCAAGCGCGCCGCCGCAGCCGGTGCGGCGGATCTCATCGCGGTCGTGTCCGATGCCGGCAGCGAAGACGTGATTCGCCGCGTCGCCCAGGACTTGTCGATCACGCGCGCCCACGTGCAGCCGGGCAACTGCGACGACGCGATCCGGCTGCTGCAGCAGCACGAGCGCTCGCCGCGCCAGCTGATCGTCGACGTGTCGGATTCGGTGCTGCCGGTGTCCGACCTGATGCGCCTCGCCGACGTGTGCGATCCGTCCGTGAGGGTGGTCGCGATCGGCACGCAGAACGACGTCGGGCTGTTCCGCAACCTGCTCGGCATCGGTGTGCAGGACTACATCGTGAAGCCGCTGACCGTCGAGTTGATGCGGCGCGCGTTGACCGCGACGGAATCGGTCGTGCAGGTGCGCACCGGCAAGATCGTCAGCTTCGTCGGCGCGCGCGGCGGCGTCGGCACGACGACGGTCGCGGTGAGTCTCGCGCGCTGCCTGGCGGGCGAGAAGCGCCGCCGCGTGGCATACGTCGACCTGAACCTGCACGGCGGCGGCGCGAACTCGATGCTCGGGCTGTCGAGCAACAACGGGCTGATCGAACTGCTGAACATGGAACAGCGTCCCGACGACGCGTTGTTCGACCGCATGTTCGTCACGAAGGGCGACCGCCTGCACGTGCTCTCGGCCGAACTGGCGTATGGCGACGACGCGCCGCTGCGCGACGAGGCGATCGCGTCGCTCGTCGAGATGCTGAAGGACCGCTTCCATTACGTGCTGTTCGACGTGGGCAACCGCGCCGGCAAACTGTTCGAGGATGCGCTGACGGTGTCCGATCTCGTCTATATCGTCGCCGACCGCTCGGTGCATGCCGCGTACGAAGCCGCCCGGCTTGCGCGCTTCGTGAGGGAGCTGCCCGGCGAGCGGCTGCTGTCGATGATGCTGAACAACCCGCTCGAGCCGGTCAAGGGGCGCGTCGCGCCGGCCGACTTCGAGGACGCATTCGGCGGCGTGCGGCTGCGCGAGCTGCCGCACGAGCCGCAGACGCTCGCGGTCGCCGAGAACCTCGGCGAGCCGATCGAAGGCACGAAACGCCGCGGCTTCCTGGACGAGATCCGGCTGCTCGCGAACGGCATCACCGGCGAATCGATGGCCGTCGCGCAGCCGTGGTACGCGCGCTTCGTGAAATGGAGGAAAGGATCGTGACGTTCGGTACCCGCAAACGGTCGACGCCTGCGCCCGGGCCGGCGGCTTCTCCCGCCGCGCCGCCCGACGGCGCACCGGTGCCGGGCCCGGCAGCGAGCCAGGCGCCCGCATCCGCGCGCGGGCTTGCGGTGGCCGATACCCACGAGGCGCTGATTCGTTCCGGCAAGTTCGACGCGATTCGCACCGCGGTGTTCTCGTCGATGAACATGTCGGCGGCGCTGATGAAGACGCGCGACGAAGTGCGCGCGGGCATCGAGCAGGTGGCCGCGCACACGGTCGAGCGCGAGCGCCTGAAGATCACGGCGGGCGAGCAGGTGCTGATCGTCGACGCGATCCTGAACGACATGTTCGGCGTCGGGCCGATCGAGCCGCTGCTCGCCGACGACACCGTCTCCGACATCCTCGTGAACGGCCCCGACCAGGTGTACGTCGAGCGCGCGGGCCGGCTCGAACTCACGCCGCTGAAGTTTCGCGACAACGCGCACGTGACGAGCGTCGCGCAGCGGATCGCGGCGGCGGTCGGGCGCCGCGTCGACGAGAGCAGCCCGATGGTCGACGCGCGTCTTGCCGACGGCAGCCGCGTGAACGTGGTCCTGCCGCCGATCGCGATGCGCGGCGCGTCGATCTCGATCCGCAAGTTCGCGAAGCGCGACATCACGCTCGCGCGGATGGCGCATCAGGGCAACATCTCGCACGGGATGCTGCAGGTGCTGAAGATCGCGTGCGCGTGCCGGCTGAACATCGTGATCTCCGGCGGCACCGGTTCGGGCAAGACGACGCTGCTCAACGCGCTGTCGCAACACATCGAGGAGCACGAGCGGATCGTGACGATCGAGGATGCGGCCGAGCTGCAACTGCTGCAGCCGCACGTCGTCAGTCTCGAGACGCGGCCGGAGAATACGGAAGGGCTCGGCGGGATCTCGCAGCGCGACCTCGTGCGCAACGCGCTGCGGATGCGGCCCGACCGCATCATCCTCGGCGAAATCCGCGGCGCGGAAGCGTTCGACGTGCTGCAGGCGATGAATACCGGGCACGACGGCTCGATGACGACGATCCATGCGAACTCGCCGCGCGACGCGATCAGCCGGCTCGAAAGCATGGTGATGATGGCGAACGCGAACCTGCAGCTGCTGTCGATCCGCCGCCAGATCGCGAGCGCCGTGCACCTGTTCGTGCAGGTCGAGCGGATGCGCGACGGCGTGCGCCGCGTGACCCGGATCACCGAGATCGTCGGAATGGAAGGCGAGGTGGTGATCACGCAGGACCTGTTCGCGTTCCGCCAGGAAGGCGATACGACGCGGGACGTGGTGAAAGGCGTGTTCGAGGCGTCGTCGCTGCGGCCGGCGTTCGCGCCGCGCGCCGCGTACTACGGCGTCGAGGACGCGCTCACCGAGGTCTTCCGGCAATGAGCACCGCGGACCTGCTCGCGCTCGGCGCATTCGTCGTGATCCTCGCGGCGGGCCTCGCGCTGTCCGCGTGGCTGGACCGTGCGCGCCACACGCCGGAGCAGCGCATTCGCGAGCGGATGCGGCACCTTGCACCGTCGCTGGCGGGTCGGGAAGCCGGTGCGGCCGCGGCACCCGGCATCGCGCTGTTCAACCTGCCGCGGCGGCAAAGCCGCGCGCGCGCGTGGCTGCAGCGCTACGTGACGCGCGTGCGGGCGGTTGGCGGCGAACGCGGGATGCGGATCGTCGTCGCCGGCACGATTGCCGGCGCGATTGCCGCGATCGTGGTGGTGCAACTCGTCGCGTTGCCGCACGCGCTCCATCCGCTGATCTACGTCGGGCTGCCGCTGGTGGCGATGCGCGCCAGCTATCGCGCGCTGGTCGAGCGGTTCCGGCTGCGTTTTCTCGAAGCGTTCCCGGACGCGATCGACCTGATCGTGCGGGCGGTGCGCGCGGGCATTCCGGTCACGCAGGCGATCAGCACGGTGGGCGACAGCGCGGCGGAGCCGGTGCGCTCGACCTTCCGCTCGATGGGCGACAGCCTGCGCGTCGGCGCGGATCTGAAGGACGTGCTGACGCACGCGGCAGACCGGCTGATGATCGCGGATTTCTCGTTCTTCACCGTCTACCTGCTGCTGCAGCGCGAGACCGGCGGCAGCCTCGGCGAGACGCTCGACGAGCTGTCGAGCATCATCCGCACGCGCCGCGACATACGCCTGAAAACGCGCGCGTTGACCGCCGAGGGGCGGATCACGACGAAGATCATTTCGGCGGTGCCGTTCGTGATGATCGGCGCGCTGTTCCTCGTGAACCGCGCGTACGTGATGCTGCTGTTCGACACGCATGCCGGACGCGTGATGCTGACGATCGCCGCGGTGCTGCTGACGATCGGACTGCTGACGATTCACAAGATCTCGAAACTGGATACCGCGCGATGACGATGTCGATGCTGGCCGCCCGCGGCCTCGAACTGTTGCTGCTGCTCGCGTGCGTCGCGGCGGCGCTCGCGACGCCCGGCGGCGGCACGCGCCGGCGAATCGCGGAGCGCGTGCAGCAGGCGGCCGGGCAACGTCCGCTTTCGCTGGTGGCGGGGCGGCTGCAGCCGGGCGAGGTACGTCAGGACCTGACGCGGCGGCTCGCGCAACTCGGCGAGCGGTTGCCCGTGCTCGACCCGATGCAGCGTGTGAAGCTCGCGCTGCAGCTGACGCGCGCGGGCTTTCGCGAGCGGCGTGCGGTGTCGTCGATGATCGGCATCAAGCTGAGCTGCGGCGTGCTGCTCGCGGGCGTCGCGATCGTGTTCAGCCCGTACATTCCGCGCTTCGGCGAATACGTCGTGATCCGGGCGCTGGCGATGGTCGCCGCGTTCGTGATCGGCGTGATCGTGCCGGAATACGTGCTCGGCGCAATGATCCGGCGGCGCCGGCGGATCATCGCCGCGTGCTTTCCGGACGCCCTCGACCTGCTGGTGATCTGCACGATGGCCGGCAACAGCCTCGTATCGGGCGTGCGGCGCGTCGCGCGCGAACTCGAGCGCATCTGCCCGCCGCTCGCCGACGAGCTGACGGTATGCGCGGACGAGCTGACGCTGAGCGGCAACGTATCCGAAGCGCTCACGCATTTCGCGACGCGCGTCGACTTTGCGTCGGCGCGCTCGCTTGCCACGACGCTCACGCAATCGCAGCGCTTCGGCACGCCGATCACGCAGGCGCTGCGAACGCTGTCGCGCAGCGAGCGCACCGAGCAGATCGTCGCGCTCGAGGAGCAGGCCGCGAAGCTCGCGCCGAAGATCACGCTGCCGATGATGCTGTTCATCCTGCCGACGGTCGGCCTGATCGCGGCGGGCCCGGCGGCGATTCGCCTGCTCGAGGTGTTCAAATGACACGATCCGTGATCCGTGCGTTCGCATTCGCGGCGGTGTTGCCGGTGCTGGCCGGCGGCTGCGCGCCGGGCATCCAGACGCGGCCGGCGCTGTCGCACAAGAGCGACGACCCGCAGGCCGAACTGCGCATTGCCGACAGCGCGCTCGCCGGCGGCAACGTCGATCTCGCGTCGACGCTGTACGAGAAGGTGCTCGCCCGGCATCCCGATTCGCTCCCGGCGCGCCTCGGGCTGGGCGACGTCAGCTACCGCGCGGGCGATCTGGAGCGCGCGCGGATTCTCTACGAGCAGGCACGACAGCAGGCACCCGCGGAACCCGGGCCGCAGGTCGGGCTCGCGCGCGTCGCGTTGCGGCAGCGCCGGCTCGACGAGGCCGCCCAGCGCTACCGCGAGCTGCTGGCCGCGCAGCCGAACCTGCCGCTTGCGGCGGAAGGGCTCGGCACGGTGCTCGACCTGCAGGGCCGCCATGAAGACGCGCAGGCCGTATACCGCGATGCGCTGCGCGTGCATCCGGATGCGAAGGGCTTGCGCGTCGACCTCGGGCTGTCGCTCGTGCTGAGCAACCGGCCGCGCGAAGGCGTGAACGTGCTGCTCGACGTGGCCGGGCTACCCGATGCGCCGTGGCAGGCGCGCCAGAACCTCGCGTTCGCGTATGGCGTGCTCGGCAACACCGATTCGGCGAAGAAGCTGTTGTCGGCGGATCTGCCCGCATCGGCGGTGGCCGACAATTTGCGCGTCTACGAGGCAGTGCGCGCGCAGCTTGCGGCGCGCCCGGCGCCCGCCGCCGCACGACCGTCGACGGGGGCCGCGCTCGACCCGCACGCGCTGCCGCCCGCCGCGGGGGCGGCAAGATGACACGCCAGGCGATGGGCGTCCGTCACGCGCGCGGCGTCGTATCCCTCGAGTTCGTGCTGATGCTGCCGTTCCTGCTGATGGTGCTGATCGGCATCATCGACACGAGCCTGCTGCTGTGCGACAAGGCCGTCATCACGAACGCGAGCCGCGAGGCCGCGCGCGCGGGCGTCGTGCTGCGCGTGCCGATGCTGACCCCGACACAGATCGCCAACGTCGCATCGACCTACACGCAGAACAGCCTCATCACCGGCGGCACCGCGACGACGCCGACCATCACCGTGACGCAGGCGAACGGCACGACGGCCGGCACCGCGCTGACGGTCACGGTGACCTACACGTATTCGGGGCTGGTGCTGGGGTCGGCATTCAGCGCGCTCACCGGCCCGGTGACGATCTCGGCCAGCTCGGTGATGCTCTATGAATGACGCAGCCGGCACGCCATGCATCGGCGCCACGCGCGAGCGCGGCTCCGTCGCGCTGTTCTTCCTGCTGTTCCTGATTCCGCTGCTGTCGTTCGGCGCGCTGGCAATCGACATCGCGTGGGTGGCCACGGTGCGCAACCAGTTGCAGAACGCCGCCGACGCGGCCGCGCTCGCGGCGGCCGACGCGATGATGTCGCCCACGGGCGGCGCGCTGAACTGGTCGCAGGCCGCGCCGGCGGCGAACGGCGTGATCGCGCAGAATGCGGCGGCAGGCGCGCCGCTCGCGACCGGCACGGTGACGACCGGGTACTGGAACGTGACGCGCAACCCCGCATCGATGCAGCCGACGACCATCACGCCCGGCCAATACGACGTGCCGGCGGTTCAGGTCACCGTGTCGCGCGCGCCGGGCGTGAACGGCGGCTCGATTCCGCTGCTGCTCGGCGGGCTGCTCGGCATTCCGGGCGCGTCCGGCAGCGCGACCGCGATCGCGGTGCTCGCCGCGCCGGGCGGGGTGGCGGCGGGCGGGCTCTTTCCGGTCGCGATCGACCAGTGCGTGTACAACCAGTACTGGAACACGTTGACCAACCAGCCGCTGATCAATCCGCTGACCAACCTGCCGTACGAATTCTCGATCACGAACGGCCAGACCTACGGCACGCTGTGCATGGGCGGCCAGTGGACGTCGTTCCTGTCGACCGCGACCGACACGACGACGATGGGCGGCCTGATGGTGACCGGCAACCCGACGACGCTCAATATCGGCGACAGCATCTATCTCGCGACCGGCGTGAAGGCGACGCTCTACACGTCGGTGCCGGTCGGCACGACGGTCGTGCTGCCGGTCGTCACGCAGACGGCGAGCAGCACCTACGTGCCGATCGTCGCGTTCGCGGCGTTCCGTATCGACGTGTCGCTCGGCGGCACGTACAAGTACATCCAGGGGCACTTCGTCGCCGGCGTGAAGATGACCGGCGTCGCGACGGGCGTCGGGCCGTACTACGGCGTGTACGTGCCGCCGCGGCTCGCGTTGTGAGCATCGTGCCGCGCGCGGCGCAGCAGCACGAGCAGCGCGAAGAGCGTCACGGCCGGGCCGATCTGCGGCAGCAGCAGCCACGGGTTCAGGTATTCGGCGACCGGCAGCGCCCATATCAGCGCGATCGCGGCCTGTTCGCCGCGCAGCCAGCCGTCGCGCCAGCCGATCGACAGCATGCAGGCGATCGCGATGGCGAGCCACGCAAGTTCGTAGTGCCACACGTACGGGTTCGCCACGAGCGTCGCGACCGCCAGCACGGCGGCGCGCACGCGGGTATCGCGCGATTGCGTCCATGCGATGCACGCGGCGGCGATCGCGATTGCCGCAATACACGCTTGCGCGGCATAGGCGGCACCGAGCGGCACGCCCGCAAGCCGGAACGCCGCGAACGGCGTCGGCGACGCGAGCCAGAACACGACACCGTGTTCGAGGACGATCGATCGCGCGAGTCCGGTGCTCGCGACGAACAGGCGCAGCGACTCGATGCCGCAGACCAGGACGCTCAGCGCGACGAACGTGCCGGTGGCGAGCGCGGCCCATGCGATCGTGCGCCATGCGCGCACGGCGACCAGCACGAACGGGAACAGCAGCGCCATCTGCGGCTTGACCGACAGCAGGCCGATGCAGAGGCCCGCCCAGATCGGCCGCCGTTCGGCCCAGTGGACGGCCAGCGCCGCGCACGATGCGGTCAGGAACGCGTTTTGTCCGAGCGTCGCTGTGACGAACACGCAAGGCGCGGCGGCCAGCGCGAGCGGGCCGACGCGCGATGCGCCCGGAATCGTGCCGAGACGCGAAACGCGCCACGCGACGAGGCCGAGCACGACGACGCCGATCGTGACGAACACCGGGTAACCGAGCGCGAAGGGCAGTAGCGCCAGCGGGGTCACGAGCAGCAAATAGGTGGGCGGGTACAGCCACGGGGCGAAGACGTCGCGGCGAAGATGCGTGAACAGGCCGGTCGTCAGCCGCGAGAAGGCGGAGAAGTCGTACGCCTGCGCCGGCGAGCCGTGCAGCATCACGTACGAGGCCGACCAGAACACCGAGAAGTCGGCACCGGGGCGTGCCCCGATGCTCCCGGCCCCGTGACGAACGACGGTCGTCCAGATCGTGACGAACAGTGCGTCGAGCACGAGCATCAACACGCTGTACACGACGACGCGCCGCGGCGTGAGCCACGCGCGCACGGGCCGCTCCGCCGAGCGCATCGATTCGCGGGGAATGTCCAATTGCGGCGGTCCGGTTCTACTTGAACGACGCTTTGCGGGCGGCGGCGCCGGCGACCGCCGGCATCGCTGCCCTGCGGCGGGCCGCGGGCGCGCGCTTCAGCGGAAACTGCAGCAGCTTCGATGCCGGCTGGGCGGCGGCATCGCGCTCGGCACGGTAGCGCCGCCTCACGAGATAGACGGGGCGCTGCTTGGACTCGTGATAGATCCGACCGAGGTATTCGCCGATCACGCCGATACCGATCAGCTGGATGCCGCCGACGAACAGCACGACGGAAATCAGCGACGGGTAGCCGTGCACCGGATTGCCGTACAGCAGCGTGCGCACCACGATGAAGGCGCCATACGCGAGGGACAGCATCGCGAACGTGAGACCGACGTAGGTCCACACGCGCAGCGGCACGGTGCTGAAGCTCGTGATGCCCTCGAGCGCGAAGTTCCAGCGTCGCCATCCGGAGAACTTCGAGCGGCCGCCGCTGCGCGGCGCACGCGTGTATTCGACGATAGCGGTGCGAAAGCCGACCCACGCGAACAGCCCCTTCATGAACCGCCGCCGCTCCGGCAGCGCGCGCAGCGCTTCGACGACCTCGCGATCCATCAGGCGGAAATCGCCGACGTTTTCCGGCATTTCGACTTCGGACAGCGCGTTGTGTACGCGATAGTAGAGCGCCGCCGCCGCGCGCTGCAGGTATGGGTCGCACATGCGGTCGGTGCGTTTCGCGGCGACGACTTCGGCACCGGCGCGCCAGTGTTCGATCATCGCGGGAATCAGGGCGGGAGGGTCCTGCAGGTCGGCGTCGATCAGGATCACCGCGGCGCCGGCGGCCTCGTCGAGGCCCGCGGTGAGCGCGGCTTCCTTGCCGAAGCGGCGTGTGAGATCCACGACGTGTACGCGCGCGTCGCGGGCGGCGATCGCGAGCAGCCGGTCGAGCGTGCGATCGCGGCTGCCGTCGTTGATGCAGACGATCTCGAAGCGGACCCCGGCGACCGACTCGAGAACGGGCAGCGTTTCGGCAAAGAACGCGTCGATCGTTTCCTCTTCGTCATGAAACGGCACGACGAGCGATATCAGCGGTTTCCTGGCGTGCGTGGACATGCTGCGGTCTCCCGAGAGATCCGGCCTGCGCTGCACCGTATGGTTCCGGTTGTCGTCCGCCGAACAGGCCCGGCCCGGTTCGGCGTGAATGCGGTTCCGGGGTGCGTGTCCACCGCCGCCCGGACGATACGAGTTGCGTTCATTGTACGCAGGAATCGCCGATTCGTAACACGTATCGGCGGTTTCGCACGACGGGCGCGCTTGCCGGGCAACGCACCGGTCGCGGCGTGGCCGGCGCATCGCGCGCGGCAGCGCTAGGATGGCGTTTTCACGGCCGCGGGAGGGCGCGATGCAGGTTCACGATCTGGTCGGTGCGCCGCTCGATTTCTGGGTGGCGATGGCGGAAGCACTCGGCGCGCCGCGCGTCGACGCCGCGGGATGCACGGTCCTGCGCGAACCGGGCGGCACGCCGGTGCCGTACGCGCCGTCGTCGTCGTGGGTAGACGGCGGGCCGCTCGTCGAGCGTTTGCCGTTCGGCGCGTTCGAGCGCGACGGCGGGCACGGTGCGTGGCGCGCGGTGCTGCATCGGGCAGTGCCGGCGGCCGGCGAGCGCTGCACGTTCAACCAGTCGGGCCCGACGCTGCTGGTCGCCGCGATGCGCACGCTGGTTGCGTCGACGTTCGGCGATGACGTGCCGGATCTCGACATGGCGAAGGCGCGTTGAACGCCCGCACAGGCGACGACGTGCAGCCGGTTACGCGGCCGACAGGTTGCGCACCGCGATCGACGCGACGTCGACGCGCTTCGGCAGGATCGCGTCCGCGGCCGCGCGATCGGCGACGCGCTGCAGCACGTCGATGTCCGCGTCGGTGACACCGCGCTGCGCGAGCGCCGCCCGGCGCGCGATGTCGGCGGCCGCCTCGCGCGGCAGGCGCGTGAGCGACGCATAGACGGTCGCGTAATCGGCGGGATGCGCGAGCGCCCACTGGCCGGCTCGGGTGAGCCGCGCGAGCACGTCCGACAGCGCCGCGCGCTTCGCGCGATCGTCGAGCGTGTCGACCGGCGACGTGAGGAACGCGAGCCCGGAATTGATCCCGCTGCCGTCGCGCACGATGCGCGCACCGCGCCGGACCACGTTGCCGTAATACGGATCGAAGGTCGCCCAGATACCGATCTGCCTGGCCTCGAACGCGGCGAACGCGTCGACCGGCAGCACGAAGCGCACGTCGACGTCGCCAGGCGCGAGGCCGTGTTCGCGCAGCGCGCCGTAGAGCTGGTATTGCGAGATGCTGCCGCGCGCCGACGACACGACGACGGTGCGCCCCTTCAGGTCGGCGACGGTGCGCACCGGCGAATCGGGCTGCACGACGATGCCGAGCGATGTCGGCGAGCCGACGCGCGTGGCCACGATCCGCAGCGCCGGATCGCCGAGCGCGGCCGTCAACACCGGCAGGTCGCCGGCCGGCGCGAGGTCGATCGCACCCGCGCGCTGTGCTTCGAACAGCGGCGCGGCGCCCTGGAAATTCGCCCAGCGAAACCGGTACGGCACGCCGTCGAGCACGCGCGCGGCTTCGGCCAGCGCGCGCAGGCCGCCGGCCTGGTCGCCGAGCACCAGCGTCACGTTGGACAGGTCGGGGCCGGCCGCGCGGACGGGCCGTGCGGCGGCGCCGGCAAGCGGTGCGGCGGCCAGGGCGGCCACGCGCAGCAGTGCGCGGCGGCGGGCCGGGGCGGGGGGCGAAGTCATCGGCGGCAGGTCCTCGGTGATCCGCGCGAGAGGCCGCGCGGCTGCCGGGCAGATTACGGAATCGGTTTCGCGCCGGCAAACATCGAATCGCGAAATGCTTATTCGCGCGTCCGTTATCGGCGAGACAGGCGCTAGCCCGCGGCAGGAACGGCGCGCAGGAACGCGCGTACCGCGGGCGCCTTCTCGAAGCGCCGGTACGCGAGCGCGAGTTCGGACATGATCGGCTTGCCGGCGATCGGCCGGTACACGACGCCCGGCAACGACACGCAGCCGGCGAGCGCGTCCGGGATCACGGCGACCCAGCCGTTTACCGATACGCACGCGAGCACCGCGAGCAACCCGCCCGGCCGCGCGGCGATCACCGGCGCGAAGCGGCCGCGGCGTGCGACTTCGAGCGTGCCGCGCTCCTGTTCCGGCACGGCGAAGCGCGCGTCGGCGAGATCGGCGGCACGCACGGCGGTCATCGCCGCATAACGCGAATCGGCCGGCACCGCCGCGACGAATACGTCGCGCTGCAGCGTGACGATCCGCAGCCCGCCCGGCAGCGGCAACGGCGGGCGCACGTACGCGAGGTCGAGCCGGCCCGCGTCGAGCTGTTTCGCGACGTCGTCCATCGGTACCTCGCGCAGGTTCAGCTCGATGCGCGGATGCGCGGCGCGGAACGCGCCGACCGTGCGCTGCAGCGTGCCCGAATAGACGGCCGACGACACGTAGCCGATCTCGATCCGGCCGAGTTCGCCGCGCTCGGCGAGCGTCGCGAGTTCGCGGCCGCGCTGCAGATGCTCGACCGCCGCGCGCGCCTCGGCGAGAAACGCAATGCCTGCCGCCGTCAGCGAAACCTCGCGGCGCGAGCGCTGGAACAGCCGCACGCCGAGCAGCCGCTCGGCCTCCTGGATCTGCCGCGTGAGCGCGGGCGGCGCCATGTCGAGCGCGTCGGCCGCGCGCGCGAAATGCAGGTGCTGCGCGACGCTCAGGAACGCGCGCACGTGACGGAATTCGAGCGGATTCATGATTGCAATTTTCGTTAATGAAACTGCATCGGTATGTCAATGACGGGTAATACCGGGCAAGCCTAGCATACGGCTCGTTCCTCTTGTTCCGGAGCCGTCGATGTCCCAGTCTTCTCCCGCCCCGCGCGCAGGCGCGCCTGCCGCCGAGCGCACGGGCACCCGCCTGCCGGCCGCCGCGACGCTCGCGGTCGCGTCGGCGACGTGCTCGCTGATCGTGCTCGACACGAACGTCGTCGCCGTGTCGCTGCCGAGCATCGCGCGCGGCTTCCATGCGAGTTTCGCCGACATCGAATGGGTCGTGAGCGCCTACATGACCGCGTTCGCCGCATGCCTGCTGCCGGCCGGCGGGCTGGCGGACCGCTTCGGACGCAAACGCATGCTCGGCGCGGGGCTCGCGCTCTTTTCGCTCGCGTCGCTCGGGTGCGGGATCGCGCCGTCGGCCGGCTGGCTGATCGCCGCGCGCGCGGCAAAGGGCGGCGGGGCCGCGCTGTTGCTGACGGCCGCGCTCGCGGTGATCGCGAACCGCTTTCCGGACGGACGCGAACGGGCGCGTGCGTGGGCGATCTGGGGGATGTGCATGGGGATCGCGACGGCCGTCGCGCCGCTGGTCGGCGGCGCGATCACGCAGTGGATCGGCTGGCGCTGGGTGTTCCTGCTGAACCTGCCGGTGTGCGCGCTGCTCGCGGCCGGCGCGCGCGTCGCGATCGACGAGTCGCGCGATCCGCACGCGAAACGGGTGGATGCCGCCGGCAGCCTGCTGTTCGGCGCGGCGCTCGCCTGCGCGATTGCGGCGCTGATCGGCGCGCCGTCGCATGGCTGGCTGTCGGCCGCGACGCTCGGCCGGTTCGCGCTGGCCGCCGCGCTGCTGGCCGCGTTCATCGGCGCGGAGCGCTGGCAGGCGCGGCCCATGATCGATCTGGCGCTGTTCCGCCAGCCGCGTTTCGTCGGTGCCGTGCTCGCGATGTTCGGTTATGCGGCGTGCGCGCAGGTGATGATGACGTTCCTGCCGCTGTACCTGCAGAACGCGTTCGGGATGTCCGCGATCGACGCGGGGCTCGGGATGCTGCCGTTCGCGTTCGCGATGATCGCAGGGCCGTCGCTCGGCGGCCTGCTCGCCGCGCGCGTATCGTCCGGCGGCGTGCTGGCGGGCGGGCTCGCACTGATCGGCGCGGGCAATCTCGCGACCGCGGCGCTGACGGCCGGCGGCGACTACCGGCTCGTCGCGCTCGGCATGTTCGTGACCGGCTGCGGCGCGGGCATCATGAACGGCGACACGCAGAAGGCGATCATGGCGTGCGTGCCGCCGGGCCGTACCGGAATGGCGTCGGGCATCAGCACGACCACGCGTTTCTCGGCGATCGTGACGGCCGTCGGCGTGCTCGGCGCGGTGCTGGCCGCGAGCACGCACGCGCACCTCGACCGGCTGCTGTCCGCCGCGCCGGGCATGCGCGCGTTCGTCGACGCGCCGTTCATGTCGAGCCTGCTGGCCGGCGATCTTGCGCAGGCGCTCGCGCACGTGCCGCCGTCGGCCGCGCGCCAGCTTGCCGATGCGGCACCCGCGGCCTTCGCGAGCGGATTCGCCGCGGCGCTGACGGTCAGCGGCGTGCTCGCGCTTGCCGTCGCCGTCATCGCATACAAGTTGCTTGCGCAACCGATGCGCGACGCGTGATGCGTGCGGCGGGCGTTCATGCCTCGCTCGTTGCACGCGACGATACGGAGCCGCCGGGCTTGCGCGTTCAGGTTGTCGTCGGCGATCGATTCAGCGCGACTTCGTCGCGACGCGATGAACGCGCGCCGCGCGCGCGACACGCGGCCGTTGCGATGCACCGCAATGCGTCGCCTGCCGGCGGCGCGTGCGTCGGGTCGGTTCCGGCGGGGCGTCGGCGATCGGCACATTCGCCCGCGCATCCGCATCCGCATTCGCGGCAACCGCCGCGACGGCCGGCTGCGCGGCCTCCGCGTCGAGCCAGCCGCGCGTCGCCTCCGCGATCAGCCCGCGCAGCCAGCGCACGCCGTCGACGCAGGCGCCCGACTCGTTCCACGTCATCCGGTACACGATTGCGGGCGGCTCGGCCGGCAGCGCCACCGCGCCGAGCGGCAGCAGCTTCGCGTAGTGGCGCGCGAGCCGGTACGTGGTGGTGAGGATCAGGTCGGAGCGCACGAGCGCATGCGCGGCGAGTTCGAAGTGCGGCAGCGTGACGACGATCCGCCGCTGCAGGCCGACGCGTTCGAGCTGCCGGTCGATCGCGCCGGACGCTTCGAGCCACGACGGTGTCGGGCACAGTTGCGCGGCGCGCGCGAATTCGGCGGCCGTCATCGCGCCGCGCCGTGCGAGCGGATGCGTGGCGCGCATCAGGCACACGACGCGATCGTCGAACAGGTCGTCCTGCCGGAACCGCGACAGGCGGGCAGGGCGATTGTCGATCACGACGTCGAGCTCGCCGTCGGCGAGCGCGCGTTCGTCGTCGTAGCCGTCGCCGAGCGGATGGAACACGAGCTGCGCGTTCGGCGCGCGTTCGCGGAACAACGCGACGAGCTTCGGCACGAACAGCACGTTCAGGTAGTCGGGGCAACCGATCCGGTAGGTACGCACCGACGTGCGCGCGTCGAAGGTCGGCTGCTGGATGCGGATGAAGTCGATCACGCGCAGCGCGTTGCGCAGCGGCTCGATCAGCCGCGCGCCGAACTCGGTCGGCACCATGCCGTAGCGGCTGCGCACCAGCAGCGGATCGCCGAGCAGCGTGCGCAGCCGCTTGAGCGCGGCGCTCGTCGCCGGCTGCGACATGTTCAGCCGCACGGCCGCGCGCGACACGGTGCGCTCGGTGAGCAGCACGAGCAGGATGCGCATCAGGCGCGCGTCCAGACCGTCGAGCGCAGCCCTTGCGTCGGACGCATCGAGGGACAGGCCGTTCGGCGCCGGTGCGTCCCGCATGTCGCTACGCGTTCCCGCGGCCCGTCATTTGACGAAGGTGCCCGGCCAGCCGACGATCCGCTTCGGGCGCGGCGGCGCATAGGTGCGGACCTTCGACGTCTTCAGCTTCAGGCGCACCAGCGATTCCGCGAGCGCGACCGCGGCCGACACGCCGTCGACGACGGGCACGCCCGTGCATTCCTCGATCTGCCGGTCGAGGCCGGCCATCCCGCCGCAGCCGAGGCAGATCACTTCCGCGCGATCGTCCTTCACCGCGCGCGCGGCCTGGTCGACGATCGACTCGATCGCGCGGGCCGGGTTCTCCTCGAGCTCGAGCACCGCGAGACCGCTCGCGCGCACCGACGCGCAGCGCGCGTCGAGCCCGGCGAGCTTCAGGCGATCCTCGATCAGCGGCACCGTGCGGTCGAGCGTCGTGACGACCGAGTAGCGGTGGCCGAGCAGCATCGCGATGCTCGCGGCCGCTTCGGTGATGTCGACGACCGGCACCGTCAGCAGTTCCTGCAGCCCTTCGCGGCCGTGTTCGCCGTAGCCGGCCTGGATCACCGCGTCGTACGGCTCGTCGTAGCTCAACACGCGGTCCATCACGGCGATCGCCGCGAGGTAGCTCTCGAAGTTGCCTTCGACCGATTCCGCGCCGAAGCGCGGCGTCAGCCCGACGATCTCCGTGCCCGGCGACGCAGCGGCCCGCGCCTGCGCGGCGATGGCGTCGGTGATCGACGCGGTCGTGTTGACGTTGACTACCAGGATTCTCATCGGTGCACTCCGTATGCTGCGTTCAGTGTCGGGCGCAGGCGACCGCGATGGGTTCGCCCGAGCGCTCGTCGTATTGCCGTTCGCGATCGGCCGTCAGCCAGTACACGCTGCCCGCGATGGCCGCGCCGAGCAGCCAGGAGAACGGCGTCATCGCGCTGAAGGCCGGCACGACGGCGAGCGTGATCGAGATCAGCGCGGACGGCACGAGCGCCGCGAGCGCCTTGCGGTTCACGCCGCGCGTGTAGAAATAGGCGCCGGTCGGCGCTTCGGTATATAGGTCCGGCACGTTCACGCGCTGCTTGCGCACGAGCCAGTAGTCGACCGTGATGATCCCGTACAGCGGGCCGAGCAGCGCGCCGAGGCCGGACAGGAAGTAGACGATCACGATCGGGCTGTTGTACAGGTTCCACGGCAGGATCAGCACCGCGACCGTCGCGCTGATCAGGCCCGCGCGGCGGAACGTCAGGCGGTGCGGCGCGAGGCTCGTCAGCACGAAGGCCGGCGCGACGAAGTTCGCCATGATGTTGACCGCGACCGTCACGATCAGGAATGCGAGGCAACCGAGCACGAGGAACAGCTTGTTCGGCACCGTCGCGATGATTTCCGTCGGGCTGTGGATGATCTGGCCGTTCAGCTTGAACTGCGCGCCCGCGAGCACGAAGCTGATCGTCGCGAACACCAGGATGTTCACCGGCAGGCCCCAGAAGTTGCCGACCCGCACCGTCTTCGCGCTCGGCGACGCGCGCGCGAAATCGCAGAAGTTGAGCACCAGCGTGCCGTAGATTGCAAGCCACAGCGCGCCGCCCGCGAACACCTCGGTCCACATCTTCAGGCCGGTCATCGGCTTGCCGATCGACATCGCGAGATGGCCGCCGGTGCGGCTGAACATCCATGCGGCGAGCGACAGCGTCGTGACGAGGATGATCGGGCCGGCGAGCCCTTCGTACTTGCGGACCATCTCCATCCCGTAGGTGAGGATGCCGATCTGCACCAGCCAGATCGCGACGAACGTCACCCAGCCGAGCGTCGACAGCCCGCAGATCGCGTTCTCGTCGAACGCGGCGAGGCCCGGCCAGATCGCGGTGAGCAGCACGCGCAGCACGACCGACGCGAGGTAGGTCTGGATGCCGAACCATGCGATCGCGATCACCGCGCGGATCATCGCGGGCAACAGCGCGCCGTAGATGCCGAAGCTCATCCGGCTGATCACCGGGAACGGCACGCCGGTCTTCTGGCCCATGTAGCCGGTGAGGTTCATGAAGCCGTACACGAGCACCGCGCCGATCGCGAGCGACGCGAGCATCTGCCAGCCCGACAGGCCGAGCGCGAACAGCCCGATCGCGAACGAGTAGTTCGCGATGTTGTGCACGTCGTTGGTCCACAGCGCGAAGATGCTGTAGCGGCCCCAGGTGCGGCCCTCCGCCTTGGTCGGCGCGAGGTCGGGGTTGTGCAGCCGGGGGCTCAGCGCGGGGTCGCGCGCGGCCGTATCGGTTCGCTGCAATGCGTCGTGCGCGCCGAGCACGATGCCCGCACGGTGGGTGGCTTCCAGTTGCACGCTCGTCTCCTTCCATGTGCGGGGCGCGAACCGGCAGCGTGTGCACGCAGCGCAGGCCCGGCCGCCGTGGACGTTATGTCTCGGATTTGTTCGCGAGTATGGGTGGCCGTCGCGGCGATGGGAAATTAAATATTCGGCTGGGGGGCATTTGAAAAATGAATGGGGCCGGGTCGCCGGCGGTGGCGATGGAGGAGATGGACGGCACGCGCATTGCTCGCCACAGGTCTCCATCCAGTCGACATCAGCGGAGGTGTCATGCAGCGATATTCCATTCGTCACGTATCGCGGGTCGTCTTCGCCGGCATCCTGATTGCCGGCCTGGCGGTGGGTGCGGGTTGCCAGAAGAAGAGCGAGAGCGACACCACTACCGGCGGGAGCTCAACCGGCTCCACCAGCAGCATGGCGCCGGCGCCGTCCACCGCGCCGTCGGGCATGCCGGGCAGCGGCACGGCCGGCAGCGGCATGACCGGCGGTCCGGCGAGCATGCCGGGCGCGGCGTCCGCGCCCGCGGGCGCAAGCGGCGGCTGACCGTCGGCGCGGGCGGCATGCGCGGGCCCGTCGCCCGCGTGCCGCCGGGACGGCTGTCGGCGCGGCGCGCGTGTCGCAGGGCACGCGTGGGCGGCGCCGCGCGCGTGAAAGATTTGCAACGACCGTTGTAGCGATTCCCGGACCGGCGCCGGCTGCATCCCGCCGGCGCACGCCGTCCGGAACAGGAGGTGCGATGCACAACGCGGAATCGAACCCAACCCCGAAACAGCAGCGCGAACAGATCGCGAAGAGCCCGGTGCAGACGCCAGCGGCCGGCGACATGCCCGATGCGGCGACCCAGGCCGCCGAGGTCGCCGAAGCCGCCGAGGTCACGAAGCGGGCGCTGACCCCTGAGGCCGTCGCGGCGAAGACGCCGACCGGCCTGCCGCCGATCGACGTCGGCGCGCATGCGGTCGACAGCGGCGATCCGGTGCGTCGCGCCAGCGGCAGGATCGTGACGCTCGACAACGCGAACATGGCGATGACCGACAACACGGTCGACGTCGACGGCAAGGGCATGGAGGCGCGCAGCGGCGCGACCGAGTGGCACGACAACGTGATCTATTCGAATGCGTCGCTCGACGACGCGGTCGAGACGCCCGACGAAGGGCTCGGCGGCATCGACAGCCGGCCGGGCGGCAACGTGCCGCAGATTGCGACGCGGCCGGGCTGGCGCGTCCGGCATATCGGCGATGTCGATGTCGAGCACGGCGACGGTACGCGGGTCGAGCACGTGATCCGTCTCGAGCGGACCGACTGACGACGTAGCGAGAGCTGCCGGGCGGACCGCCGGCCGGCGGTCCGCCGAAGCCGCTATCCGTTATTGCGGGCCGAGTTCCTGTGCGGACGTGTCCGCATCGTTGCCCTGCGCGACGAGCACGTGAATGTCGTTCGGCGTCACGTCGCCGATGCCGCCCGCCGGAATCGTCACCAGCAACCAGTCGGCGTTGTTGTTGATCGCGACCGGCGCGGTCTTCAGGATCGGCGCCTTGCTGCCGGCCGTCGTGACGATCACCTGGTAGGTTCCGCCGTTCAGGTAGATGGAATCCTGTGTGGATGCCGGCACGGCGTTCTGATACGCGGCGCCCGCCAGCGTCGGGCTTTGCGTGTTGATGTCGGTGCCCGGCGGCACGACGTACACGTCGACGTTCTGCGTGTTCGGCGACGCGTTGAAGCTGCGCACGCGCGCCTTGTCGGACAGCAGCTTCTTGTCGAACGGATCGTCGATCAGCGAAATCGCCGACGAGGTGCTCGGCAATGCGATGGTCGTGTAGTGGTGACCGTTCGCCGCGCCGAACGACTGCGACGCGACGGTCGTGGTCGTTCCCGATACGTCGTAACTGGCGGTCTGCGTGCCCGTATCGATGTCGTGATAACGGGTCACGCCCTTGTACGCGACACCCGACGCATCGAGCTTCGCGTTCAGGTAGTAGTCGAGATTCGGGCCGGCCGGCACCGCGTTGATGAAGCGCGCCTGCGGCTTCGAGATGCCGAGCACGGTACCGACGTCGTTGCTGTCTCCGCCGCACGCCGTGAGTACGGAAATGACCGAGCACAGGGCCACTATCGTTCGTATGGATTTCATGTCGTCCTCTCGTTCAGGGGGAATCCTGCTTGCGATGCGGGATCGCCGCGCGAGGACTCGCGCGGTGCGCAGCGCCGGGTTGAAGGAAGGATTGCCGTCCGCCCGAGGGGCGGGCGCGTTGATCTCGCAAACGACGTGCCTGCACGGCGGGACACGCGTACGCGCCGGTGTGGCGCGAAGCTGCGCGGGGAGGCAGTGGCATGCCCGTGCGCGAACGCGCGCGCGAGGCGACGTGTTTGTAAAAAGGCAGTGCGGCACGTCGGGAGGCGACCTGTGCGCGGGTGCGGCGCCCAGGAAAGCTGTTCAAGCCGTCAGCCGGGGGCGCTGCGACGAATGCGGAAGGGCGAGAGGGGGGCAGCGCGCGTATCGTTGGGCACGCATCGATACGTGGAGAGTCGTGCGAATTGTGCGAATCGCGCGCGACGACCTCGGGTCGCCGCGCGCATGGAGCGCATCAGCGGTTCACGAGCTTTGCAGGATACGCGAGCGCGAGCGCGCATCCGACCAGCATGCATGCGGCGAAGCCGTACAGCCCCGCGCTTTGCGAATGGAACGTATCGCGCAGCCAGCCGATGAAGTAGGTGCTGCCGAAGCCGCCGAGGTTCGCGATCGAGCACGCGAACGCGATCCCGCCGGCGGCGGCCGAGCCCTTCAGGAACGTGGACGGCAGCGCCCAGACGACCGGCATCGCGGCGGCCGCGCCCGCGTTGATCAGCGAGAACAGCAGCACGGTCGCGAGCGTGCCGTGCGACGACGCGGCGGCGAATGCGAGCGCGACGGCCGACACCAGGAACGGCACGACGATATGCCAGCGGCGCTCGCGCGCACGGTCGGAGCTCGCGCCGCAATACAGCGTCGCGAGCACGGCCGCGGCATTCGGGATCACCATCAGCCAGCCGATGTGATACGCGTCCTTCACGCCGGTGTCGCGCAGGATCGTCGGCAGCCAGAAGCTCACCGCATACAGCCCGAGCAGCACGCACAGGTCGATGAGGCCGAGTGCCCACACCTTCGGATCGGAGAACGCGCGGCCGAGCGCGTGGCTCTTGTTGCCGGACGGATCGGCGTCGAGGTTCGCGCGCAGCATGCGCTGCTCGTCCGCGTTCAGCCAGCGCGCGCTCTCGATGCTGTTGGGCAGCCAGCGCAGCACCGCGAAGCCGAGCAGCACCGACGGCAATGCTTCGAGCAGGAACAGCCACTGCCAGCCGCCGAGCGCGTGCACGCCGTCGAACGCACGCATGATCCAGCCGGAAATCGGGCTGCCGATCATGCTCGACAGCGGCAGCCCGACCATGAACAGCGCGACGATGCGTGCGCGGCGCGCATCGGGATACCACTGGGTCAGGTACAGCAGCACGCCGGGCAGGAAGCCGGCTTCGGCGGCGCCGAGCAGGAAGCGCACGACGTAGAACTGCATCGGCGTATGCACGAACATCGTCGCGCCCGACAGCAGGCCCCACGTGATCATGATCCGTGCGATCCACAGCTTCGCGCCGACGCGCTGCAGCACCAGATTGCTCGGGACTTCGAACAGGATGTAGCCGCCGAAGAACAGGCCGGCGCCAAGCCCGTACACGGTGTCGCTGAACTTCAGCGCGTCGAGCATCTGCAGCTTCGCGAGCCCGATGTTGATGCGGTCGAGATAGGCCGCGAAATAGCACAGGCAGAACAGCGTGATCAGGCGCAGCGTGACCTTGCGGTAGAGCGCGCCGTGCAGCGTGTCGTCGGCGGAGACGGCGGCGCTCGGGTGTGCGGTAGACATGGGATTGCCCCTGTTCGAATGTGACGGATGAAGTGGGTGGCCGTTCGACGCGAGCGAAGGTTCGCCGCGCGCTGGAGTCTGTATAGCACGCCAATTACATAGCGTACACACTAGAAAATACGGAATCGCGTAGGCATGAAAGTGAACGCGCCGGGATCGATCGTTAAACCAGATAAACCCGGAATTTTTCGGGGATTAATCTGGAAATGTGCACATATCAACATGGTTTTTTTCATCCTGAGGCATGCACGAAATTCGTGCGTATACGCTCAAAAGTGGAGTGTGTGCACGCCAGTGCTTCGGCGTTCGGAGCGCGCGCGTCCGGCAGCCCGCCGGATCGCGCGAGCCGCGGGCGTTGCAGCGTCGATGTCCGCGAGCAGGCCGATATGGTCGGGCGCTTGTCGGGCGCGACGCGGGTCGGGCGCCACGAACCCTGACGCACCGCAACGAAGCAGCGGCCGCGTGACCGGATGCACCGATTTGAGGGTGTACACTGCTTGCCTTTCCCATTCATGCCGCGCGAGCCTTCATCTTCATGGCGTCTTCCAAGGATTCCTACGACTTTCACGACCAGGTCGGGCACCTGCTGCGCCGTGCCTATCAGCGGCACGTCGCGATCTTCCAGGAAGCGATCCCCGATTCGGACCTGACCGCCGCGCAGTTCGTCGCGCTGTGCGCGGTCAAGGAAAAGCAGGCGTGTTCGCTGAACGACATCGTGAAGGCGACGGCGATCGACCAGGCGACCATTCGCGGCGTCGTCGAGCGGTTGAAGACGCGCGCGCTGATCGAGGTGCTGCCCGACCCGAACGACGGCCGCAAGCTGATCGTGCGCGCGACCGCGGCGGGCCTCGCGCTGATCGACCGCACGGTGCCGTTCGCGCGGCAGGTGACCGAGCGCACGTACGGGCCGCTCAATCCGGGCGAACGCGTCGCATTGCAGTACCTGCTGCGCAAGATGATGGAGGCCGACGGCGACGCGTGACGCGCGGCGCCGTCCGGCCCTCGACGCAAACCGGCCTCATGCGGCGCTTGCTGCGACACTCGCTTCGGTAGCCGGAAGCCGGCCGGCCTCGCGCAGCGCGGCGCGCACCGTCTCGGGCGTGAACGGCGGCGCGTAGAAGCGCACGCCGGTCGCATCGAACAGCGCATTCGCGACGGCGGCGGGCCCCGGCACCGACGCCGATTCGCCCGCGCCGAGCGGCGGCTCGCCTTGCCGCGGCATCAGCACCACGTCGACGTCCGGCACTTCGTCGAACGTCAGGATCGGATAGCTCGCCCATTCGCGCGACGCGACCTTGCCGTCGGCAAACCGCACGCGTTCCTTCAGCGTGCGGCTCAATACCTGGATCACGTTGCCGTGGATCTGGTGGCGCACGCCGTCGGGGTTGATCATCGTGCCGGTGTCCTGGCCGACCGTCACGCGTTCGATGCGGATCTCGCCCGACACGCGATCGACGCTCAGGTCGACGATCCATGCGGACCAGGCCGCGCCGAAACCGGGGAAGCGGCTGTGGACGTAGCGTGCGTAGGCGACGCCGCGTCCGCGGACGACGCGCGCTGCTGCCGCTTCATTTCCGCGATCCACGCGCCGCGGCGTCCAGCCCGCGCGATCGGCGACGGCCTGCAGCAGTTCGGTCGCGCGCGTGTCCTTGAGATGGCGCAGCCGGAACGCGAGCGGATCGATGCCGGCCAGCGTCGCGCATTCGTCGACGAACGCGTCGTGCGCGAACGAGTTCGGCAATGCCGACACGCCGCGCAGCCACGAGGCGCGCACGAGCGGCGCGAGATCCTCGCAGACGAAGCGGCGGTCCGGGCTTTCATACGGCGACACGGCGGTGCGGTCGCCCATTTCGAACACGCGCGGTTCGGGCGCGATCGCGCCGGTCAGGAGCGTCGCGAGCAGCGGCGCGTCGTTCGACGGATAGCGCGTCGTGAAGTCGTAGCCGAGCAGGCGGCCGTCGCGCGTCACGGTGCCCGTCACCTGCATCAGCTGCCCGGCGCCCTTCGGTTCCCACAGATGCTCGTCCGCGCGCGACAGCTGCACGCGCACCGGGCGGCCGACCGCGCGCGACAGCAGCAGCGCGTCGCCGCAGACGTCGTCCGCGCCGTTGCGGCCGTAGCAGCCGGCCGCTTCCATCCGCACGATGTCGATATCGGCTTCGTCGCGCGCCACGAGCGTCGCGAGGTCGTAGCGCAGCGATACGGGGTTCTGGGTGCCGGACCATACGGTGATCCGGCCGTCGCCGGGTGCGCGATAGTCGGCGAGCGCGCACGACGGGCCGATCGAGCCGTGCATCTGGAACGGCCACGCATAGGTGCGCGACAGCGTGATCGTGCCGGGTTGCGCGCGTGCCGCGTCGACGTCGCCTTCGTCGAGCAGCAACCGGCGTTGCGCGGGCGCGGCGGCGATCGCGGCCGCGGGCGTGTCGAGCGGCGGCAGCGCAGGGTGCGGGCGCCACGCGACGCGCAGCTGGCGTGCCGCGCGGATCGCGTGTTCCTCGCGCTCGGCGACGACGCCGACGAAGTCGCCAAGCGCGACGACCGCCACGAGCCCGGGCACGTCGGCGACCGACGCGCGATCGACGTCCACCAGCGACGTGCCGACGAACGCGCCGCTGTCGTGGCCCGCATACGGCGGCCGCACGACGCGGCCGTGCAGCATGCCCGGCACGCGCATGTCGTGCACGAACGTGAGCTGGCCGGTGGCCTTCGCAGGCAGGTCGACGCGCGGCGACGACCGGCCGACGATCCGGTAGCGGGCGGGATCCTTCGTGCGGGCGTTCAGGTCGAGCGTGAGCGCGATGCGGCGCGCCGCGACGAGCGCGGCGAACGTTGCTGTGTGCCCGCCGGCCGGTGCGGCGATCGTGCCGTCGTCGATGCTCAGTTGCGCGGGGTCGACACCGAAGCGCTCGGCGGCCAGCGCCAGCAGCGCGTGGCGTGCCTGCGCGGCCGCGCAGCGCAGCGGCGTCGCGGAAATCTGGATCGTCGCGCTCGCGATGGTCGGACCCTGGTTCGGCGTCGCGGCCGTGTCGCCGAGCACCATCGTCACGCGCGCGGCCGGCACGTCGAGCTCCTCCGCCACGATCTGCGCGAGCGACGTGCGGATGCCGGTGCCGAGGTCGACGTGGCCGTTGAACGCGAGGATGCGTCCGTCGTCGAGGATCGCGACGAACACCTCGGGCAGCGCCGGCACGTACGACGACAGGCTGCCCGGCTGGCCGGGCGCCGGCTTGGGCGGCGGCGCGGGCGGCCGGATCACGGTCAGGCAGCCGTCGCGCGCAAGCAGTTCGGAGCGGTTCACGGTTCAGGTGTCCTGTCGGGGGAGGGCGCGACCGGCGGCCGGTCGCAGCGCCTGCGGCGGCGGCGCTGCTGCCGCGTGCCGCGCACGGGGCGACGGCCCGGGCGTGCGCGATGGCGCACGCGGTCAATCTAGGCCGACAAAAGCGCAGCGTCAATCGCGCGCCGGCGCGGGCACGGCTGCCGTTCGTACCACCCGTGCCGCACTGCCCGCGATCGGCGCGGCGGCTCAGCGTGCGTGCACGGCATCGATCGCCGCGATCGCATCGTCGAGCGGCATCACGGCCGCGTATTTCTGCTGCATGTCGAACAGGTTCGCGTCGTGCGGCGCGATCGCGCGATCGCCGACGCAATCGGCGAGCACGAGCGGGCGGAACCCGTGCGACATCGCGTCGACCACGCTCGCGCGCACGCAGCCGCTCGTCACCGCGCCCGCGACGAGCAGCGTCTGCACCGCGCGCTGCGCGAGCCACGGCGCGAGCTGCGTGCCGAAGAACGCCGACGGCACGGTCTTGCGCACGACGAGTTCGCCGGCGGCGGGCGTGAGTTCGGGCACGATCGCGCTGTTCGGATGGTGCTCGGTCAGCGTCGCCATGCCGGGCACCTTCAGCGAGAACACGTTGTCGTCGCTGCCGTCGTCCGCGTACACGATGCGGCTGTGCGCGACCGGCCAGCCGCGTGCGCGCGCGAGCGCGAGCGCCCGCGTCGTGCGCGCGATCGCCGGCGCGATGTTGCCGCCGCCGAACGTCGCGGGATCGGCGAAGCCGACCACGAAGTCGACGATCAGCAGCCCGATGTTGCCGTGCGGCGGCAGCGGCGTGCCGAAACCCTGCTGGCGGTAGACGTTTGCTTCGGCGTGGCGGGAAAGATCGGTCATGGTGTCGGGCACTCGTCGGTCAGGCGGGTTGATCGGCCACGCGGCCTTCGCGCACGACGGTTTCGCCGTCGAGCTCGACCGTGCAGCGGCGCAGCGGGATGTCGATGTGGCAGGTGGTCGTGCGGGCGCCGCCGCCTTCGTTGTTCGGGCCGAGCGAGAACAGGAAGTTGCCTTCGAACGCGCGCGCATCCATCCCGATCGTCGCCTCGCGGTCGTACAGGCCGAGCGTCGACCAGCGCGCGCGCGGCTGCAGCCCCCAGCCGATGTGCGAGATCGCATAGCCTTCCGGGTCCGCGAAGGTTTCCATGTAGTCGCGCAGCAGGTCGGCATCGACGCCGCCTTCGATGCGCGTCGCATAACCGCCTTCGACGGTCAGCGCGATCGGCTCGCTCACGTAATGTTTCTGCGGCAGCAGGATGTCGCCGCGATCGATCACGATCGTGCCGCGCGCGGTACGGTCGTTCGGGTAGGTCAGCGCGAAGCCGCTCGGCCAGTGGTCCCAGCGGCCCGGCGCGTCGACGAAGCCGTATTCGGCGGTCGGCGGGAAATCGCCGAGCGGGCACGCGAGCGCCGTGCCGGCCGCCGAGGTCACGCGCATCTCGCGCGCGGCGGCGATTTTCTTCGCGGCGCCGAGCACGCGCGTGCGGTCGGCCAGTGTCGGCACCATCCGCACCAGCACTTCGGGCGGCTCGACCGCGAGCAGGATCTTCGTGCCGGATTTCAGGATGTCGTGCTGCTCGGGCGAGAACAGCAGCGTCATCAGGTCGAGCACGAGGTCGCTCTCGCGCAATGCGGCGATCGCGGCGCGGTTGCCGGTCAGCGGCGTCGTGCCGAGATACGCGAGCGGGTCGCGGCTGAACGCCTTCTCGCCGTTCACCGGCGGCAGGTCGAGCCGGTTGACGATCGCGCCCATCGATTGCGTCGCGATCAGCGCGCACGACAGCGTCTGCGGATGAGTGGCCGCGCTCGTCAGGATCGTGACGGTCTGGCCCGGTTCGAGGCGCGACAGCGTGAGCACCTGCTTCCACGCGTCGATCAGTTGATAGTCGCTGACTGGCATCGTCGGCTCCGGTAATGGCGTGAAGGGAAGGGGGGAGAAATCAGGCCGCGAGCGGCGCGCCGAGGAAGTTGCCGAACGCCGCGTAGAAGCCCGCCGCGTTGTCCCACGGGATCATGTGGCCGGCATCGGGCACGCGCACGTGCCGCATCGACGGCGTCGCACGCTGCAGTTCGGCGACGTCGTCGTCGCGCACCACGTCGCCGCGCTCGGCCGTGATCAGCAGCGACGGCACGGCCAGTTGCGCGGCATCCGCGTGGAAGTCGTCGGTGTGGAAACCTTCGTACGACGTGCGCACCGCGCGCTCGTCGCAGGTATGCAGCCACTCGGCGCGCAGTTGCAGCTCGGCGTCGGTCCAGGTCGGGCAGAACGCGCGCATCCCTTCGGCGTCGGTGCCGGCGCGCGCGAGCGCCATCGAGTCGATGTACCACGGCAGCTTGCCCGGATAGTCGCGGCGGTTCGGGCCCGACACCGGCGGATCGACGAGCACGACCGATTCGAGCCCGCGGACGCCGCGCCGCGCCGCGCGCGCGGCGATCCGCGCGCCCATCGAATGGCCGACCAGGCTCGTGCGCGGCAGGCCGAGCGCGGCGACGAACGCCGCGACGTCATCGGCTTGCGCATCGAGGCCGTAGTCGAGCGACGGCGACGCGTCGGACAGCCCGCGGCCGCGCACGTCGAGCACATAGGTGTCGAACGCCGCGCCGAACACCTCGCCGACGAAGCCCCAGGTGATCGCGGGGCTCGTGATGCCGGGAATCAGCACGATCGCGGGGCGCGACGCGCGCGCGCCCGTGGCGCCGCCGTAGCGCAGGTAGTGCTGGCGGATGCCGTTGGCGCGGACGTTCGCGCCGTACAGGAAAGTCGAGGACATGGCGATGCTCCGAAGTAGCGGGGCGCTCAATACGCGCCGGACAGCAGCGCGCCGGCGCCGGGCACGATCGGTTCGAGATCGAGTTCGCGCAGCATCGCGTAGGTCGTCGCGATCGCGGCCGTGATCACGGGCTTGCCCGTCATCGCCTCGACCTTCGCGACGGCCGGCAGCGACGGCATCTGCACGCACGCGGACAGCACGATCGCATCGGCGTCCTGGTACGGCAGCGTCTTCACGATGTCGGGCAGGCGCGCCGGGTCGTGGCGGCCGACGTCGAGGTTGTCGGGGATCTCGAGCGCGCGATACGCGATCACGTCGTAGCCTTCGTTGCGGATGTAGTCGACCACGAGCTCGGTCAGCGGCAGCATGTACGGCGCGACCACCACGATGCGCTTCGCGCCGATCACCTTCAGCGCATCGACGAGCGCGCCCGCGCTCGTCAGCACCGGCGCCTGCGCGCCGTTGTCGGCCGTGTGCTTCGTGAGGCGGGCCTGCGACACGCGGTGATAGCCGTGGCCCATCGCCATGATCGCGACGAGGCACGCGTAGCCGAGCACGTCGACGCGCGCATCGCTCAGTTCCACCGCGCAGCGGTCGGACTCGGCGTCCATCGCCGCGAGTTCTTCCTTGACGACCTTCTTCATCCGCATCCGGCTCGAGTGATACGTGAAGCGCTCGGGCCGGATCGCCTCGCGCAACCGCAGCATCGCGGGAATCTCGGTTTCCATCGTCGTGTTGGAACTCGGCACGATCTGGCCGATGCGGTAGGTCTTGCTCATGACGGGAGGCTCCGTGTCGGTAAGGGTGGGGCGGCACGCTGGCGCGGGATCGCCTGGTTTCGGGGAAAGTCTAGTGTGTACATTTGAAAATGACAATGGGTCAAAATGATTCCTTTCAGGCGTGGATCGTTTATTTTCGGATGTATATGAGGTTTTATTGGTGTTTTCCCGGATGGGACGGCCACCAGAAATAATCCCCTTGTCTTGAATAAATTGAGTGTGTACGCTACATAAACGCCATTCAATCCGCCCGTTCTCGTGCCGCGTCCGGCGCCGGGCTCACGATCAGGAGATCCGCATGAGCAAACCCCGTATCGCAATCATCGGCGCCGGTCTCGGCGGCACGGCCGCCGCGGCGCTGCTGCAGCGCGGCGGCTACGACGTCGCGCTGTACGAGCAGGCGCCGGCGTTCTCGCGCCTCGGCGCGGGCATCCATCTCGGCCCGAACGTGATGAAGATCATGCGGCGCATCGGCTGCGAGGACGCGCTGGAGACGATGGGTTCGCATCCGGATTGCTGGTACAGCCGCGACTGGCAGACGGCCGACGTGCTGTCGCGGATTCCGCTCGGCGACTACGCGCGCAGGACCTACGGCGCGAGCTACCTGACCGTGCATCGCGGCGATTTCCACGCGCTGATGACGCAGGCGGTGACGCCCGGCACGATCCGCTTCGGCAAGCGGCTCGCGGCGGTGGAGGACACGGGTGACGCGGTGCGCCTGACGTTTGCCGACGGCAGCGTCGAGACGGCCGACATCGTGATCGGCGCGGACGGCGTGAACTCGCGGATCCGCGAGCATCTGCTCGGCGCGGAGCCGCCGCGCTATACGGGCTACGTCGCGCATCGCGCGGTGTTCCCGGCCTCGCTGCTCGGCAACAAGCCGTACGACATGTGCGTGAAATGGTGGTCGGAGGATCGCCACATGATGGTCTACTACGTGACGGAGAAGCGCGACGAGTACTACTACGTGACCGGCGTGCCGCAGGCCGAGTGGCCGGAAGGCGTGTCGATGGTCGACAGCAGCCGCGATGAAATGCGCGAGGCGTTCGCCGGCTTCCACGCCGACATCCAGCATCTGATCGACGTGTCGCCGTCGATCACGAAGTGGCCGCTGCTCGAGCGCGACCCGCTGCCGTTGTGGAGCCGCGGCCGTCTCGTGCTGCTCGGCGACGCATGCCATCCGATGAAGCCGCACATGGCGCAGGGCGCGGCGATGGCGATCGAGGATGCGGCGATGCTCGCGCGCTGCCTCGACGAAGTCGGCATCGGCGATTACGCGGGTGCGTTCGCGCTGTACGAGGCGAACCGCGCGGCACGCGCGTCGAAGGTGCAGCTCGTGTCGCACAACAACACGTGGCTGCGCACCAACGAGGATCCGTCGTGGGTGTTCGGCTACGACGTGTTCGACGTGCCGCTGGTGTCGCCGTCGCCGTCGCGCGGCAACGTGGCGGCCGTCGCCTGACGCGCATGCGGTGTCCGCGCCGGATGCCGCGCCGCCGTATCGGTGATCGATGCGGCGGTACGCATTTCGGCGTGTTATACGTGAGCGCTGCGCGCGACGCCGGCCCGTCGCGAGCCGGCGGCCGTGCCCGCTGCCGGCCCCAACACGGCCTGCCGGCCCGCGCCCCGCATTCCGGATCCCTTCATGTCCCATCCCGCTTCCCCGTCGCGGCCGCTCGCGTTTCGCGTGAACGGCACGCCGCACACGTTCGACGCTGCCGCGCCCGACGCGCCGCTGCTGCTGGTCCTGCGCAACGACTGCGCGCTCAACGGCCCGAAGTACGGCTGCGGATTCGGGCAGTGCGGCGCGTGTACGGTGCTGGTCGACGCTCAGGCGACGCGCGCGTGCGTCGTGCCGGCGGCCGCCGCGCATGGGCGCGACGTGACGACGCTCGAAGGGCTCGGCTCGCGCGACGCGCCGCATCCGATCCAGCGCGCGTTCATCGACGAGCAGGCCGCGCAGTGCGGCTATTGCCTGAACGGAATGATCATGAGCACGAAGGCGCTGCTCGACCGTAATCCGTCACCGGACGATGCGGCGATCCGCGACGCGCTGCGCTTCAATCTTTGTCGCTGCGGCACGCATCTGGAGATCATCCGCGCGGTGCATCGGGCCGCGCGCTATCTGCGGGACGACGGCGATGAAGCATGACCTGAGCGTGCCCGCGCAGCCCGAAGCCGATGCGAGCGATGTGCGGCGCGATGAAGCGGCGGCCGGTTCGGCGCGGCGTGCGGACGACGCGGCGCGCATGCACCGCGCACACTACGAATGGCCGATCGGCGATGCGCGTGCGCACGCGTCGTTCGAGCTCGAAACGCGGACCGCTGCCGATGGGCGGATGACGACGTGGCGCTATCGCGCGAAGGCCGGCACGACACCGGATGCGCGGCGCGCGGCGGCGCAGGGCGGGGCATCGGCTCGGTCGTCGCCGTTCGTCTATCGACATGCGCAGACGTCGATCGAGATGGCCGACATCCACCACGCGATTCCCGGCCACGCGCACGCATTCGCGCGCGAGTCGTTCGTCGACGAACTGGCCGGTGCGCTGCGGCGCGATCCGGTCGCATTGCGCCTGCAGCATCTCGATGCGTCGCGCGATGCCGGGCCGCGCGAGATCATCCGGATGGTCAGCGAACGCGCGGCGTGGGGCGAACCGGCCACGGGCCGTGCCCATACAGCGGCGCAGGACCGCCTCAGTGGGCGCGGCTTTGCATTCGATGGTGCGGGCGTGCTCGAGGCGCCGTCCGCAGGCGAAAACCCGCACGCGGACGCGGGCCGCGACAACGGCCGCGACAGCGATCCGCACTGGTCCGCCTGGGTCGTCGATCTAGACGTCGATCGCGCGACGGGTGACGTCGCGGTGCGCCGCGTCGTCGCCGGGCAGGGCGCGGGCGAGCCCGGGCAGGCGTCGATGGCGGGCTTGCCCGCGTGGCAGATCGAAGCGGCGATTTCGCGCGTGATGGGCGCGCGGCTGTCCGCACGGCCGGCGCATGACGAGACCGGCGGCGATGTCGCGCCGGATGCGATCGCACATGAACTCGTCGCGTTCGACGACGCAGAGCCGGGAGTCGGTCGCGCCCGGTCGCTGTCGACATACGACGCGCAACGGATCGAACAGGCGGTGGCGCCGGCGGCGGCCGCGATCGCGAACGCGCTGCATGACGCGACGGGCGTGCGTTTTCGCGCGCCGCCGTTCGACGCCGCGCGGATTCGCGACGCGCTGGCCCGGCCGGAGCCGGCCGATGTCGGCGAGCGCCGTTCCGGCGCGCCGCGCCGCGCGTCATCGCGCTGGCGCCGCTGGCTGGCCGGTGGCGGCGCGGGCGGGGTCGTCGGCGGGCTGATCGGGCTGGCCTGCGCGATCCTGCCGGGCCCGGCGCCGATCGCCCTGGTCGCACCCGGCGGCGCGGACGGCACGATGTGGAGCGCGGCGACGCTCGAACGCGGCCGCCTGATCGCGCTCGCCGGCGATTGCGCGGTCTGCCATACCGCGCCGGGCGGCGCGGCCAATGCGGGCGGTCTCGCGCTCGACACGCCGTTCGGCACGATCTACACGACCAACATCACGCCCGATCCGGAAACCGGCATCGGCGCATGGTCGTATCCGGCGTTCGCGCGCGCGATGCGCGAAGGCATCGGGCGCGACGGCTCGCATTTGTATCCGGCGTTTCCGTACACCGCGTTCGCGAAGCTGAGCGAGCCCGACCTGCTCGCGCTGTATGCATACCTGATGTCGCAGCCGCCGGTGAAGCATGCGCCGCCGAAGACGAAGCTGCCGTTCCCGCTCGACCAGCGGCGCCTCGTCGCCGGATGGAACTGGCTGTTTCACGACGCGCGGGCGTTCGTGCCGGATCCGGCGCGCTCCGCGTCGTGGAATCGCGGCAAGTATCTGGTCGACGGCGCCGGGCACTGCGGCGCGTGCCATACGCCGCGCAACGCGCTCGGCGCGGAACGGGGCGGCCGCGCATATCTGGCCGGCGGCGAGGCCGAGGGATGGGTCGCGCCGCCGCTCGTCGCGTCGCCGGCGTCGCCGGTGCCGTGGACCGAAGGCGCGCTGTTCGACTACCTGCGCACGGGCTTCTCCGCGCAGCACGGCGTCGCGGCCGGGCCGATGGCGCCGGTCGTCGCGGGGCTCGCGGCGCTGCCCGAATCGGACGTCCGGGCGATCGCGCATTATCTGGCGTCGCTGTCGCCGCCCGTCGATGCCGCGGTGGCCGTCGACGCGGCGACCCGCCATGCACGCGGTGCGGAAGCGGTCGCGACGCTCGGCCTCGAGAGCGGCCGGCGCGCGTTCGATGCCGCGTGCGCGGTCTGTCACGCGGAGACGGGCGGGGTCGGGCATTTCGGCGTGCGTCCGCTGATGGGGCTCAACACGAGCGTCAGCCAGGCTGCGCCCGACAACCTGCTGCGCGTGCTGCACGACGGGATCGACCATCCAGCCACCGACGGGCTCGGCTACATGCCCGGCTTCCGCGACGCGTTCGACGACCGGCAGATGGCCGAGCTCGCCGCATACATCCGCGCGCGCTATGCGCCCGGCCAACCGGCGTGGCGAAGCCTGGAGGAGGCTTCGGCGAGAATCCGGCAGGCGCGTGCGCACTGACCGGCGCGCCGGCCGATGCCGGTCGCCGGGCAGAAACCGTGCGTCGGCCGAGAAGCCGGGAAAAGCGACACGCTGCGCAACGACGGGCGTGACGCGGGCCGCAAATCTTGCCGGCAGCACCCCATCGTTTAACCATTCGAAACAATGTGTTCACTGAAAAGGGCATGATCTCCGGCGATCGGGCAGGCATACTGTCGACTATGTTGCTCAATGCCGTCGAATCGACGCGCGCTTGCCCCCCATGTCCATTGCTCTATCTTTTCGATCCCTGCGAGGGTTGACCATCGCGGCCGTTGCATGCTTGCTCGCCGCATGTTCGACCGCTTCCGACGTGACCACGACGTCGAATCCGAACGTCTTCACCGTGACGACGCGCACGCTCGGCGTGTCGACGACGTGGGCCGACGCCCATGCGAAAGCTGTCGACGAAGCGACCAACTACTGCACGCAGCGCGGCATGCGCGCGAGCCTGAAGCAGGAGTCGGTGACCGGCGGCCGCCGCGTCGACGCGCGCTCCGAACTCGCGTTCGAGTGCCATCCGACCTTCGAGACCGCGTCGAACCCGCGCGGATAAGCGCCGCGCCGCCCGCGCGGCCGTAACCTCCGCACTACTCCGGATGTGAACCGACCCGCGATGCCGTTGACGGGCAGCGCGGGCCGTCGCACGTCCGCCGGCCGCGTTACGCGGGCTGCGCCTCGTACAGCTTCACGCACGCGGAGAAGTCGAGCGTGCCGAGCCCGTGCTGGCTCATCGACTGATAGAGCTGCTGCGCGAGCGCGCCCATCCACACCGGCTGCCGTGCGCTGCGCGCGGCTTCGGTCGCCAGCCCGAGATCCTTCAGCATCAGGTTCGCGGCGAAACCGCCCGAGTAGCCGCGTGCGGCGGGTGCCGCGTCGTTCACGCCCGGATACGGGTTGTAGCTGTCCGAACTCCAGCAGCGGCCGGTCGACGTGTTGATGATGCCGGCCAGCACGGCCGGATCGATGCCGAGCGCGGCGCCGAGCGCCATCGCTTCGGCCACGCCCATCATCGAGATGCCGAGCAGCAGGTTGTTGCAGATCTTCGCGATCTGCCCGGTGCCCGTGCCGCCGCAATGCACGACGTTCTTCCCCATGTCGAGCAGTACCGGGCGGATGCGCTCGAACAGCGCGCCTTGCGCGCCGACCATGAAGGTCAGCGTGCCGGCCTGCGCGCCGCCGGTGCCGCCCGACACCGGCGCGTCGGCGAACGGGAAGTCGCGCTGCGCGGCGGCGTCGGCCACCGCGCGCACGGTGCCCGGATCGATCGTGCTGCAGTCGACCAACGTCGCGCCGGCACGCGCGCCGGCCAGCACGCCGTCGTCGCCGAGGTAGACCGCGCGCACGTGCTGCGCGGCCGGCAGCATCGTGATCACCAGCGACGCGCGGGCGGCCGCGTCACGCGGCGACGCGGCCGCCGTCGCGCCCGCGCGCACCGCCGCGTCGACCGCGTTCGCGTCGAGGTCGAACACCGTCAGCGCGTGGCCGGCCTTGAGCAGGTTGGCGGCCATCGGGCCGCCCATGTTGCCGAGTCCGATGAATGCGATTTCCATGTGCAGGCTTCCTTGATCAGCGCAGCGCGATCGTCGTGTTCACGCCGCCGGTCGTCGCGTCGTCGTCGAACCAGCGCGCGGTGACCGTCTTCGTCTGCGTGTAGAACTGCACGACCTGCTTGCCGTACGGGCCGAGATCGCCGAGCTTCGAGCCGCGCGAGCCGGTGAAGCTGAAGTAGGGGACCGGCACCGGGATCGGGATGTTGATGCCGACCTGGCCGATGTCGATCTCGCTCTGGAACTTGCGCGCGGCCGCGCCGCTCTGCGTGAACAGGCCGACGCCGTTGCCCATCGGGTTGCGGTTGACCAGCGCGATCGCGTCGTCGAGCGTGTCGGCTTCGAGCACGACCACCACCGGCCCGAAGATTTCTTCCTGATAGATCGACATGTCGGTCGTCACGTTCGAGAAGATCGTCGGGCCGACGAAGTTGCCCTGCTCGTAGCCGGGCACCTTCACGTCGCGGCCGTCGAGCAGCAGCGTCGCGCCTTCCTTCACGCCCGCGTCGATCAGCGACAGGATGCGGGCCTTCGCCGCCTTCGACACGACCGGACCGACGTCCGTGCCGGCTTCGGCGCCGGCGTTGACCTTCAGCGCCTTCGCCTTCTCGACCAGCTCGGGCAGCCAGTCGCGCGCCTGGCCGACCAGCACGACGACCGACGTCGCCATGCAGCGCTGGCCGGCCGCGCCGAAGCCTGCGCCGACCAGCGCGTTGATCGACTGCTCGCGGTGCGCATCGGGCAGCACGACCGCGTGGTTCTTCGCGCCCATCATCGACTGCACGCGCTTGCCGTGCTGGCTGCCGAGGTTGTACACGTGCGTGCCGACGCGCGTCGAGCCGACGAACGAGATCGCCTTGATGTCCGGGTGCGTGCACAGACGGTCGACCGCGGTCTTGCCGCCGTGCACGACGTTCAGCACGCCCTGCGGCACGCCGGCCTCGATCGCGAGTTCGACGAGCTGCATCGTCGACAGCGGATCCTGTTCGGACGGTTTCAGCACGAACGTGTTGCCGCACACGATCGCCATCGGGAACATCCACAGCGGGATCATGCCGGGGAAGTTGAACGGCGTGATGCCCGCGCACACGCCGATCGGCTGGCGCAGCGTGTAGGTGTCGACGCCGCCCGCGACGTTCTCCGCGAATTCGCCTTGCTGCAGCGTGCCGATCGAGCACGCATGCTCGACCACTTCAAGGCCGCGGAAGATGTCGCCCTGTGCGTCGGGCAGCGTCTTGCCCTGCTCGGCCGTCAGCGTGTGCGCGATCCGTTCGAGATTGCGGCGCACCAGGTCCTGGAACTTCAGCATGATGCGCAGCCGCGCGCCGATCGGCGTCGTCTTCCAGGTCTGGAACGCGCGTTGCGCGGACGCGATCGCGGCATCGACCTCGTCGAGCGTCGCGTACGGCACGCGGCCGATCACTTCCTGCGTCGCGGGGTTGACGATGTCGCCCCATTCGGCGCTTTGCGATTCGACGAACGCGCCGTCGATCAGCAGCTTGGCGGTGGGCAGGGCGAGGGTGGTCTGGGGAACTGCGGCGTTCATGGAACTCTCCGGGAAACGGTGATGCGAAGAAAACACGTGGGCTGCGTCCGTCGCGCGTGCGGCCACGGCGGACGGCAGGTCGAACTGAAATCGGGGCGATGCGGATCGCTGCGGGCCGATGCTTACGCACGCGCCGGACGCATCAACGCGGTACACGCGAGCGCGAACACGCCGAAGCCGACGAGGTACGCGATCACGTAGTGCGGCTGGCCGCCGCCGGCCTTGAGCAGCGACGTCGCGATCATCGGCGCGAAGCCGCCGCCGATCACGCCGGCGAGCTGCACCGACAGCGAGATGCCGCTGTAGCGGATTTCCGCCGGGAACTGCTGCGCGAACAGCAGCGACTCCGGCGCATACAGGATCGGGAACACGATGCCGAGGCCGAGCACGATCGCCCACCATGCGGTCGACGTCTGCTGCGTGCCGAGCATCAGGAAGAACGGCGCCGCGAACAGGCACATCAGCACGAGGCCGATCGCGAACATCCGGCGCTGGCCGATGCGGTCGCTGAGATGCCCGCACAGCGGCATCGTGACGAGCGACAACGCCGCGCCGGCCGTGATCGCGTGCAGCATCTCGGCCTTCGGCAGATGCAGCTGCTGCGTCGCATACGCGAGCGCGAACGTGACGACCATGTAGAACCAGGTGTTCTCCGCGGCGCGTGCGCCGACGATCGTCAGCACCTCGCGCGGATGGCGGCGCAGCGCGGCCGTCACCGGCGACTTCTCGGCCTTGCCCTGGCGCTGCATCTTCTCGAAGTCCGGCGACTCGGGCACCTTCGCGCGGATGAACCAGCCGAGGCCGACCAGCGCGATGCTCGCGAGGAACGGCACGCGCCAGCCCCACGACAGCATGTCGGCTTCCGGCAGCGCGGCCACCGCGGCCATCGCGACCGACGACAGGATCAGCCCGAGCCCGACGCCCGTCTGCGGCAGGCTGCCGAACAGCCCCTTGCGGCCCTTCGGCGCGTGCTCGACGGCCATCAGCACCGCGCCGCCCCATTCGCCGCCGACCGCCATCCCCTGCAGGAAGCGCATCGCGATCAGCAGCGCGGCGGCCCAGTAGCCGATGCGGTCGTACGACGGGATCAGCCCGATGATCATGCTCGGCACGCCCATCAGCAGCAGCGTGATCATCAGCATCGACTTGCGGCCGATGCGGTCGCCGAAGTGGCCGAACACGATGCCGCCCATCGGCCGGCCGATGAAGCCGACCGCGAACGTGCCGAACGCGGCGAGCGTGCCGACGACGGGGTCCAGCGACGGGAAGAAGATGCGGTTGAACACGAGCGCGGCGGCCGTGCCGTAGAGGAAGAAGTCGTACCACTCGATCGTGGTGCCGGCCATGCTGGCCCAGCCGGCCAGCAGGTAGTGCCGCGCGGTGCGGGCGGGCGCCGGCGTCGCGATGGCTGCATGCTCATCGAGGGTGGATCGCGTCTGCATGGTGTCTCCGTATTTATTGCCCGCGGCTCATGGTCCGCAGGTCACGGTCGAGTATAGTTATGCGCGGATCCATGATGTACCGACAAGAAAGCCGGTTGGATGTGCATTTATGCATATCGGCACCCGGCCCCGAGACACCTGCTTTTTTTCCCGCCGATGCGACACGCCACCGAGCCGGTTTCCGGCAACCTGAACTGGGACGACCTGCGCTTCTTCCTCGAAGTCGCCCGCACGCAGCGCGCGAGCGGGGCCGCGAAGCGGCTCGGGGTCGACTACACGACCGTCGCGCGGCGCATTCGCGCACTCGAGGCCGCGATGGGTACGCTTTTGTTCGACAAGTCGCGCTCGGGCGGCTTCACGCTGACCGCCGAGGGGCAGCGGCTCGTCGCGTATGCGGACGCGATGGAGACGACCGTGCAGTCCGCGTGCGACCAGGTCGCGAACACCGGCGAGGCGCTGTCGGGCCACGTGCGGATCGGGTCGACCGAAGGGTTCGGCTGCTTTTTCCTCGCGCCGCAGCTCGCGCGGTTTCGCGTCGCGCACCCGCATGTGACGGTCGACCTGCTGCCGGTCCCGCATTTCGTCAACCTGCCGAAGCGCGAGGCCGACCTCGCGATCACGCTCGAGCGGCCCGAACGCGGGCCTTACGTGGTCACGAAGCTGTGCGACTACCAGTTGCGGCTCTATGCGACGCGCGACTATCTGGCGAGTCATCCGCCGATCGCCTGCACCGACGATCTCGCGCGGCATGCGTTCATCAGTTACGTCGACGATCTCGCGTTCAGCAGCGAACTGCTGTACCTGGAGCGCGCGGTGCCCGGCGCGACGGCCGGGCTACGCACGACGAGCGTGATCGCGCAGGTGTTCGCGGCGCTGCAGGGCGGCGCGCTCGCGATCCTGCCGTGCTTCATGGCGGCCACGCAGCCGGCGCTGGTGCCGGTGCTGCCGGACGACGTGGTGGTCACGCGGTGCTTCTGGCTGACGTGTCGCGAGGATCTGCGCAAGCTGCGGCGCGTGACGGCGCTGTGGGATTACCTGCGCGCGGCGGCGGACGCGAACCGGGCGTTGTTGATGGGGGAGTCGGAGCGGCTCCGGTTCGTCGGGGATCCGGAATAGCGGGGCTGGAGGCGGCGGTGATTTGCGCAGCGGGCGGGTCGGGGTTCACGCGGTTCCAGGTGCACCGCGTTGCGGCACACCCGCGGCGGCGTCACGCGAGCGCGGCGAAGGGGCCGCCGCCAGGCAGCCGGCCGCCTGGGCGTGCCTAGGCGTAATAGATTCGCCCGACGTCCGTGTCGCGTAATCGCCCGGTGCGTTCGGCGTCGTCGAGCGCATCGCCGAAATCGCGCGTGCACAGGTCCGGTCGGCCCAATGCAGTGAGGATGCGCGACACGCGCCACGCGGGCAGCCAGTCCGCCCATGCAAGGCGCACGCCGATGAGCAGTGCCAGCATGACGCCCAATGCGAACGGTCCGCCGAGCAGCGTGAGAACGACGAGCGTCGGATCGGAAAATCCGCTGTCGCTGGTCCAGATGCCCAGCAGCATGAGCGGGATCAGGAAACAGGTCATGCCGATGAACATCCATTTCCACGCAAGCCAGAGCGTATGCGTCAGCCCGGCCAACCCGGTGTCGCCGCACGTGTGATCCATGACCATGTGGCGGCGGTCCGGAGACGACAGCGCAAGCAGGCGGCCTCGGCGATCGACCACGGCAACGACGTCGTCGCCGACGTCGAAGCACTGTCCGCCGAGGAAGCCGCGGTACGTGTCACCGCCGATTTCGATTTCGACCGGGAGCTTCGCGAACAGGATCCTGCCGTTTTTCCCGACGGTGACGTAGGCGTTTTCCGATGCAAAGGTCTTGCTGCCGCGGATATTCGCATACGACCATGTCGCCGGATGCTCGACCTTGTCGGCCGCGGCGTTCAAGCTGGCCAGGGCGAGGTCTTCGTCGGCTTGCTGAACCACCAGCGCATTGGCGGCGGCACCGTTGCCGGTGAGCGCCGCGGCAATCGGCACCACGTAGTGCGTGAACCGGTAGCCGAGCGATTTCTTCCGGGCTTCGGGATCGACGGGCGGCATCTGATGGCGCGCAGCGTCCTCCCGATCGGGACGCTCCAGAAAGCGCATCGCGGTGAGCTTGCCTGCTACCAGACGCAGGGATGACGACATAGGCCGGGGCTGAATGTGGTCGGAGTGCGGAGTCTAGCAGCCGGCACTCAACCCGGACAACCGAGCCGATCCGCGAGTTCGTTCAGGTCCTTGACGTCGAAGTCCCACGCGTCGTCGGCTTTCAGGTCGGTCGTCTGGTTCGGCCCGTGTTCGGTCGGCCGCAGCACGAACGCGGTGGCGAGCCCGAGTCGCCGCGCGGCGGCCAGATCGCCATTGTGCGCGGCAACCAGGCACAGCTCGGCCGGCTCGAGACCGAGGATCTCGACCGCTTCGGTATAGACCCTCGGCGACGGCTTGTACGCGTGCGCGACTTCGGCGCCGAGAATCGCGTCCCACGGCAGGCCGCCGTGCTTCGCGACGTCGACCATCAGCCGGATGTTGCCGTTCGACAGCGGCGCGATCACGTAGCGCCGCTTCAGCCGCTGCAGCGCCGAGACGGAGTCGGGCCACGGATCGAGCCGGTGCCACGCGAGGTTGAGCGCGTCGATCTCCGAGTCGGGCACGCCGTCGATACCATAGCGGTCGAGCGTGCGCACCAGGTTCTCGCGGTGCAGCACGTCGAGCCGCACGTAGCGCCTGCGCCCGCTGCGGATTTCCTCCATCGACGGCGCATATTCGCGGCGCCACGTATCGGCGAATTCGAACGGATCGCGATCCGGCGCGTGGCGCGCCAGGAACGTGGCGGCTTCGCGCGCGACGCCGTTTCTCCAGTCGACGATCGTTCCGAACACGTCGAAAACGAGCGCCTTGATGTCTGCAGGGTTCGTCATGGGATTTTCGTGAAGGTCGGTCGAGGGGGACGCGACGCGCGCCGTGGCGGCAGCGTGCGACGCCGGTTCGAATGACATTGAATCACGTATCCGCGAACACGGCTGGCGGCGTCGCGGCGATGGCGGCGCGCGGTGCGGCATCGAGGGTGCGTGAGAGTGCATGAGGGCGAGGCGGAGCTGGGAAAACCGGTATCGCACGGCCCGTCACGGGCCTTCGGCCATGACCTTCGGCACATTCCTGCCCGCGTGCGCGGCGCCTACGCTGGGCAGGTCGCCGGCGCGTGCCGGCGGCGTTCCCCAACCAACCGACAAGGACATGCCATGCCGACCATTTCAGTCTACGGGTTCAATTCGGACAGCGGCCCGAGCGCGTTCGGCGCGCAAGCCACGCGCGACAACCTCAACGAGGACCATCCGACGTGGGCCGTGACGCTGGCCTACACCGCGAGCACCACGACGGCCGTCTTCACGTCGACCACGGCGTCCGACGCGGATCTCAGGGCCGCGCTGGAGGCGGCGTATCCGCCGGCAAGCTACCACGTGGTTTAGGTATCGCGGGTGCCCGCCCGGGCCGGCCCGGGCGGGGTAGTTCATGTGGCGCAACGCGCGCCGGCGGCTGCGACGCGGGCCGGGTTCGCGCCGCGAGCGCGGCGCTTGCGGACGTGCGGCAATCAGCTCTTGTCGTACGAGAACTGGATGCCCGCGGTGCCGCCGGTTTCGATGAACAGGTTGATGAACGCGGGGACGGTTGCGCTGCGCGCCCAGTCGCGCTGCAGTTCGCAGAACAGCTGCGCGACGCTGATCATCTGGCCGCCGGCCTG